>PIVX01000721.1 GCA_003353785.1 Gammaproteobacteria bacterium | reverse complement strand
GAGTTCAATACACATCGTAAACATATTCGTCCATTCGCAAATGAACAATCAATCCCCGCGTTAACCGTATTAAATCTCATCGACTATGAGATCTCATCAATTAATTCCCAAATTAATTCTCAATCTCCATTAATATCGCCCGTAGCATCACCATTATTATCTCCTGCAAATTCACAATCATTCTCTCTCAATTCTCCTTCATCTCAATCTCAATCCGCCTCATTATTTGATCATTTTGACGACGAAGACAGTTTCGCAGTATTGCATCATTATCGCAATACAAGACTACTGATATTGGATCATCTCCCGTTGCAAGACAAATAATATTGTGTTGTTCGCCCGCACAGAAGCAAGTCTACTCACGAATGAATAGTTCCCGATAGCGCTACCACCAACACAACAATATTATTGTCTGCTTTTAACAAAAAAAAAATAACATCACGAAAGCATTGTTTTCTTGACTTGCTAAGTGACTGACGATGACTGAAGAAAACCTCAACATCAAAATTTTCTCAAACACAAACAAATCCAAAGTTTGCCATTATATAAATTA
>PIVX01000720.1 GCA_003353785.1 Gammaproteobacteria bacterium | reverse complement strand
CAAACTTTACGCCACCACTCACCACACACACACACACACCGCAACACGACGCACAACAGACATATACAGTCTCCTCGCCGCTGCCCTAAACGGCCCTAACGCTCATTCCATTTAATAATGCAATTTATATACATACCAAAAATTGTATACGCAAACCAAAAAACAGATTCAGAATGACTCAGATGAGTTTGAATTTTTTTTTTTTGTTTCTTTGGAATGGATAACGGTGACTGCGTCACCGGATTATTTAATTAATATGGAGCCGCATGCTCCGCAAATGCAGTATATATCAAACTGCAAATAGCCGGTCCATCCCCGGTCGGTAGGATTGGATGAATTGGATGGGAATGGAAAGGGACATTTTTGATTATTATGATGATGGCACAGTGCATCGCCATCATCACCACAACAACATAAAAATTGAAAAAAAGAAGGAAGAAAAAGATGGTGAGGAACACCACGAACTGAAAGAAAAAAATGAAAAAATTGGAAAAAAAGAAGGAAAGGATTGGTGGTTATAAGCCACCGCAGATTGAATAGAAAAATTGGAAAA
>PIVX01000719.1 GCA_003353785.1 Gammaproteobacteria bacterium | reverse complement strand
TAAAGTTAGCAAAAGATGCTGCTTCAAAGAAAAAACTAGCATCAACCATTAAGGTGCTTAGTAAGAATATTGCAGATTTAGAAAAATCATTAGGATTATTAAAAGCAAAACAGCAATATCTAAAAGATTTAGCTGTATTAGCAAAAAAAGCAGTGAAAGCAGCACCATCTAAGAAGAAGGTAGCTAGCAAAAAAAAAGCTCCTAGCACAAAGAAAAAGACAACGAAATCTAAGAAAGTTGTGAAGAAGAAAATAACAACAACTGAAGCTATTGTAAAAGCAGCTTAATAATGAGGGAAAAATGAACCAAAATAAAATATATGTAAGCAGTTTATCATATGATACTAAAGAAAATGATCTTGAAAACCATTTTAATGAATTTGGCAGTATCAGTGATATAAAATTAATTCTTGACCGTGATACAGGTCGCTCTAGAGGTTTCGCTTTTATTGAGTTTGATTCTCAATCTTCAGTAGAAAAAGCATTAAAGAGTGATGGAGTTGAATTTATGGGCAGAAACATTCAGGTCACTATCGCTCGTGACAAAAAAAGAT
>PIVX01000718.1 GCA_003353785.1 Gammaproteobacteria bacterium | reverse complement strand
ATAATTTCTTGCTTTTTTTGACTTGCTGTTGGTCCTTGACAACAAGTCCCGGCTGACTTCCAACTGCTAACAGTACTTGCATTTCCAGCTTTAAATTCAGCAAAAGGTGGGTCCGGATAATTTTGATGGGGCTTTACTTTTATAGCACCGGTAAAGGTTTTTCTAAAATCATCATAATTTAAGTTTTGAATATGTTTCATATGGCGTGCTTTGCGGCACACTTCTTTGCGAACATCTTTTGTTACCTTTGCATTGTCCCATCGTTTTTGGATGGCAGCTGTTGACGTTTTTTTAGTGAAAGGCATTCTGAAATTGAGAAATGGTGAAAAAAAATAGATTTGAAAAAAATCGTCAGATTTCATAAAAATTCTCAAAATTACGTCACATTCTCAAAATGCATGTATTGCGATGACAATCTATGTAGGACAAAAAAAAATGAATTTCATGACTCTGCAAGTATTGAACTGTACCGTGGTGAATTTTTTTTCGATTTCATTCATACAACTTTTTTTTCTATGCATTTTCATCATTGCATATATTTTTCATAATTCTGA
>PIVX01000717.1 GCA_003353785.1 Gammaproteobacteria bacterium | reverse complement strand
AGAGAAATATTGTTAGACTTAAACGATGCGACATTTGAATCGATTCGGAACGATGTGAGATTTTTTCGGAAAAATTGTCCCAGAGTCGAACGATGTAATATTTGAGAGAGAAAAAACTACTTCTGATCTAGTTCCGATGTAACATTTGGTGACCGGTCGGCGAGTTAGACCCTCTCGGAAATTATTTCGGTAAAGGGGGCGTTTTTTGCCATTTTTTGACATTTTTTGTTTTTTTTTGACATTTTGTCTTCCCAACTCCAACATCGAGCGATGTGACATTTGAAAAAGGATTTTTGTTTCGACATTTTTTACGATGCAACATTTTTAGAGAAAATTCGATTGTTAGACTTAAACGATGTGACATTTGAATCGATTCGGAACGATGTGAGATTTTTTCGGAAAATTCTCACACACTCGAACGATGTAATATTTGACAGAGAAATATTGTTAGACTTAAACGATGCGACATTTGAATCGATTCGGAACGATGTGAGATTTTTTCGGAAAAATTGTCCCAGAGTCGAACGATGTAATATTTGAGAGAGAAAAAACTA
>PIVX01000716.1 GCA_003353785.1 Gammaproteobacteria bacterium | reverse complement strand
TCATGTCATAAATATGATCAAATTTCTATGTACACATATATGTACTCATGTGATCATATATATATATATATATATATGATCAAAATTTCTATGTACAGATATATGTAGTCATGTGATCATATATATATATATGATCAAAATTTCTATGTACACATATATGTACTCATGTGATCATATATATATATATATATATATATGATCAAAATTTCTATGTACAGATATATGTAGTCATGTGATATATAGATATGATCTAAATTTTTATGTACAGATATACGTAGTCATGTGATCATATATAGATATGATCAAATTTCTATGTACGGATATATGTAGTCATATGTGCGGAATATGATCATATATATGATCAAAATTTCTATGTACAGATATATGTAGTCATATGTACGGAATATGATCATAATCATCATATGTAAATATGATCAAATTTCTATGTACCATGGTGTAATACAAAAATTTAGTTCAAAATTTTTTGTTGAATCATTTTTTGTCGTATCGAATAATATCCCTCCGTACACCTGAATGCATAAATATCTTAATAAT
>PIVX01000715.1 GCA_003353785.1 Gammaproteobacteria bacterium | reverse complement strand
CAGATGAAGTTGTCATTAGTCACGTAAGTGCAAATTATGACTTCATTCTGAACACGACTACCATGCCACGTGAGTGCAAAAATGTCGTGAAAATAAAAAAAAACGGTGTTCTGTCATGGTGATATAAATGAGTTCGAATCTCATTCAGAATATTTTAAATCTTTATAATTTGTTTCTTGTAAATGATATTTATTTTATTTTTGCTGCCACCACTTCTTCTCAAGGGTTTAAGGGTCCCCGACCCACCTAGGTTTAATTAAAAATAAATTTTTACCTTTAGGTATCCGAAAATTATCTAAGTAGAGTTCTATATATATAGTTATACAACTTTTTGTAACCTTTTATTGTTTTTCTCTTGTTCTAAAGCAGATATGAAGCTGAAATTTGGCCTACAGAGATTTACTAAAGAGATACATATAATGTCAAATTTTGAAATTTTTTCGCAAAATTTGTCCTAAAGGAGAATCCTTAAGGTTTTGGATTTTTCTCAGTTTCATCGATTTTTCTCATTTTTCATGAATTTTCTCATTTTTCATCGAGTATTCTCATTTTCAT
>PIVX01000714.1 GCA_003353785.1 Gammaproteobacteria bacterium | reverse complement strand
ACTGTCGTCTTCAGGAGAAGTCTCCTCAAAAATCGGGGAAGACACCCGGACAGATATGGAGAAGAGTAGGAAAAATTCCATATTTAAAATTCGAAGTTAAAAACTCGAATTTGAAAACTAAAATTTTCCCGCTCATACGACAAAAACGGATGGGCACTGTTTACACCATCTTGTAAAAGACCGCGTTGATCCCCTTTGCGTCGGATCGCAGAAAACGCGCAGATTAGGAATGGTGCAATAACTATTCCACTCCTCCTTTACGCCGTCTTACCGTGCATAACGTGTGAAGATTACGGTAGTTTCAAAGGTTGTTCGGCTGAAGTGAAAAACTCAGCCGTCAGACAGAAATTGCACCAATAAAATCATTTCTTTGCCCTCCGCAAGTAACGACCAGACTTGTTATTATGACAACCATATGCACTTGCGATTTCAAAGGAACGGCAGTAAAATTTGCCGCAGTACCTAAAATCGACAAAGGCAAATTAGACTCTTGTCTAATTGAATCTGAAAAGTTGGACTCCGATGCGGATTAAATCCAGCTATATCGAGACAATCC
>PIVX01000713.1 GCA_003353785.1 Gammaproteobacteria bacterium | reverse complement strand
AAAAAACTATAGAAAACATATAGAAACCTATATTGGCAACGAGTTCCCGCCAAAAAAAAACCCTACTATGGGCACGCCAGGGCGTGCACAAACCCCCATCCCCTACAGGGATGGGGGTTTGTCCATAGTAGGGTTTTTTTTTGGCGGGAACTCGTTGCCAATATAGGTTTCTATATGTTTTCTATAGTTTTTCTATATGTTTCTATATATTTTGTTAGGTTTCCACATGTTTTCTATAGGTTTTGGTATGCTTCTATAGGTTTCTATAGGTTTTATATAGTTTTTCTACAGGTTGCTATAGGTTTTTGTTAGGTTTCCACATGTTTTCTATAGGTTTTGATATGCTTCTATAGGTTTTCTATAGTTTTTGATAGGTTTCTATATGTTTTGATAGGTTGCCACATGTTTTCTATAGGTTATGATATGTTTCTATAGGTTTTCTATAGGTTTTGATAGGTTTCTATAGGTTTTTGAAAGGTTTCTACATGTTTTCTATAGGTTTTTGATAGGTTTCTACGTGTTTTCTATAGGTTTTTGATATGGTTCTATATGTTTT
>PIVX01000712.1 GCA_003353785.1 Gammaproteobacteria bacterium | reverse complement strand
TGGGAATGGTTATAAAACGTTCAATATTGGTCGGATTCGGCTGAAATTTGTTTTGTGGGTATTGGGTGGATGGACGAACACAAAATAAATGTCAATTTCGGTCCGGCGATTCCGGAACCGGAGATTCGCGGGGTCACGAAGTGAAATGGGAATCGTTATAAAACGTTCAATATTGGTCGGATTCGGCTGAAATTTGTTTTGTGGGTATTGGGTGCATGGAGGAACACAAAATACATGTCAATTTCGGTCCGGCGTTTCCGGAACCGGAGATTCGCGGGGTCGCGAAGTGAAATGGGAATCGTTATAAAACGTTCGATATTGGTCGGATTCGGCTGAAATTTGTTTTGTGGGTATTGGGTGCATGGACGAACACAAAATAAATGTCAATTTCGGTCCGGCGTTTCCGGAACCGGAGATTCGCGGGGTCACGAAGTGAAATGGGAATGGTTATAAAACGTTCAATATTGGTCGGATTCGGCTGAAATTTGTTTTGTGGGTATTGGGTGGATGGACGAACACAAAATAAATGTCAATTTCGGTCCGGCGATTCCGGAACC
>PIVX01000116.1 GCA_003353785.1 Gammaproteobacteria bacterium | reverse complement strand
TACTATATTAAATATTATTGTATAATTTTATACCTCCGGTTTAGATAAATATCTTTATAGTTTATTTTCTACTATAGAACAACAGGACTACTAAAGCTCCTTTGATTTACAAAATCAACATTCTTTAAACTAAATTAGTCCGGAATGTGGGCTTTAGGAAGGACCCCGGAAAGCAAACATCCTTGTTCTCACAACACCTACTGAGTTGACTAAAACTTATCCCGCCTTTCTTGCAGCCAGAGAAAAATAAACTATAGTTAGAGAAATCATCGTTATATTTATATCATACTTATAAAGTATGCCGGTGAGGCCCCTGAAGGAGGGACAGCGCCCTGCACTTAAGGAGAGAAAAGAAGACGGCTTAGATTTAAAAGATAAATTCGGGGGAAGACTGGCCCGCCTGCCGGCAACTTAAATCAGTTTGTTAGCGGCGCCTCCCTCTCACACTGATGTTAGGTCCGGATATTTTTACTCTTTTATCGGCCAGGTGTCTTCGGAACACCGATGCTATAAGTATGTATCTTAAATCAATTGTGGTCTCTCTCCTAGGCTTTCCTCCGAGTTAAAGTTTTACCCAACTTATTTATAGCTTAATAGTTTAAACAGAACATGACGCTGAAATCGTTAAAGAATCTCAAGCTAGAGTTTCTAAAAGAGACTATTCCTTCACTAAATAGATCTTTAGTGTTAAACACACGTGCCTTATAGCTCGTTAATAAAGATTTACCAAGATTCCTGTTTTAGTACAAACTAAATGTGCTAAGCACTTCACTTGGCGGCTTCCTCTTTTATTTTTAAACTACACAGAGCGTCTCCTTCCCTGATATACAGCGATTGCCCTCGCAGTTATCTTTTCTTCTGTCTTTTATTTTAATCCTGTTGAATGACCAAACCCTTGTAAACCTATACAATTGCCTCACCGTAAACCTGACATATAGTGCCCAGCCGCCAAGATTAGTGTTCGCACATTTAGTTTGTACTAAAACAGGAATCTTGGTAAATCTTATTAGTAGAATAAAAGGCCTACGTGTTTAACACTAAAGATCTGTTTATCTTTATTAATCTCTCGCGTAACTACAACCTGTAAAAGAAAGCGGAGAGTCCTATACCACACAACTTGCTATTCTTCTCCCGATGTTTATAAGAGGAGACCCTCGGCGAAGGCCCCTTACAACAAAAGAAAATTAACCAGAAGTAAATAAATCACCCCCGTTGTATTTATAAAAATATACCTGAGAGAGCCTCTTCTGAAAGAAGAGCCCAAGGTCCCCCGGCATTTAAAAGAAGAGAAAACAAGATGAAGATACCTCAAAAGAGAAAAACCAGCACTGTGCCTACAAAGGTTCAGGGGCTCTTGATAGAAGCCTCCACTCGGCTTTTTCTAGGGAAAAGAAAAATAAGAAAGAGGCTAAAAAGAAGACAACATAGTCTTAAGAGATAAATTCAACCCAGAAGTTCCTCTTTTGAAAGAGGAGCGCACAGGCCTCCTAAGAAAACCCCCAGTAGATTGATTTGCCTGACTACTAATAACTTAAATCAGGCTGCTAGGGGCTTCCTTCTTCAGAGACGTTGTCAAATGCACGTGTTCTTTACTATCTTTCAAGTTTTTCTTAGACACTTAAGTCGCCCTCACAACATTGCTCGAGTTCTGTTACCTGGATTAAAGAATAAGACACACGTTGAGATCGCTGCTCGATTCTCCGCCCGTGCCTCTTTATAGGCTTCGCCGTTTAGCTATCTTCAGGATAAATGTAAACGTGTTTCCTTAGTCTTTCTCTTCTTGTTCTACGGCCAGGTTAAGTTTTTACCCTGCTTATTGTAGCTTAATAGTTTAAACAGAACATGCCCCCGAAGTCGTTAAAGAGTTCCAGGCTAAGCCACCCCATAAAAATCATTAGTGTAAGCACAAAAGCCTTAGCTTTAAGGAGACGATTTAAGAGTCGGCTTAGTATTAGCGAGCGTGTTAGGCCTTTTCTTTTAGCTTCTGTCCTACTATTAACTAAATTCTCCTACATACTTTTACCGAGTTACGGGTGGGACGAAAGCATAACTTTGGTGTCATTTCAGAATTACAAATGACCCTGAAAATCACAAATCATATTACATCTGTCTCCAACCTTGCCCCTCAATGCTGTTAAGAGGAGTGGGGGCAAGGTTGGAGACAGATGTAATATGATTTGTGATTTTCAGGGTCATTTGTAATTCTGAAATGACACCAAAGTTATGCTTTCGTCCCACCCGTAACTCGGTAAAAGTATGTAGGGGAATTTAGTTAATAGTAGGACAGAAGCTAAAGG
>PIVX01000711.1 GCA_003353785.1 Gammaproteobacteria bacterium | reverse complement strand
ATCGGCGCCGCCGTAAACTCGCTAACATTCACTGCTTTGTAGCTTGTGTTTGCGGTGTTTGTGGCGGTCATGATATAATTCCGTTTTTGTGCAGGTTTGGCGGCAATAAATCAAAGGGGTTCAAACCATTAAAGTCGTTCAAATATTTTATTTAGTAATAATTGCGCAATACGAAAATTTTATCTTCATAATTAGCAGTTTGCGCCATTCCTTCGTGTTTCACACAATGCCACATCGCATTGATTCGCGCGGCTTAATACCACACACAACGGATGGTTAAAAGGCGCGATTTTATTCATTATCTCATCCGAAATTGTATTTGAAAGAATGTATTTACTTTGCGTGGATTGAGAGCAGACCATTGACCGGTTGGGCACTCTCCATATCTCGCATATAAATCATTAATTTGATGGTGCGGGCCGTTGCATAGTCTTGATTTCTTCTCTTTCAAATCTTCTTCATTCACATTTGCATCTAACCGTTTTTCAAAGCTCTTCTCCCGAAATTGATGCCGCACGAAATCCGCAACCAAATTATCTGTCAACTTGACTGACTGCA
>PIVX01000710.1 GCA_003353785.1 Gammaproteobacteria bacterium | reverse complement strand
ACTCATCCCACTCCTCCCCTGACTAGATTATAAAATTTATAATTCATTTGAAAAATAGTCCTCCACATAGGAATTAGATAATGCTGATAAGCACCTAGCTCAATTGGCAGAGCATTGGTTTGAATGGAAAGCAAACCAAATGGATGGAGGTTCGAATCCTACGGTGATGAGATGGAATGGATATGGATTATGGATATTATTATATTATTTTATTATTTAATTAATATGGAGCCTCTGCTATGACACGCATGCTCCGCAAATCAGTATATATCAAACTGCCCGTGCAAATAGCCGGTCCATCCCCGGCGTAGAAAGCAGTGCAAATAGCCGGTCCATCCCCGGTCTGTAGGATTGGATGAATTGGATGGGAATGGAAAGGGAAATTTTTGATTATTATGATGATGACACAGTGCATCGCCATCATCATCAAAAAAAGAACGAAGAAAAAGATGGTGAGGAACACCACGAACTGAAAGAAAAAAATGAAAAAATTGGAAAAAAAGAAGGAAAGGATTGGTGGTTATAAGCCACCGCAGATTGAATAGAAAAATTGGAAAA
>PIVX01000709.1 GCA_003353785.1 Gammaproteobacteria bacterium | reverse complement strand
ATCAATATCTCTCTCTAAACAGAGTGGGCGCCGTTTGTATTTTGAAAATACAAACAGCGCCCGTCGTTACCTCAACGTTATAGTAACTTATTTCAATGCTATAGGTCATTATCTCTCTGTAAATAGCCTGGGCGCCGTTTGTATTTTTAAAGTACAAACGACGCCCGTCGTTACATCAAGGTTAAATCATATATTTATACATAGTTATATTCGGTACATTATTAGGTCTCATTAGATGTATATATCGTTATATAATATTACGAATCAAAATTTGCATATGTAATTAGCATAATTAGCATTAATTATGAACTTTTAAACTTTTATTTTGCTCGCATATAATTCCTGACATTATTAGCTTTCATTTCATGTATATACCATTATATATTATTACGAATTGATATTTGCACATTTAATTAGCATAATTAGTATAATTTATGAATTTTTAAACTTTTATTTTGCTCGCATATAATTCGGGACATTATTAGCTTTCATTTGATGTATATATCGTTATATATTATTACGAATCGAAATTTGCATATTTAATTAGCATAATTAGCAT
>PIVX01000708.1 GCA_003353785.1 Gammaproteobacteria bacterium | reverse complement strand
TCGGGTATCAGCGCTATCGAGGTCAATAACGTCTCCGGATCGTGTGGCAAAAACTTTTTGCGCCATATCTTAGCAGTGAGACTGGTCAAAGTAGTGCAACCGCTAGTGAAAGGGCATACGCCCGTTTGACTAAAAAAAGGTTAAAGGTTGGCAAGCAAGACTTTTTTGTTGGACTCTTACCCGTGGACTAGACGTCGAAATGCCATACAGCTCTGATAGAGCACAATTACATCTATACCACAATACCAGCATATCAATTCGAATAAATCGAACTTTTTGGGATCTAATTTTCTATACCACTCTCGAAACTCTGCTCTCCGTTTTGGATTCATTTTTTCCGGTTCCCAATAGTCCTCCGAGGGTACGAACCCCTTCACATTAATGTTTAGGTCGAGATTTTTGAGTAATCCCAAAGGTAAAAACTGTTTTTCGCTAGATATACCAAAAATTTTTGTTAAAGCTTCCAATTTACAATGGAAAAATTGTAAACTGCAAATACAAGTAACGTTCCTTCCCGCGGTCAATTTTAGAATTCTGTTAGATCTAATTAGCAATTTTG
>PIVX01000707.1 GCA_003353785.1 Gammaproteobacteria bacterium | reverse complement strand
GGATGATGATATGTTGAATGATGTAAATTCCATCCATTTTGTTGAAATATTAATTGATTATTTCTTATAAATATTGGTATTGAATCGAATGGATTGATTATTACAAATTGTTTGAAAATTGATGATAATATCACTGATTTATTGATTATTTTGATTCCATTCAAGATTTCACACAAAAACATATCATTTAAATATATTGATTTTAACCATCCTTTTCTTGATGATACAATTTTATAAATTAATATTTGTGTTAATTTGCGTCGAAATATTTTAACTAATTTTGTAAAATTTACTGTTTCCGAATTTGTATTCTCAGTCATAATAAAAAATAATGGTTTTAATAATTTATATCCATATTTATTATATTTGGCAGCTTCTAAATGTAGATTCATCATAAACACATTCAACTCAATTGTATGAATATTATTGACAAAATTTGCAAAAAAATTACAAATATAAAGAGGAATATCTGATGCTTTTTGTATTGATTCATCCTCAAATATATTAAATGATAAATTATTTAATAATAATAATGATAAACAGTGCATATCGATCTTCTT
>PIVX01000706.1 GCA_003353785.1 Gammaproteobacteria bacterium | reverse complement strand
GCAGTGGTGACCAACCTGCGGCTCCGGAGCCGCTTGCGGCTCCACAGACAATTTTGTGCGGCTCCAGTAGCTTTATATGATGTTTCAAAACATATGACAACAGCACAAAGTGCTTCGATTATCTGGTGTCATTTGCTAGAATTCGTCACTTATGACTTTCTGTGAGCTTATTTGACGATAAAATGCATGTTAAAGTTGTTTACATGCCAATAATATCCAGTTAACAGAGAAGTGCGGCTCCGACCCTGTCACTGGAGCCGCAAAAAAAATTTCGCGCGCGGCGCTATCGCGCCGCGCGGCTCCACCTTCTTACTCGGAGCCGCACTATGCGGCTCCACTAACGCCGAAGGTTGGTCATCACTGATATACGGTATAGAAAATCAATTTTGTTCCTTTCAGGTTATGTTAAAATTCACCTCCAAACTGTTTGGACCTCTAACTATATAACTATTGATAATATCATGAAAAGCATGCAAGTACTCTTCAACGTTATCGTCTCTTTCATGATCAAGTTGATGATAATGATTATGATCTGTTTTTGCATACCATTAGTATTTTCCC
>PIVX01000705.1 GCA_003353785.1 Gammaproteobacteria bacterium | reverse complement strand
ACACTGTTGTCACCGTAGGTTATAACGGATAGTGATCACGACACGATATAAACATTCAGTTATCACCATTAAGTTATTACAGTTGCTAGATTACCAATACGTTGTTACCACTGCTAGATCACCAATACGTTGTTACCACTGCTAGATCACCAATGCGTTATCACCAATGAGTTATTATCATTGTTTTATCACTGTTGAGTTGATACCATTGATGGATCAGCAATGAGTTATTACTGTTGAATTATTACAATTGTGTTAACACCGTTGAGTTATCACCACGGAGTTATTATCATTAACTGATCACCACTGAGTTATCGTTGTTGAGAGGGTGCCATTGTGTTATTACATTCACGTTATATAGGAACGTAAGTATAATTTCCAGTGATTATACAAGCGTTGTCACACTATCATATACTGCATATATCAATGTCAGTTTCCTGATCACAGAAACGTTTTGTAGTGACTACTAGAAATGTTTGGAGTCTTCAGAATCAGAATCTCAAATCCAGAATCTCAAATGTCAGATTCAGAATCTCAAATGTCAGATTCAGAATCTCAAAT
>PIVX01000704.1 GCA_003353785.1 Gammaproteobacteria bacterium | reverse complement strand
GAGACTCAGAGGGGCTTGGCGGGTCCGCTGCGGGGTCTGCCGCCGGAGGGACCTCAGCCATTGGTACTTCTATAACTGATTCAGAATTAGAAGGACTTACCGCTCGGTCATCCCTAGGACGAGCAAAAGCAACCACAGTAGTTTTGTACATATCCCACTTCACGCCAAAATATTCTCTGTAGGACGTCTTCAATTCCATATAAGTACCATAGGGGAAATCGAATTCATCCATAGTATTCATCCATCGAACCAACCAGGGACGTTTGTCTTCGTCTTTCCAACAGCCAACAAGGTTCATATGTTGTTCAAAATACCATAACCAAACTTGTGGTGACCATTGTGGACAATGGTATAAACATACAGTACCCGGGACATTAGGTCTCGCCGCGCCCGGATACCCAGGATAACTGGTAATGGATTCGCTCACAATGGGATTGTGAGGATGTCGGGGTAGTCTGTCCCGATGAGGGGGAGGAAAAACAGTGGAGCCAGGTCGATAATATCGACGCATGATATGACGCAGATATCCATAATCATTCTGATGTCGTCTATCTACATGTTC
>PIVX01000703.1 GCA_003353785.1 Gammaproteobacteria bacterium | reverse complement strand
CTGCATCTTTATCACGTTGCATTATACAAATTATGGTGGATTGGCTGGATTAATTGGATTTGTTTGTGCCGCATGAGAGAGAGAGAGAGATGCGGCGCAAAGTGGATTGATATTATTTGCGAGTTGTTTGTGGCGCATCAGAGAGAGAGAGAGATGCGGTGCAAAGTTAAATGAAAAAATTGAAAAAAAGAAAGAAAAAGAAAAAATTGGAAAAAAAAGAAGGAAAGAATTGGTGGCGATAACCCACCACGGATTGAATAGGAAAATTGAAAAGAAAAAGAAAGAAAAAAGGGATATATGGTCTTGGACGACCACAAACTGAATGAAAAATTGAAAAGAAAAAGAAAAGAAAAAGAAAAAATGATTTGGATTGGAAAGAATATGATGATGATGAGCTAGTGCACGCCCATCATCATAATTATAGGCTGCACGCATTTATCTTTAATTTTTTATTCTTGCAAACGGATAAATGTTTTTTTGTGTGCAAGGAAAAATATCTGACAGTTAACTGTCAGATCCAGAAACAAAAAAAAAACAATAAATTTAAATTATGATGATGGGCG
>PIVX01000702.1 GCA_003353785.1 Gammaproteobacteria bacterium | reverse complement strand
AAAAAAATTAAAATCTAGTATTACATTATGGCATTGGTGTTGATCCATCTATTGCATATATATACAGACAGGGGAATTTTACTATGCTCCGCAAAAAATTGGAATTTGAAACTTGTTTCAAATTCACTACAAAGGCAAACGCACGTCTACAAATATACAAACGAGACTGTATACACAAATTCAGCCTTTAATTGTATACTGGAGATAGCGGACAGCTCTACACCGGCCGGTAAAAAAACAATGCGCCATATAATGAAGAAGAGGAACAAATTAGAATTTGGTTGCATGATGTCGGCGGTGACACAATTCCTGATTTATTCGAATTCACGACTATATAAGATACTAAACTAAAGAGATTAAATAAGTCTCAGCTAATTAAATACTACTGTATTATCAATAAAGTTTGTCAATTTTCATTTGTTTCTTTTATAAAGTTTATCAATTATGATTGTGAACATTTCCGTTGGCAACACATGAATGGATTTAATTGCTACCAATAGTTCTTTATGTGCTTTTTTTTGCCATTCGTCATATACTTTTCTTAAATTTAACTCTTGATACAA
>PIVX01000701.1 GCA_003353785.1 Gammaproteobacteria bacterium | reverse complement strand
GCCACCTTTGAGTGCTCAAGCGTTGAATCATTAAGTATCCTGTCTGAATATTCCGCTTAGTATGCTGACACAGTGTCATAATCTATCAATAAACTATTATTAAGATATTTATGCATTCATGTGTACGGAGGAATATTATTCGATACGACAAAAAATGATTCAACAAAACATTTTGAAGTAAATTTTAACTTATTTTTTTGTACACATATTTTTGATCATACATTTGTGTATGATCACACGCACTTGAGGCCCATGAGAAAAAGAAAAAAAAAAGCTCTGTATTTGTCCATATGAATTTGATCATACATAGGTATGATCATATATTCTGTACGTATAAATGTGATCATACATATATGTATGATCACATGCACTTGAGGCACATGCACAAAAAAACAAAAAAAAAACAATTTTTTGGTGCATAAATTTGATCATACATACCGCTGTGATCATACCTTGATCATACATTTGATCATACCTTGATCATACCTTCAAAAAATCATACATTGGCTTGTACATAGTTGCAATGTATGGCTATAATTTAGTGGAAAAGTTCATCGATACTTT
>PIVX01000700.1 GCA_003353785.1 Gammaproteobacteria bacterium | reverse complement strand
ATACCACCACCACTTTGTTTGATCTAATTGACATTGGGCCAGCCTTTTCGACTTGGCACCACCAATGAAATCATCCATATAATGTTTCAATAAAATGTATTCAATCTCAGAAGCCATGATTACAAACAAAGATTGATAATCATTCACGATTATCCAATTTACTGCATCAGCAAACTGAGTGTAAAGATTAGACGAGCTACCCATGCCCATTGCTAACGAGATATAGAAGAAATAAATTCCACACATTTTGATTCCCGATTTAGGAGTGAATTTGGATTGGATTGGGACAGAAAAGTATGCCATGAAAGCATCAATTGCCCACAGCCATTTTAGATTACAATCAACAATCATTTGAACAATATCTTTTATTTTAAGAAAGCAAACAAATACTTCATCCTTGTCGATGAAGTTGTTATAAGATGTGCCCTTTAATTTATTGAATGATAAATTAACGAGCATGCGATATTTAGTAATCTCATCTTTGTAAAAAATTGGCCAAATATGTAATTTTACCAAATCACCAAAGTGTTTCTGGGCAACATCTTTACCGAAAAAAGGGCCCAT
>PIVX01000699.1 GCA_003353785.1 Gammaproteobacteria bacterium | reverse complement strand
TGTTTGCGAGAAGGCCTCTGGTTGTCGGACGAGAGCGCGGACCAGTTGTATGCAGTAGCTGTGTAGAAGAGTCTTTGTTCTCTACCGCCTTGCGAACCGGTCTCTTCTCTTAGGATATTAGTGTAGCTTAGTGTGCCTTTTCACTTTCTGTATTTATCATATCACTTTGCCTTTTATAGTATTATCCACCCGGTATATAAATATAAATAAACTATATAACTATTTAACCTGTGAGCTTGTGAATTTAGTATCAACCCAAGTCCACACTTGTGAGTTGTTTAAGCATTTCTTTACTTATTATCGATATAACAGTAATACAATAGTATTGTAACGAACGTTACTAGAAAAGTAACGCTTTCTAACGTATCCAGTCATCATATCACAGGTATTTAGTCTTCTTTCTTCCTCCCTTTTCCCCCTTTCGTCGTGTCTTTTCCCCTTTTATTAGTCATTTTTGTGTGTTGTGTCGCTTTCTTTCATTTCCAACCCCAGACTCTTGTCTGACTTCGCCGTAGACGAGACGTAAATCTGCCCCTATTGCACACGGCCCTAAAATAGTAAACAA
>PIVX01000698.1 GCA_003353785.1 Gammaproteobacteria bacterium | reverse complement strand
GCAATGTTCCAAACTAAAATTTGAATCCGGATTCGGATTGCCCATGTCACGAGGATCTCGAAAATATATAATATGATGGATTTACGACCTTTTCTTCAACAGTTATGACAGTTTTTGTGAGGCCGGGTAGGTCAAAAACGTAATCGTATTTTTAACCATTTTTATCCTCACAAAAACTGTCATAACTCTTGAAGAAAAGGTCGTAAATCCATCATATTATATATTTTCGAGATCCTCGTGACATGGGCAATCCGAATCCGGATTCAAATTTTAGTTTGGAACATTGCCAAAAAAGTCGATTTTTTTGAATTTCCCGCCAAAAAATTTCTTATGTCAAAAATTCAAAAAAAATATTCGATAAAGGTCCGCGTCACTAAGAGGAACAACTTTTGTACAGATACTTTTCTGATCTAAGCACGTTGAAATTGAGAAAAACCCCAAATCAGCAGAATTTAGGCAAAGACCATAATAATCATCAAAAACACTAAAAATTGCAAAATAACGCAAATTTCGGAAGGAATTTCGATTTTTTAATGGCACCACTGAATTCCTCATCAAAAATTGAG
>PIVX01000697.1 GCA_003353785.1 Gammaproteobacteria bacterium | reverse complement strand
CTAGAATCCAGAGCTCGACGTCGAGATCCCGATGCTCTATCCGTCTGGAGTACAAGAGGATCATCGTCGAGTTCTTCCAATGGTTCCAGTACCTCCTCTTCCTGATCTACAGTCACCGCTCTTTGTTCTGCAAATGGTTTAATATCTAGTTTTCCCCTTCTTCCTCCTCCATCTGATTTTTCATCTTGATCCATCTCTTCCGGACTATCAATATTGATTTCTCTATGTTCTGGTGTTTGTTCCTTTCTTGGTCCGGGTTTCTGACTTCCTCCTGAAGCTTCTTCTCTTTTCTCTGGTTCCTCGTCACTGCTTGATTCAGATGAACTTCCCGAACTTCCACTTCCGTCCGATTCTGATCCCAATTCACTTCCAGAGGGTTGAACTGGGGCAACCTCAGGTTTGTCGTCTGACAACGGAGTTGCACCCCGTCCAGACTCTCCACTTTCTGACGTTACACTGGACATAAACAAATGAATTAATTAAATTTTGATCAAATGATAGCAATCAAAACTAAAAATAAATAAAAGTTAATATATGGCGAGATGGGTTTAAATAACGCCAAAATA
>PIVX01000696.1 GCA_003353785.1 Gammaproteobacteria bacterium | reverse complement strand
CTAGAGGTATGTACGACATGCCAGGTACCTTAGCCAACCTTACCCAACCTTAGCCAACCTTAGCCAACCTGTTTAAAGTCTTCATTCTTGACATATAAGATTTTAGATATTATTTATTAGGATAGGATAGTATAGTAATACATCATCCATCATCCGAACATCCTAAATCCTAAGGAATGAAAATATGCGGAAACCATTCTAGAGGTATGTACGGTATGTCAGGTACCTTAGTATACCTTAGGAAACCTTAGGAAACCTTAGCAAACGTTGTTAAAGGCTTCATTGTTGACATATAAGATTTTCGATATTATTATTATTATATGATGATCATTATTATTGATCACTAACTCAAGAAACTATGTCTAACATATCTATTGTATAGGATAGGATAGTATAGGATAGTATAGGATAGTATAGGATAGTATAGGATAGGATAGTATAGGATAGGATAGTAATACATCATATATCATATGTACATTTCATTATAATGAATTAAAATATGCGGAAACCATTCTAGAGGTATGTACGACATGCCAGGTACCTTAGCCAACCTTACCCAACCTTAGC
>PIVX01000695.1 GCA_003353785.1 Gammaproteobacteria bacterium | reverse complement strand
TTGCATCGCATTCGTCATCTAATAATTTGGCTAAATCCCAATTTATCAAATCTAATCCACTGGATTTGTTTCCTTTTTTCTTCTTTTTGTAGTTTTCAGTGAATATTCTGCATTCATCAAATGTAAATTTATTATTATCGCCATATTTCATCATATCCAATGCATCGATTCGTTCATCTTCATTTTCATAGAATTCTTTAAGGCGTGGGTCAATGATTGTGTTTTTTTCATATAATATTCTAATTTGCTTTAATATTTCTTCTGCTTTAATGGCAATGTTAAATATTTGCTGCTCTTCAATTATTACACCGCCATCATCCTTTGCTATACTTTTCATTTTTGTCCAATATTTGTGATCTTTTCGTGCCACCGATTGGTTAATTGATTCAATTTCATTTTGAATTTTTTGTTCATTTTGTTTTTGCATTATTTGATCGATTTCGTCGGTGATTTGTTTACATTGCATGGTAATCTGTTGGTTATTTAGTTCATTGTCATGATTGTTTAATAATTGAATTAATTCATTTTGTTTGCTTTGAATGTCGTTGTTTAATTTTTGTCCTTTTT
>PIVX01000694.1 GCA_003353785.1 Gammaproteobacteria bacterium | reverse complement strand
CTCCTCTTTTCCTGTGCTTTAAATAAAAATATTATTCTAATGAGAGGTATATCGCAACTTTTTCGTCCATTTAGTGGCACAGGCGTGAAAGGCGATTGCTTTGGCACAAAGATTGATCTCGGCCGTTACGGCACCAGAGACAGTTCATAAATGCTAAATAAATAAAACAAATATACGGAACGTGTTCGTAGGGACAAATTATTTATTTATCAAATAAATAAAACAAATATACGGAGCGGGTTCGTAAAAGGGACAAATTATTTATTTATGAAATAAATTAAAACAAATATGCGGATAATCAAATATGCAAATATCGATTTTTCGAATACTTGTCGACAGACATTGAAACCTACATCGATCGAGAGCTAATAATGTGCCGAATTTTATACGATCAAAATAAAAATTAAAAATTTCATAATTAATGCTAATTGTGCTAATCAAATATGCAAATATCGATTTTTCGAATACTTGTCGACAGACATTGAAACCTACATCGATCAAAAGCTAATAATGTCGCGAATCAAACGCGATCAGAAAATCAAATAAACTATCGATCGATTATCGATTG
>PIVX01000693.1 GCA_003353785.1 Gammaproteobacteria bacterium | reverse complement strand
TGTTTGCGAGAAGGCCTCTGGTTGTCGGACGAGAGCGCGGACCAGTTGTATGCAGTAGCTGTGTAGAAGAGTCTTTGTTCTCTACCGCCTTGCGAACCGGTCTCTTCTCTTAGGATATTTAGTGTAGCTTAGTGTTCTCTCTTTCACTTTCTGTATTTATCATATCACTTTGCCTTTTATTATATTATCCACCCGGTATATAAACTTAAATAAACTATATAACTATTTCACCTGTGAGCTTGTAAATTTAGTATCAACCCAAGTCAACACTTGTGAGTTGTGTAAGCATTTCTTTACTTATCATTGATATAACAGTAATAAAATAGTATTGTAACGGACGTTACTAGAAAAGTAACGCTTTCTAACGTATCCAATCGTCATATCACAGGTATTTAGTCTTCTTTCTTCCTCCTTTTCCCCCCTTTAGTCGTGTATTTTCCCCTTTTATCAGTCATTTTTGTGTGTTGTGTCGCTTTCTTTCATTTCCAACCCCAGACTCTTGTCTGACTTCGCCGTAGACGAGACGTAAATCTGCCCCTATTGCACACGGCCCTAAAATAGTAAACAA
>PIVX01000115.1 GCA_003353785.1 Gammaproteobacteria bacterium | reverse complement strand
TACCGGAGGAATAGCTGGTGGAGCCATTACGGTCACTGGAGAACTGGGGGTCGAATCCGCACTGAATAATCTGAATTGACTAGCAGTAGCCGGGGGTCTATTTTCCATATCCACCCATTGGTAAGGCACAAGTCTGTCAGCACTAGCACCACGTTGTTCAAAAGGCACTTGTAGTGTATTTGGCACCGGGGGTGTGGCTGGTGGAGTACAACCCACTGTACTTCCCCCGAGCCGACTAGTTGAAATCGGAATAGAGATCATAGGTGTTGTAGTAGTGTGTCCCATATGAGATGCGAACTGACGGGCATAGGGATCACGATTTACCGTAGCCACCGTACCTGTGATAGTACCCGTAGTTTCCATAGTGCATGAATTAGTAGTGACCGCTGGATTTGCCATTAAACAATGAGGTTCACTAAAATCGAACACGGGAACCGTAACATCACTCTGCTCTGTCTCCACCTCGGGTTCAACTGGAGCAGCTGGTCTAGCCATAGTTGTGACACCCGACGAAGAGGGAACAGTGGACGTGGGTACCGTAACCGTATTAATCGAAAAAATCGTATTCACATGAGCCGTACTCGTGACCTCACTAGGACTAGTCTCCATCGGCTCCTCATCTCCTGAACCGAGAAGCGTTTTCTCGTCCATATCGGAGTCACTATTATTACCGTTATCTTTACGATCTTTCGGTCCAGTATCCATTCTACTCGATACGACAAAGTTCCGTAAAGAGGTGGACACTCCGACCTTAACTCTGTCCTCTACCTTCTTCCCTACTATCGTACCTTTACGAGTGGTGACTCGGTTGGTGTTAGTAGCAACAGAGGGAGGCGCAGAATGAATTGGAAGCAATGATTTTAATTCTTCAGTATTTTCTCCTCCCAGAAGTGGGGCTGGAGGGGTACTACCCACTGTACTCGCACCAAGCCGACTAGTTGAAATCGGAATAGAGATCATGTGTGCAAGTGTGGTGTGTCCCATATGAGATGCTAAGGGGCTAGTATAGGGGTCACAATTTGAAATGACTACAGTATTCACAACAGAGTCTGTAGTTTCAGTGGTGCATGAAGTAGTAGTGACCAGAGGAGTTAATAATAAACGAAGAGAGTCACTGAAAGCAAAAACAGGAGTTGTTGATTCACCATCCACTGCTTCTCGCTCAACTTCCGACACAACTTGAGTAGCTGGTGCAGCCATAGTTGTAATATCGTTAGAAGGGGCAGTAGGCATGGGAACAGTGACTGTATTAATTGAAAACACGGAAGTTGTCGTATCACCATGCTTGGTTCCGTGCTCAACTTCTGACACAACTGGAGTAGCTGGTATAGCCATAGTTGCAACATCAGATGAAGAGGGAACAGTAGACATGGGTACGGTAACCATATTTATCGCAAAAATTGTGTTTACATGGGCAGTACTAGTAACTTCGGTACCACTAGTCTCCATTGGCTCATCATTGTCTGAACCTTGGACAGTATCCGAGTCACTACCATCCTTTTCATTTCTCTGATCAGTATCCATTTCACCCGACACAATTATTTTTCGTAGAGAGGTGGACACGCCCGCCTTAGCTCTACCCTCAACCTGCTTTTCTACTACTGTACCTGTATGAGTGGTGGCTCGATTAGTATTGGCAGTTAAGGAGGGAGAAGTAGATGCTGTTGGAAGCAATGTTTTAATCGGCGTTTCTTCTTCATTGTCAAACACGACTGTATTTTCTCCGCTTCTTTGTTTCACCGTCCTCGGTGAAGGGAAATCAGGCAATTCAGGGTAGCAAAGACTCAAAGAATCCAAATGCACATTTTTAGGAGGTGAAGTAGGATTGGAAACTGAAATAACAACAGCATTAGAATTAATAATGTTAGTTATTAAATAAGGACCAGTATAAAGTCTAGATAATTTATTTGTTTGGACAGCAGGGGAGAACAAGAGCACACGATCGCCAACAAAGAACTGACTGTCTTTGGTCTTATTCACGCTATTATATGACTGGGCCTGTCGCCGCTTGGCCTCGTCACTGGCTTTGGCCGCACAGTGTAGATAAAATTGTTGTAACGTGTTATCAGTCAATGCATCATTGCCTAATTCAAAGCTACAGGCAGGTAGTTTGCCAATCGATGATTGACCAGACCTGGCTGGCTGACGGCCAAAGTGTAACAAATAGGGTGTCATGTGTGTCGAATCCTGGGGTGTTCGATTATAAGCCCACACCATCTCCATTAAGTGCTTATCCCATTGGTCCGATTTTTGACCAATAACTTTAGCAAGCATGTCTGCCAAAGTGCCGTTTGCACGTTCACAGAGTCCGTTACTTTTAGGATGATACGCAGTAGTAGTCAGA
>PIVX01000692.1 GCA_003353785.1 Gammaproteobacteria bacterium | reverse complement strand
GGAGTCAAGTCCAAAGGTATTGCTCGAGGTAAATGACCTCGGTCGATTTGGTCACGGTAATCTCGCAATGCAAGATTAGCTCGATGTTGATGCATAGATTGCAATTCCGAACATAAGACCCCGATCAAATTTGTTTGTTCTCTACCGATATATCTCCAGATATCTTGGACCTGGGAAATCTGGGAGTTATAAACAATTCGGGTCAGTTCTGTTCTAGAACTTTTTAGCAATATGCCTCAGCATGGGCTAGGGTCATTAATATTCGTTCATTGGGAAAATCCTTGAACTGGTGTCATTTCCAGATATTGGCCTAATCTCCGGTGATTAAACTCGGGTAGGGCAATAGGATTGGAAAGAGATAGGTAATCCGTCAAGGATAAAGACAAGCAATCCTTAAAGACATTGGATCTTAATGCCAACTCTACGACCAATATGACATCATTTGGAGAGCGGTCATATAATATATCTGCGGTTTAGGGACCTGCAGAAAAGATGGGATTTGTAGTTGTAGGAATGACTCTACTTGTGCAAATCTGTGTTTATTCCATCCAGCTTCAGCCACAAGCGAAG
>PIVX01000691.1 GCA_003353785.1 Gammaproteobacteria bacterium | reverse complement strand
ATGTTGTATGCGTTATTGTATTGCTTTCATTGGAGAATTGAATTGATAATAAATTTATCAGCTCATCTTTATGAGTTTCATCCAATAATGTAAATGTGTATTGTTCTAACGCAAATTGTTTCAGTGTTTGTTTGAAATAATCTGAAGTAAACAATGTCTGATAACTATTTTGACACTCTTTTTCTAATACGGTCATCTTTGCATTCTTTTGACTTACTGCTGCCATGTGAACGATTTAGTGCAGATCGGTTTACTGGGCAAAAGAAAAGATAAATTTAAGTCGAGATTTGTTTATGTTTCAAAAAGTAACAATTAAAACTATATTTAACTCAATTTTGAATCAGTTATGACAGACATTAGATAAAATTAGATGATATAATTCATAATTTCTGCAGCTGAGATATCAAGAGATTCCTTTAATTCATCCAGTAGTTATTGGGATAACAAATGTAATTGATAGTGAAGATGATATTGAGATGAAACAGTTTGATGATAGAAAACACCCCGGAAAATATCCACCAAGTATAAATGCTATCACTATTGACACACAAATAATATCAAATAAAAATA
>PIVX01000690.1 GCA_003353785.1 Gammaproteobacteria bacterium | reverse complement strand
CAACAGTAGTTTGTTCAACATGATACTAACAACAGCAGTGTACGGTGTACTATGTACTATGCACCAGTGTTGTGCCTTCCGAGTTTAGTTAAGTAATAACTAAGTAAAAACGCTAGTTAGTTAGTTAGTTACTAACTACTAACTAAACTCAAACGCGTGGACGTAACTAAATTTAACTTTAACTAAACTCACTTTTGCTGTAATTTTACTAGTAAAAAACGAGTTACTTAGTTATGAGTTTAGTTACAAAAATGGTAGATTTGTACTACCAGTTTAGTTATAACTTAGTAATATGCCGTATTTTAACGATTATTTGACAAATATAAGCATCAATTACATAGGAAATTTGATAAAATGTGTCATATTTCCTTCTAATCTCGACCATTTTGTTCATCTGTTCGGTTTTCGTACAATTTTTTACAAATTTTCATCATTTTTCATGTAAAATTAGGGGGAATTTCAAATTTTGGTAACTAAACTCATAACTAAATAACTCGATGTTTACTAAGTACTAACTAAATTCAAAAACGGCAAATCATATTAACTAACTAACTTACTAAATTGAAATTTT
>PIVX01000689.1 GCA_003353785.1 Gammaproteobacteria bacterium | reverse complement strand
ATAATTTTTTTACAATAACTTTATGCATTACAATTGGTAATATGTAACCCCTGCTCAGATTGCTGTGAAAGACGGTTTAAAGCGTAAGTGGCATCAATGACGACCAATTTTGTGATTCTAAAAGTGGCGCGTGGTATGACCTACACATTCCATTTGTGACTACACATAACGTTTGCTAGTTGTACGGAGCCGCTTTATTATCACACATGAAGATATTAAAAAAATAATTGGTGGCCTTATACATTAAATAGTATATAAATAGTATATAAATACAATATAAATACAATATAAATAGTATATAAATGCCATATAAATAGTAGTATACAAATAGAATATAAATAGTATATAAATAGAATATAAATAGTATGTAAATAGATAGTATGTATAAATAGTATGTAACTTCAATGTTTAAATTCTCTAAATATCGGGGGTTTTCAAGACAAATATATCGATGATATATGAAATCACAAATTTGCCGCGAACCACAGAAGAAGGAAAATCGATATTAAAATAGTATATAAATACTATATAAATAGTATGTAAATATTGTATAAATACTATATAAATAGTAT
>PIVX01000688.1 GCA_003353785.1 Gammaproteobacteria bacterium | reverse complement strand
CTTCTCTTTCAAATCTTCTTCATTCACATTTGCATCTAACCGTTTTTCAAAGCTCTTCTCCCGAAATTGATGCCGCACGAAATCCGCAACCAAATTATCTGTCAACTTGACTGACTGCATTTCCCCGCCAGAGGACAAACCAAAAAATAGCATTGGCAGTTTGTCCGAATATCCACAGCGTTTGCGAATAAGTGCGAATACAATAAATAATGCGGAGAACAGGTCGGAGAGCGCAAATTACATAATTTCATACTCTGACCGTCGCTGCCACTGATTACCAACTCGCAGTGAGACTCGCTATATTTCACAGTGTTTACCATATTGTTATGGGCTAACAGTGAGCGAACTGGCCCTGAATTGTAGCGCGTGTCTCATATTTTGACGCAACCAATATTCCACCAACAAATTCCATGAAATATTGGTGATTGTATAGCACTGTGCCTTCTTCATTTTGTTGGTCAATTCGCGCGTGTCGATAATCTTTAAGTTTGTAGAAACTGCAGCAACCATAAATTGATGGTTATGGTTAGTGGATGCTTTTTGAGAGTACATCGGACGCCCATTATTGCCGC
>PIVX01000687.1 GCA_003353785.1 Gammaproteobacteria bacterium | reverse complement strand
GAATTACATAATTTATAAATACTACTACACTATTGGACGCAACCTGTTGATTCTAATGAGTCATTACTCGACTTATTTTGTTTATTAATAACAGATAGAATAAGTTTAAATTTTACAATCTCTCATAGTGCTACAAAATTCTAAAATTTCTAAAAGGGACTTTGTCAACTCTCATTGCCTGAACAATATATGTACACAATAGTCTACAATAAACATTACAAAAGTTTACACAGTTAGAAAAACACATCCATATTTTACAATTCTCACAAAATAGACTAAAAGTAAATAAGACTATTAGTAAGTACATAAATACCAAATATCAGCCCGTTTCACCAATACCGTTCGTTTTTGTACCATTCTTGCTGATTTTTGCTGTGTTTGTGGTCTACTTGTAGATAATGCTGCCATTACTGGATATGGTTGTTGTATTTTCTCGGAAAAAAAGCTCTGAGGGGGCAGTAAACTAGTTTTATCGACTTCTTGCGTCATTGTTGGATATGTCACCGGCCTTGCTGCATATGTCCTTGCTCCTCTACCTCTTCCACCTCGATACGAGCTAGTACTTTGCTGTGG
>PIVX01000686.1 GCA_003353785.1 Gammaproteobacteria bacterium | reverse complement strand
GGTTAATATGCAAATTAGATGTTCCGTGTTCAGAGGTCGAGGGTTGGCCGTATGAGGTCGATCGGGATCGGGTAAAAAGCTAATAATGTTTAGGTCGATCTATATTTTACATATTCGTACATAATCTTGCTCAAACTAAAAACGATACACTTTTCTGGCCATTTAAAAATTCGAAAAAACGAGGGTGTTTTGTCCCTGTGTTGAAGGATAGGCGGCGGATAGGATACCTGGCACGAAAACTAAACCTTTTATAGCTAAGGTATTAAAAAGTCATTTATGGGGTAATCGAGTATCGCCATTTCATTTATGATAATGAAAATACAGTAATCTTGGGTCCTGGCACGAAAACTAAACCTTTTTATAGCTAAGGTATTAAAAAATAATTTATGGGGTAATCGAGTATCGCCACTTCATTTACGATAATGAAAATACAGTAATTTTGGGTCCTGGCACGAAAAATACTCTACCATAAGAATTCACTTATAGTTAAATATCTGTACACAAATCTGTAACTCAGTCATAGAAGCAAAAGAAAAACCTATAGAAGCATATCAAAAACTTATAGAAAACATGT
>PIVX01000685.1 GCA_003353785.1 Gammaproteobacteria bacterium | reverse complement strand
ATTGTAGTCACGAGTCAGATAAGTGCTACGCCGTGCAACGCGGGCGTGAATTGGCTAACGGCACACGTCAACCAGCAGTGGGAGGAACAAATTGGAATTGGAATTCAACCGGATCAGGAGCTACAGATATGAGAACAAGCCGAAGATTACGATGGGCGGATAGCGACAGTTCATATTCTGGAAGGACGACAAACAGCAGTAGAGCAAAGACAAATGAAATTGGAGGAAAGCTAAGAATAGCAGGACAGGATGTGTCGAACATGCGTGTTATTGTGGATACAGGAACGGATTTCGATGTGTTACCGGAGAAAATCGGACGTGAGCTACTTCAAGCACGAAAGGCGACGGAAAACGGAGAAGAACGAGTTCAGAATGCATTATCAGGTCAAACAAATATTGTCCGAAGAATATCGACTTCCATGAGCATTGATGATGAGCCGGATCAACCGATTACATTCGTGATGACCAAGTCCGATACAGACGAGATTCTACTGAGTGTACAAACGGCAAGGCGATTCGGCATACAAGTGTGGCTTGAGAGGCGACGTCCAAACAGTCCAAACATTGCTTGCTG
>PIVX01000114.1 GCA_003353785.1 Gammaproteobacteria bacterium | reverse complement strand
CAAAGAATAGGCGGGCACTCATCATTAATAAAAGCAATAATAATTTTCTTGCCAAAACTAGATATTTCACTAGTAGTAAGCAAGCTTCTTTCAGTGGATGATTGAGTAGTACCACTTTGCTGTGAGGTATCTTGCTGAATTTGCCCTTGTCTTGATTGTTGAGATTGACCAGATGACTCAGAGCCAACATTAATAGTAGTTTTATGGATACGCGTTGAAACATATTCAGCAGCATCAGCATTGATAAAAATAGCAAGTGATCTTTGTAAGAATGTTCTCCAATCATTAGGGTAGGTGGTTTGAAGTTTCTCGATTGTTTGAAAGACACCTAATATTTTCATGCCATACCCAGCACCTAACACTAGTGCTTGAGAAACAAAACCTAAATAACCAAGGGCAGGTAGCTCATCAAAAACCATTAACCTGGTTTTTTTACTATGCTGCTTACGATCATCTTTAATGGCTCTAAATACATAGGTAGAAAACTCATTGTCATCAGTTCTGATTATTGCGTTAGCTGCACTGGCTAAAGCACCATCGGCTAAATCACTTTTAGAAGCAGTTTCTAAATCCTCAGCAAATTCTTCTGCATCAACAGTGAGTATATCATACAAACAACCTGGATTTTTTTCTTCCTTTGGGCACTGTGAATTAAACATAAATAACAGCATATTTTTGTCATGCTTAAATTTACTTAGTCAATAACATATTTTGTTCACATAAAGAAAAAAACACTGATAATTGTCATATTTTTACTATATTGTAAGTAATCTAATTCTAAAATTTAATATTATGCCAACAGAAAACCAGATAGAAAGAATTAATAAATCAATAAAGGCTGCTGAAGAATTTGAACGCCAGATGTCAGGTGGCTTATCTAGGAATAAGACATTAGAGCCATCCAACGTGGAAGCCTTCCAGGTGAAACTACAAAAATTACGAGATGCTCTGGGTGGGGGAGATATTTCAGATGGCGACATGAATAATCTACGTAGAGCAGTTAAAGATGCAGCAATTGACATAGCACAAAACCAAATTATTATTCTCCAAGAACAGATAACTCAATTAGGTCTAAAAGATGACGAAACATATTTTCAGGCAATGGATCACTTGTATAAGGCATTACAAAAGAATCAAGAATATCTGCAACGATTAACTAAGAAACTAAAGGTTGTAACAATATCACAAAAAATGATTGATTTACCTGATTTCATTTTCAAAAAAACTTCACATGTTAATAGTACAATGCAACAGATACAAAAAGATATAAATATGGCAATGGATGACACTTATAATGTGGAAACGGATGATATTACTTACGATATGGAGCAGAAAGCAGTTCTTAAACAACAAGAACTGAACGAAACAGCAAAAAAAGAATTAGTTCAACGCCGACGAATAATACGGACTATAAAATTGCGTGTGATGGACATGTCCCGCTATAATGTTTTTGAAGATACGGAAAACCAGAAGATGGTTGGACCTGGAGATTGGCAGATTCCAGAGGAATACCGTTTGGAATTAGAAAGAATTAAGAAATCAGCAAATACAAATGGAAACACATTGCGTAGTATTCTGCCAAATGCAGATTTGAATCAGATAACAGAAAGTGGAGTGACAAAACTTTATCCAAGCATTGATAGGCTAGAAAAAGATTTGCGTGAACTTAGTCTAAATATAGGTGACTGTAAAATTAGAACACTTAATAAGTCAATGCAAACATTGGCAGAATTAAGAGAGCAAGCAAAAAATGCTATACCAGATAATAAACAAAATAAGGCTCTAGGTAGTAATAAAGCATTACTTGACATCATTCAATATGCAAAAACGATGGATAATATATTAGATTCAGGTATACAATCTTTTAAACAATCAAGAACTAACGTTTCTAATCTTAATATGTCTCAGGTTAAGATGGAAGTAGAACAACGCATTACTGATGTTGAGATCTTAGAAGAAAAGGTGAAAAATTATAAATTACAAGTAGCACAAGAATTAAAAGAATCTCAACAAAAACATAATGTAACTAATGCAAATATAGAAGTGACACTTGAGCCTGTAAATGTTTTATCAAAAGATGAGCAGCAACAACAAGAGTATAAAAAGGAGCCGGATAAACATAATGCAATACTCTTCAAGAGTGTTATGAATGCAGTAGCCGGTGAGCATACTAAATATGAAACAGAAGCTGAGGCTAGTAAATTTGCAATAAATAAAAGCAGAAAAAAGACTATGAAGCTTGTTGAGAGTCATGCAAAGATTATTGCAAATGATAAAAATTTGAAATCATCAGATAAGGTAACATTACTTATTGGTCTTCTAGAGGCGAATAGAAAAGCTGTTTCACACAATGAGGCTAACAAAAGTAT
>PIVX01000049.1 GCA_003353785.1 Gammaproteobacteria bacterium | reverse complement strand
TAGAGTTGTTTTACCAGAGCTTGTACCACCAGAAATTATTAAATTACAGCCTTGGTTAATCATTTTAATTAACTTTGCTGCAATATCCTCTGGCAGCTTAAAATCAGCGAAACTTCTATCAACATTGCGTCTAACTCTAATAGCAACGGCAACTTCTTTGCTAGAGCCACTGCCAAGTTCCAGTTCTATTCTATAACCACCAGGCAATACAACTGATATTTCAGGTTGTGCTTCATTAGTAAACTCAACATCATTTACATTAGCCAAAACATTACATAACCTTATCCAAAAAAAATAATTCAATTCAATGTCGTGAATTCGCTCCCATCCTTTAAGTCCCTCACGCTCAAGACAAACGTAACACTCCTCATTTGCGGTAATTTCGATGACATCCTTTTGCGCGTTTTGAAACATTTTTATCAGATAGACTCTTAAAGAAAACCATCATTTTATTGACCGTGGGAAGTGTGTTATTTTTGGGCTATGCAACAATACCAGTTGGCAGCATAAAAATAAAATAGTAAAATAACATGGGTAATTTTATTTAAGTATTTTTAAAATGAAGAAGATTACTGTTTTAATTATTTGCGCAGCGATATGTCAATATGTCTATGCAGTGAAAGAGGTTATTGTTAGGAATTGTACAAATTCTAGAATTAGAATAACTTATTGTGTTAATGGGCGCAGCGGTCAAAGTTTTTACCTTGAAAGCAGTGATTTTAAAACACTTTATCAAGAAAAGGAGCATTATAATTTTACATTGAGCATACACATGCATATGTGTGGCAAAACTATTTATAATGTCTACAATGATGCTAAAAAAGCAGGTGGGTTTCCAGATTTTTTAATCTCAGGCAGCAAACATCAAACCTTAACTTATGAAATATGTACAGCATTTAATGATAGAGGAACAAAGTTTTTATGGTATAGAGCATCTTTCCATGATAAGGGGCATTTTATTTTTGATAATGATGATATTGAAGGGCGAAGTAATATGAGCATAAACGATATTGTTACTGCTTTGCTGAAAGAAAATATCCAGTGATATTTTTTACCGGATTGCAATTTTACGCCTTGAAGCAGCATTGTCGCGTAGCTCAAAAATAAAGTTAATGAAAAAGATGGGGTGGAAGCATCTAACAAAGCCAAAAGGATTTTGAGGGCATTAATTTGGCTGATATTGACTGAGAAACAAGCAATGAATTACTACAGTCATACATTATCTTCTTTTGTCACGAGCGATAGTGACCTGAATACTTCTGCCCATAAATTCAACTCCATCACTCTTTAGTGCTTTTTCTACTGAAGACTGAGAATCAAATTCAATAAAAGCAAAACCTCTAGAACGACCTGTATCACGGTCAAGAATTAATTTTACATCATTGATACTACCAAATTCATTAAAATGGTTTTTAAGATCATTCTCTTTAGTATCATACGATAAACTACTTACATATATTTTATTTTGGTTCATTTTTTCCTTATTATTAAGCTGCTTTTACAATTGTTTCAGTTGTTATCTCTTTTCTTGCGACAATTTTTTTCTTGGTTGGTTTCTTGGCTATTACTTTCTTTTTAGCTGCTGTCTTTTTGCCGGGTGCTGCTTTGATAGCTTTTCTAGCTAATGCAGCTAAATCTTTTAGATATTGCTGTTTTGCTTTTAATAACCCTAGTGATTTTTCTAAAGCTACAATGTCCTTACTAAGCATCTTAATGGTTGATGCTAGCTTTTTCTTTGAAGCAGCATTTGCTAACTTTAAGTTTTTATTATCTTTCTTCAGGTTTTCCTTGGCATTTTTAAGTTCTTTATTGTTTTTACCTACAGCTGATTTTACCTTCTTCTGCCCTGCTGCAATGTTTTTGGTAATTTGAGTTTTAATTTTAGTTATATTGTTTGTAGTATCCTTTACAGTATTCACAATTGCCTCTCTAATTTAATTTAGACTAAACTTAGCTAAATTTATACTGTTTGTCAAATTTACATTTCTAATTCTATATTTCTATTTATTGATTTAGTGTTTTTTATTAAAGATTACAAAAGATGAAGAAGCCAGGTAAAGTTGCTATTACTGCTGTTATGCATAAACTATTATCCATGATTAACAGTGTTATGAAGAGAAGAACTGTTTGAAAAGATAATTATCAGGAAACACTTGTTTGTTGTTGACTTTTAACATAGATGCTATTCAGAGGTGACTATTTCTATATCTTAATAAATCAATTATTGTGCTGTTGCATTCTTCTGCTCTATTTTTTTGTAGTCCTCTATAAATAAAGTTCCTAACAAATCAAAATTTTCATTATCTTTAATTAAAGATAACATCATAGTCGAAGGAGGACACAATCCTGGATCTAGGTGCAAGCCATGAGGTATAACATTATATAATTCGTGAAATGATTCCTGTAATGCCTTAATTATTATCTCTGAACACATTCCTTTTTGGGGAGTAGAAAAAGTCAACTTATTAGGTATATGTTTGTATATTAAATTATGAATTTTAATTTTGGTCTCGGTAGAATATTTAATTAGGGAATCATCCCATTTGTTCATTAACAACTCCATATTTTTATCAAAAGAAATTTTTCCTACCCAACTATTTAATAATTTAGTAAAAGATTTAGCTAATTTGGGACTTTTTAGTCTTATGACTTTATACTCTTTTCCACCTGGTAATAATTTGCTTGATGGCAAGATATGAGTCTTAACAAATGAATTATATTTAGGATTATCAGTAGCGTGAGTTATTTTAATATCTTTGGCATATAAATTATTTGTATCTGTTATAACAGCTATATGGCCAGCCCTATCATTAGAGTTAATCTTAGCCCAAAAGATAATATCTCCTGGAAGTAATTCTGATATATGGATTGTTCTATCACCAAATACATTTATTGTCGAGCTTAATAATATCACAGTTGATATTATTCTTATCCTTAGTGAAATTTTTATGCTCATATTAGAGAATTTTCATTATATTAATGAGATAGTACATAGAGCCTTTATTATATCAAAGTATTATAATGTTTTTTACAATTATCTATGAGTAGAATCTTAAATCATATTTAGGATAGCGATAAGTGATTTCGTTAGAAACTAATGCTCTAAATTCCATTGTAGAAACAAATGAAGTGTTCCATTTGAAACTTGTGCCAATTATGGCTTTTGTTGCTATGCAATCTAGCATTTCTGGATATTGAGTCGGACTTCTAAATGACGCAATCCCACAATTAACCCCTAAACCAACATAAGGATATGCTATTCTATTAAGTCGAAAATCATAATAACCATTAAAACCAACGCTGGTTATTGCGAAGGTGTAGTTTGTTTTTTCTTCTTTTGACCAAGAAGTTCCATTACTTCTTTTTACGTGATTTTTAAATTTCTTGGTCTTGATGCTAATGCGAGATAGCTCTGCCTCTGCCGAAATTTTTTAAAATCTGTTTCAGATAGCAAGAAAGAATTAAGTATCTTCAGATGAGTTTTTTAACTTCTGATATTGCAGCCATTCCTGCACTTCAGAAACAGTAGTTTGCCATTCAGATATTTCATTGCCATCTTCATCTATTGTCTCTCTGTCTCTGATATGCTCGTATATATTTTCTTCTACAAAAGGCGAAAGCAGCCCTTCCATCATAAGTAAATGATTCTGAATATATATGATATTTTTTTCTCTGTGCATAACCCACCACACCATAAAATTAGCCTTCTTAGGCTCATGTATTGATGTCATAAGAGCGGATTTAGACTCCTCACATATTTTATTACATCCTTCTAGCCATTGGTTAATATATTTTTCTTTATTCCAATAATGTATTGCACATTCAAACTCTTCAGCAAAATCTCCAATTGAGATTTGTCCTCTGGTAAGAAATTTATCTGGCGATTTGTAATCTATAAAATTAATTGAAAATCCCATATATGTTATCCTTTAATTTTAGTTTTTAAATCTAATGAGTATGTTCCTAATCTATTGCTCTTCAAGAATTAAAAAATAGTTTTAAAATCTACCGAAAGGAGTAAAACAAAGTTTATAGCCATATTTTTTACATTCCGTTACCAAAACAATAATTTTATCTACATGTTCTATTTCTTTTTCATTAGAAAGACTTATTTTAATGTCCATTAATTCTTTTATTAGCTGCTGCATATGATTAGAACCAAATACATCATAACTAGAGCCTGATAACTCCGACAATAAAGTAAATTTTTCTGAATTAACTCTTAGTAAAAATTTTTCATTATTTTTAGAAAAAACCCGCTTAATTTCTTTATTTTCTTTATCTTGAAGAATTATTGTAAACATACTTATATCTGCTCAGCTCTGACATAATTTTTTTTAGGCGGAAGTTCAAAATATTTTAAAAGAGCAAGACATACCCACCCTTCTTTATTATCATCTGATGTATACCAGTTTCCGTCACATTCTTCTCTAACCCAAGACATTTTTTTTTGGTACCTAGGAAATTTATTTTTTGAAAAAATCAATCTGAACTCATCTTCCGCATTAGAAATATTAACTACCAATTCGTCTATCATCACTGGCATCCCAAAAACGAATGGCTCCTGTACTAAATCAACTCTCTCATCATCAAACACCCATGTTCCTTTAACTTTATAAGGATTAATTATAATTAAAAAATTTTTCATTTTATATTTCTTAACTGTAAAAAATTTAATTATCTACTTTAGAGTTATCGCCTTCCCAATACCACATTGCTCTATTTAAAAAGCTATATACTCCATAAATATCTCTAAACTGACCTTCGCCATTTCTAATAGGCATTTTTATTGTATTCTTATCTTTAGCTATAATCATTATATTTTTATAATATAATTCTATACTATCTTCTGCATGCTTTTTTTCTATTGGCTTTTCTAAATCTATATTCTCAATTTCAACGTATTTTATAGCATAGATATCATTCCCATTAAAAAACGGGAACCCTTTAACCCCAAATATTATTGAATCTTTAAAAGTTTTCTCTGTGTTTCTATATATTCCTATCAAATCCCCAGTAATATCATATTTAATTTTAACCGGAGAATCTTCTAAATTTTTAACAGAAAAATCGAAACTCTTAGATGCTCCAATATTCTTTCTTGCCTTTCCTAATAGATATTTCATTAGCAACCTCAAAGATTTATATAAATCGTGTCTGTTGACCCATTGCTTGTTAGTCCATAGCGTCTTTCCAGAATCTTTAGATCTTCTTTATACCTATTGATTTAACTGATAATTCACCTGAGCCATCAAACCATACTTTAACTTCAAATCTACAATGTCCAAGTGCATGAGATGATTTAATATTAGCTGAAATTTGGTGCTGATCATTAATAATAATATCTTGTTCATAGAGTAAGGTATTTATTCCTGGTTGACTAAATTGCCCTATTAATATTTTACCAATTTTTGTTCCAATGTTGCCTCTTGTAGTATATTTTATGGTGATATTATAGGGAGTTTGTCCTTCTATATATCCTAATATTCCATTATTTATCAGAAACCCTGGCTTGTCTTTATTTTGCACGGCAATTCTTCCAGATTCTCCATAACTTTGTCCAACTTCCCCCAAAAATAATGATGCTGGAAATTCTACTAAGTTATTTAGTATTAGTTCATTCCTTCTTAATAGGAAAAGTTTTTTAGATGCTTTTACAAAGGAATCCAGTTTTTTATCATTATATAGCCAAATTTTTGCACGTTTGTTGCTGCAATTGACTATCTTAAAAGGTTTAGGAAGAATTTTTGATAATTTACTTTCTGACAGACCATTTATACGACGAAATATTATGAAATTATATAAATAATCAGGGTGATTTAGTGGTGCTAACTCATATACCTCTCTTAGACTAGAAAACCAAAATAAAGGGGAAAGATCATCAGCTATAGCCAGAATACTATATTTTTCATTAGAGAAATAATTTATTCCTTTAGAGAGATGATAAGATGATAGGCCGCCTTGTGGAACAAATTCGTTGTTTGATAAATCATCTATACAGTTATTAGTTGACTTTATAGTTGTATTGAAATGATGTTGTTTAAATATGTCTTTTGGTTTTGATATAACTATATTAACTGTAAGTATGGTAATTATTGCATATATAAAGAAGAAACATATATTTTGAATTTTATAATAGTTTAAGTAAGTCTTATCAAGTAAGATAATGCTGATGATTATAATTAACGCTATAGGGAAAGAAAAATATGTATAACATATTGCATTATGGAAACCTCCTGATATTACAACACCTGATATATTTATTATGGAAAGCATTATCATGAAAAATATAATTGTCGGTATCTTGAATTCATTCAATTTTAGCGGAAAATTTACGCTCATAATAACTTTGTTTTCTGTTATAGTTTGAGTAGGATTTAGAATAAAATACAATTTGTATAAAATATAACTAAATAAAAATAAAATGAATAAACCTGCAATCAAAAAAACAGGCTCATTAAAAGAGAAAATTTCTCTGGTAGTTGCTAAAAAAATTTTTATGGATTTTTTTATTGACTTTATAGTCAAAAATTGACGGGAAGACAACGCATCATTATAAGTTATTATCTTAAATACAATATTATAAAATACGTGAATACTTCCCATAATTGTTAGTACATATAGTAATTTTATCGTATATTTCCAATTCATACGAAAAATGCAAATACCAAAACATGCAAATACAGAGACAGGAAGTATAAATTGTACTATAAACAATTGAGATGATATTTCTGCTATAACTCCTATAAAGATTATTCCAAGTGCCATTAAAAAATTAGGTTTACTACAAAATTTTATAATCATGTTTAACCCAAGCAATGAAAATAGAAATGAAGAAAAATGGAAATTGGCCTTATAGGAATACAATACAAATCCTATTACATGCGCTGACATTATATTTACTAAGGCAAGAGCTAGAAGTATTAGGCAGATACCATGCTTGCTAACATCGCTATAAATCTGTTTCGCAAGCCATATAGTACACGTTGCAACCATACATATTTCAATAATAGATGTAAAAAACATTCTCCATATCATATCTTGAAATATTATGGAACTAATTAAATATAAAAAAATATCAAAATATGCTGGTGCAGGAGGAAAAACCCAGTCTTGCCATTTTCCTTGACCATAGAATAAATCGTTAACAATTAACTCTGGAAAAAAAGCATCTCCATGTAAATTGGTTGAAAAGTACATAAGACAAGAAGTCATAACTAAACTAATTATAGATAGGGTAAATTTTATATTGTTTAGTTTAATCATTTTTCATGTATATGAAAATTATGAGCTGAATAATATCCACTCAAATTTAGAGATATTATCTTCCATTTAGTAGGCCTCACACCAGGGGAAAATACCATAAAAAATTTTCATTGTAAATAATAAATATGGGGACAATTCTATAGAAGATCCTAATGTTTGAGTAAATTATCACTCTAAAATATAGTATTTATACTTGTTGAACTAATATTTGTACTGAGTTTTGACAGAACCATAAATATTAAACAATTATATTTATCTATTTTACATTATTGTTTCTATTAGTTACGAATGTAAATGCTGCCCCTACATTCGAACTTGTGAATAACACTAAAAAATATAGTATCACCTTTATTATGACAAGCCCAATAAAGATATCAAATAAATTGGAAGAATATACTCACAAATGAACTCCTCGTAAAATAACCAAACCAGGGAAAACATTGATAGATATTGAAGGAACTATACTTGTTGTAAACAAAAAAAGGAGTAGTAAGTTTAAAATTATGTTTTTTGGTTATCAAAATCGATAGAATGTAATTTTTTACCTAAAATTTTTTTGTATCTTTGAATGGCAAGCTCTGAATTATTTCTCTTGCCATATCCTCTACGTTTTTGCCACTCCATACATCCATAATATTCTCTCTCAAGTAAATTACGATTCCGATAAAAATGATTATTTTTATTATAGATAGCGTTATTGCTGGGAGGTATTATTATATCTGCCAATGGAAATTGTTTTGATAAAGTTTTATATACAGAATTAGTATCATAAGCTTTAGCAAACCCTGTTGTATTAATTAGGCAAAAGAGTAAGTTTATCCGTAAGGAATTATCATCTCCTATAATACGTTGTCTTTCTGAGCATCAATGGCAAACTGTAATTATAGCACTTCCATAAAATATATTCGTGATCACGCAAACTCGTATCAGCAAGCATTGTACCGCTCCTTAAAGGCATTCATTATCTCTAATTGGCTTTTTTGCTAAATCAATCCAAATGGGGGTTGGCGGATAATTTTTACTTAGAATATCAGGAATATATTCTGGCAACACAACTGGATAAACCACTTCTTCTGACTGCTTTATATCCTCTAGGCTAAACCATGCTGTTTTTTCGACAATTTCTTGTTCTTCATCTGTCAAATGTTGCAGGGTAACTTCAGATTTTTCTGTATGGGCAACAACAAATTGCTGTTTTACTATGGTCATTTGACCAGATAATACCATTTCAAATTCACCAAGCCATACATCAGGGCCAAAAATAACGTCTTGTTGTTCAAGACCTGTTTCTTCTTTTAGTTCTCGAATAGCAGCATCCATCAATTTTTCACCTGGCTCTATCTTGCCCCCAATTGGAAACCAGAATCTACCATGATATGCTCCATCTTTAGAGGTAGTCTTTGCACACATCAAAAGTAATTTATTTTCACCATTGATAAGTAAGATTTTCACGCTATTGCGTGTTGGTAGTTCACTGCTCATTTGTAAGCATCCAATAATCCCATTTATATTTATAAAATAAATTTATTACCATTAGCGTGTAGATGGGGTACTAAACCAGAGGATATAGTAATAAGGGTTGGGATAAAAGAAATACATAATCCTATGAAACAAAAATTGGCAAAAGTTTCTAATAGCAATACTTCTTATAAATCTAGCTTTAACTCTAGCGATAATTCATCATCAGTAACTCAAGCTATAAAAAAATAATGATGGTACTTCAAAGAAATGTGGTTTCGTCAAAACTCAGTACAAATATTAGTTCAACAAGTATGAATAATACATTTTAAGGTGTTATATTAATCAATTACTAGAATATCGACCTAAATGGTTTTTGAAATTGCTTAATTAGTAGACACGATACCGGGGTTGACGGCTCCAGTATCGTGGATAAGATTAATAGCAACTAATCTTACATAAAAATTAACAAAAAAAATCTGTTATGTAAACATTTAATTTCCTTCTCAAAACTAATTGGCTCTCCTCTTTTTTCTCGTTTGATTACTTTAAGTTTGTGTGAAGGAGCCTCTACAAAGTTGGATTCCGTTGCATATAGGGACGGATTGTTACGTTTGAGGTGTCAAATTATATTACAAATCGTATAATTGCGTTTCTAACAGAATTCGATAGTTAATATGGATGTAAGTTAAAATTATGCATGTGTGTGGTAAATTGTGTTAAGTAACACCCCATATCAATTTATAATATGAGGTGTATAAAAATAATTTTATCGTGACCAAAAAAACAGAGCTGCCCTCCCCAGAAATTTAAAAATAGAGGATACTTATAGCGACTCAGTATTAAAAAAAAATTCCGAAGGTTAGAAAATTTCGATTTTAGCGGAAATGATGAGATACCCGAAGGTTGCTTGGATATTTTAGCAAAGAACATAGCTCTTTCATCTGTTGGGATTTTTTCTATTTCAGATGTGAATGTATTCGAAGATGATAGTGCACATCTCATGTTTGCACATTATGGAGATAATCTAAAAG
>PIVX01000684.1 GCA_003353785.1 Gammaproteobacteria bacterium | reverse complement strand
TAGACAACATCTGTAAACATGCTTCCCATGTTTCAATTGGAAACTCTCCCTCTTGTTGAATATGGGGAGGAAGGCAATAGCGGAATTCCAAGTCATAGAGTCCATCTGCCTCTCGTTGTATATTATGATTCAGATACTGAGGTTCTCTATCCGGCGGTAGCTCGGAGAGTCGGTATCCGTCATAACGAAGTTTATTTCTATTGGCTTCCCATACAGACATCCATTGTTGGAATTCTCTGTCTGATCCAGGTCCGGCGTCCCATTCATCCAGTGCATCTCCTGTGCTCTGGATTCTCTCAGAAACAACAGGGGTTGGCAAACTTTCAGAACTGGAAAACTCGAGACTGATTGGAGGAAGCACAGGGTTAGCTTGAGCTACCGGCATCTCACTTCCGGATCCTGCAGCAATTGCTGGAATCTCTGGAAGACCAGGAGTAACAGTTAAACTTGTTTCTCTGGGTTGAGGCGGTGGACTAGCAGCCCATTGAAAATAGATGTTGCGAGTACGTTCTTCGACTATCAATATGTCTCTTACGGTACTGTCATTTACGACTTGGCACAAGTGGGTGACGGGTT
>PIVX01000683.1 GCA_003353785.1 Gammaproteobacteria bacterium | reverse complement strand
GGGTCCTGGCGGGACAGTGGCATTTAAACCAGAGGGGCCTGGTGGTTGCACGCCCATACCGGGGGCACCCATCGGGGGCAACTCTACCAATAAAGGGTATCGCCTACCAGATGGTGACACTCGACCGATATCTGAGGGAGCGATAGTCGGCTCCACACCATTAACTCTTGTGCTTCCGTGGGGCTCGTGGGGAGGGATTTGATCGACTCCTGCTGTTAATGGAGGATTAACGCCTCTTTGTTCAGGATTAACTACTCCGAGAGCCTGTTCCCTTCGTTGCGTCTCGTCAGTTACTACAGTCGACTCGACTGAACCGGTGACTGAACTATGAGCAGACATGTCTCAATAGTCAAAATGGGAATGAATTGGAAATTGAACAGTATCAGACTGTTAGCCTCTTATCGGTAGGTCCTTAGACAGATTCGTACAGCCAGCAGTGGTCCTATAATACGAACAGACAAAGCAAGAAAAGGGGTCAGTCGGATTGTCAGTATTCAAGTATCCTACACAATCCGCCACATACACTCACAATAAGATTGTACAGCCAGCAGTGGTCCTTGATACAAAATGAACAAA
>PIVX01000682.1 GCA_003353785.1 Gammaproteobacteria bacterium | reverse complement strand
CTTCAGTTTCATATGGTATGGGGTTAGAAATGTCAGTGTTGGAATATCCTCGAAAAAGAAATTCATCTTCTTCGGTCCAACTATCTAAACCCATTTCTTTTTGATTAATATGACTTAAGACATCAGCATTTCGATTGACTTTACCCTTGCGGTAAACAATAGATGGACTGATTTCTTGTAGTTGTATAGCCCATCGACAAAGTCGTGGGGGTAAATTTTTGGCCTTATTTAAGTGAGTCAGAACATAATGGTCAGTGACTACTGTAACTGGTTGCATGAACAAATATACACGAAATTTTTTTATAGCAAACACTAAGGCGAGACACTGAAGTTCAGTAGCCGAGTAGTTTTTCTCGAAATTTTGAGTGGTACGACTTGCATAGCTAACAGGGTGTAATTTGTCATTTGCATCTTTTTGGCATAATACCGCTGCGACAGCTTCTTTTGAAGCATCAGTTTCAACGTAAAATGCTTTTGTGAAATCGGGGTACATTAAAACAGGAGAAGTCATGAGTCTGACTCTTAATGTTCTGAATGCAAAATCACATTTTTCATCCCAATTAAAAGCAACATTGT
>PIVX01000681.1 GCA_003353785.1 Gammaproteobacteria bacterium | reverse complement strand
CTTTGTTAATTTTGCATGGTACAACAGTAGCTCAAAAAGACGAAAGATTTTTAACAGTTAAAAATAATTCACATATAACAGTTAAGTTAAAAATCGAAACTTTGCCTATTTTCGGGTCAATCAAAGGTGCTGTAAAAAGATGTTTTAGTAGTTCTATTAAACCAGGGCAAGAAAAAAAGATTCGTGTAGAGTTTGAATATAAAGCAAAAACATCACCGAAGAGTGTACATACTGAGACTTATGAAATGAAGCTTAATAATTTTTCTTATCCATCTGAAAAATTTGGGACATTAAGATTAGATGTAGATAATAAAGCTGGCAAAGTAAGCGAAGAAAATACTACCGTAGAAATAAAGGAAAACTTTGATATGATCTCTAACGTTAAGTATTCTTCTTTTTCTGATAAGCGCTGGAAAGCTAATACTGATACTAGTGCCTTACAATCAGGAACTATATTCAATGGAATAGCTCGATTTGAGTTTTTTATGAATAAGACGTATTCGTACTAAAGGAAACTACATTGGGCAACTACCTAGTTTTGTAACTCATTGTATTTTACAAACTTCGAGTTGCCCA
>PIVX01000113.1 GCA_003353785.1 Gammaproteobacteria bacterium | reverse complement strand
TATTATTAAGATATTTATGCATTCAGGTGTACGGAGGGATATTATTCGATACGACAAAAAATGATTCAACAAAAAATTTTGAACTAAATTTTTGTAAATTTTTACTTTAACAATTTTTTGTATTACACCATGGTACAGAAATTAGTGCATAAATTTGATCATACTTTACCTAAGAGGAATGTGCATTTTTTACACGCAAAATTATGCCCGGTTTTTTACCCTAAGAGAAAGGTGCATTTTTTACACGCAACCTATGCCCGAGTTATCGTAAGGTAGTTTGGTCGAGCGACTCGCCCGAGTTATCGTAAGGCAAAGGTGCACTTTTTTACACGCAACTTTATGCCCTAGTTAGCCCAAAATATTTCCCCAAAAAAACTCGGCTAACTCGGACGACAGTTTCGACCAACATCACCTTAAGCTAACTAGGGCATATTAAAAAATGGCATCATAAAACCAACTTTGCATTGCAAGATGCTTTGCAATTTTATAATAATTAATGTATTTAATACTATTTAAACAACAATATTCGTTCAAGTCACTTAGTTGGTGATAATTTGGAGAAATCGTTAAGGAATGCTGCTTGGAATTTGCCATATGACGCTGCCTCTTTATCCTCTTTTATTCTTTGTGCAATGACGTTGTTAAAGATAAAGATTAAGAATGCTGCGAGATCTGCCTCTTCATCCTCACGCATTTCACGCGGATGGCTTACTGTATGCTTGACTTTTTCCAATGTGTTCTCTCTCTCTCTAAATCTCTCGAAGTCGAACGACGTAGCAACACCAATCAATAATAAAATAATTAATGTCATGGCTTTTTTCATTGCTAATTATTTGTTTATTATTCTTAACTGCCTTTGAATTAAAAATGTGGGACTGAGTGGATTGTTTGTTGTGTAATTAATGCGCGGAGTTTATAATTATTTCTATTTATATCCCATAATCGGTTTTGGCAATAATTTAATATTTCAGCTACTATGATGAATTTGATGATTATCAGAAAAGTATTATGGAGGTTTTTAAAACTTTTTCGACTGTCTGGATGTGATGCGTTGAAACAGTAGGTTTTTGCAAAAACATCAAGACTAAAAATCTATTATAAAACTTCTCCACCGTACAACAATTCATTATATGGACTGAACACAATCAACACATGATTCAATTCAACTCCATCATCCAATAACTCTTCAACATTTTTCCCATACAAAAGTTCATTAAAATTGTCATCCCCATCCGCTTCAAACACATCTTTCCAAACACTACGCACTCGCTCAAATGCAATAATTTTCGCATATTGATAAACTTTCAAATCGAGTCCTCAAGCGTTGAATCATTAAGTATCCTGTCTGAATATTCCGCTTAGTATGCTGACTCAGGATCGCAAGCACTATACTGTGATACGCACAGTTTCCTTTCCTGTCCTTGCGGACAAACCAAATTGGTCAACCAGGAAAGAAAAAAGACCTCACCTCACAGCAAGGCACCCAGAATTCAGGCAACAACCTAAGATATGACAATAACCTAAACAAAGATGGATAAAGCCCAAATTAGTCAGGAAGCATAGTATGGGAACCAGTGGTAACATCCATGAGTTAAAATAAAGAACAGCATATATCCGATATATAGAGTCTCAATGCATTCCTGATGTAAAACCATGTTCCAAGGACAATAATACAAGCATCCAATGTAATGTATAGGAGGGAGATGTGTAGTAAAAGCTCTAAATACAAGTGTAAGCTTCAATAAATAATATATTTGCAATTCTATCCATCATACAGGAAATGGAAATAGAAATTACATTATTGTTACCCTGCTTATGAACAAAACAAATCGAATACAGTGTCGTTGCTGACTGAATAATTCATCATACCATTTACGTTCAATAGTTGATATTTTCCTCCAGTGAATAGCACTAAGTTATCTCTATGTTTTTGGTTTGATTTAGCTACTCGATTCTGCGTGTCTTATAATATTGTATTTGCTGCGGATAATTTTGTAAATTCATCAAAACTTGCAATGACTCACATTGACTGGCAATAGGACTGACAATGCAAATTCAACAAAAGTAATGTCATTATGCTTCATTTATGTCTATATTTTCAACTTTATATAACTTGAAAACATACATTTGCTGTGCCACAGACCATTAATCTGTGATTCGCAATTTTTATCAAAATTCATCATACAGGAAAGGGAAATACAAATAAACCGCAAAGTTATTGAATGAGTATTAGTACCGCAAATGATTTGATTTACCATCATAACATTTTCACTAAGTTTTAGTAAGATGCTACATGTTTGAATGGTAAATTCTCGACATCGCTTCACTTTGCGATCAACATATACAAAGTTTAGATATGCAGTTCATTTTTGACCAG
>PIVX01000680.1 GCA_003353785.1 Gammaproteobacteria bacterium | reverse complement strand
GTACGCTTTGTGGGCCTAGTGGCTTCTGTTTCGGGAGTATTATACCCCAAAATAGGTAAAAAGCTTGTACATATTTGTAGATATAGTATAATATGCTACTAACCCTCTTCATAATGGTTGCCAAATATTAGACTATATCGCTGGCTCTACACCGATTTATCGGTAGACAAAGTCAGCGTTATTTCCCGTTTTGAATTGCCGCTTTGGCAACGTTCCAATTTCTTGTCGCGGCGTAAATCTAAAACCATCGATTACTCCGCGTATTTGGCATCAAATGCGTGTGTAGTTGTCGCGGCAAGGACCTCCCAGTTGGACCCTTTTGGCGGCTGGGTTGTAATAGGTAGATTTGTCTTTAGAGAGTGGTCGCTTCTGTTTTTAACGAAGCGTCTGCTCAAGTAATATAACCTCCATTCTTTTGTATATAATATATTTATTTATTTATCTATTCCGCCCGGTACCTTAATAATAGTTCAATATTAATATAATAAATCTTTTATCTATTCTTTACCCAGTTCTGAGCTCAATCAAGTCTAAACTTGAAGTAATAACTGTTCCTTTTCGAGTTAAAACCTGTTTAT
>PIVX01000679.1 GCA_003353785.1 Gammaproteobacteria bacterium | reverse complement strand
AATAATAATAATAAACCAATATTCATATCAATCAGTTACACTCGAGGTTATAAAAAAGATAATATAAAAAGATCCGAATCATTTTTTGATGCACTCAGTAAATGGACTAAAATTTACAAAAAATCATGCTCAGAAATTTATGCAATCGGTGATTTTAATTCAAGATTAGGAAACATAACAGGTGACAAAAACATTAATCAACACAAAAAATACATGCTTAATTACATCAATAATAATAATATGACCATTGCCAATAATTACTTCATAAAAGGAATTAACACTTGCATTAAAAGGAAAAAAAATGAGACAACTGGTGGCTCTATAATTGATCTAGTCCTAACTAACGATATTAACAATATTGATAAAATGTCAATCGACACACATCCAATTTTTTATGATCACAGGCCAGTAATTTTCTCCTTAAAAAAAATCAACTGCAAAATAAAAGCCTGCGAAAAACACTATGTGTTCAGGAAAAAAGAACCAGACAAAAACGAATTAGTAAATCATAAAAATATTATAGTAAATGGAAACAAACACATACAAACCTTCACAGACAAAGCTTTTGCAATTTCAAAT
>PIVX01000678.1 GCA_003353785.1 Gammaproteobacteria bacterium | reverse complement strand
GAGACTTTTCTCCATGGCTGTAAAATTCGCAAACATTGAGCTTTTTCAAAAATTTCTTTTGCAAAAAGCACATATTGTTTGCGAAAGTTGTTTAGCATGGTTTAAATTTTTCTGAGATTGTTACAAAATATCATAAAATGAAAAAAAAAATATGGTAATAATGGAAAATCATCTGTTGGAAATTTAAAAGTGCAAAAGTTGATGGTTGGCCGCGATGATATATACACTGGAGAGATGCATATAAATAAGGTGGAAAAAAAAAGTGAAAGAAAAAAAAAACAAGTCATAAGACAAGTATTTAAAATCTGTTTGATGTCTTGTGACTTCTTTTCTTTATTTCATTCATAATCTAAGTGTATCTAATATGTCTTTATGCTCTGTATATACACATTTTATATATAATCTTATGTATACATCGTGGCCAACCATCGACTTTTGCACTTTTAAAAGTCTCATGGATGAGACTTTTCTCCATGGCTGTAAAATTCGCAAACATTGAGCTTTTTCAAAAATTTCTTTTGCAAAAAGCACATATTGTTTGCGAAAGTTGTTTAGCATGGTTTAAATTTTTCTGAGATT
>PIVX01000677.1 GCA_003353785.1 Gammaproteobacteria bacterium | reverse complement strand
AAAAATTGATTTTTTTTCGGCGCACATTTTTTTCATTATTATGTGTTCAATTTGTAAGATTTTTTTATGTAACATATAGTAAATGAATTGCTCTTTCAGATAGGCTTATATAGGATTATCGTGGCGAGCGCGGAAGCGCGAGCCCACATATGTGGGCCGGCGCTGTAGAGCAGAGCCATCAATATGGTTCTAAACCGTGTGTGCGCAGTAATTAGGGATCGCATATCCCGTAACTCAGGAACGAGTTATCCAATCCGGTTGAAATTTGGCACACACACTCACATCTGACACCTAACTATCCACAGAAAAAATTAGCCCGATCGGACGATTCGTTCCCGAGATATGGGATCGCAAAGAAGTTTAGCGTCTCTTCTTTCTGGTTCCAGCGTTTTGCCTTTAAACAAAAAATTGTCGGCGGCGATTTGGCTGAAACTTTTCCTACCCCTAGGTTTTCGTAGTGTAATTTTCCGAATCTGTTGTTAGTTTTTTTCAAAACCGACCGGAAGTGACCTAATTAGCATAATGTCACTAATTAGATCATTATAAAACCCTTAATAATGGTCGGATTGAGCTGAAATTT
>PIVX01000676.1 GCA_003353785.1 Gammaproteobacteria bacterium | reverse complement strand
TTGTTTACGACCATACCACGTTGAAAACACGCCATCCCGTCCGATCTGGCAAGTTAAGCAACGTTGGGCGCGGTTAGTACTTGGATCGGAGACGGCCTGGGAACCCCGCGTGTTGTAAACATTTTTTTGCAATTTTTCATAATTTTGCAGCTTTTTTCAATCATTTTTATCGGTCCTTTAGGCCGATGGATGACAAAAGAATAGAGAAACCCAAAATTTGGCAAGTAGTTGAGTCGCTAGCTTCAAAAACAATCTCGCACACCAAAGAAACTCCCACTTTGCGCTACTTGAGTCATCATTCTCTTCGACACTTTGCATGCTTTTAAAATTTGCTTGCAGTAAAGCAACCGATCAGTCAAAAAGCAGCCAACTTGCAGTAACCAAACAAGTGGCTGGAGAAGTCAACTTGCAGTAACTTGACTAATGCGTCGGAAGAAAATGCAAAGTTTGTAATGAAATCATTGTTTACGACCATACCACGTTGAAAACACGCCATCCCGTCCGATCTGGCAAGTTAAGCAACGTTGGGCGCGGTTAGTACTTGGATCGGAGACGGCCTGGGAACCCCGCGTGTTGTAAA
>PIVX01000675.1 GCA_003353785.1 Gammaproteobacteria bacterium | reverse complement strand
TTCTTTCACTTTTTTTTTTCCACCTTATATATATGCATCTCTGCAGTGTATATATCATCGTAACAAACCATCAACTTTTGAGCATTTTAATTTCCAACAGATGATTTTCCATTATTACCATCATTTTTTTTTCATTTTGTCAGATTTTATGATCATCTCTGAAAAATGTAAACCATGCTAAACAACTTTCGCAAACCATATATGTTTTTTGCAAAAGAAATTTTTGAAAAAGCTCAATGATTGCGATTTTTACAGCCATGGAGAAAAGTGTCACGTGTGACACTTTAATATTCTCAAAAGTTGATGGTTTGTGACGATGTATAGATAAGATTATACATAAAAATGTGTGTATACAGAGCATAAATACATATTAGATACACTTAGAATATGAATGAAATAAAGAAAAGAAGTCACAAGACATCAAACAGATTTTAAATACTTGTCTTATGACTTGTTTTTTTTTTCTTTCACTTTTTTTTTTCCACCTTATATATATGCATCTCTGCAGTGTATATATCATCGTAACAAACCATCAACTTTTGAGCATTTTAATTTCCAACAGATGATTTTCCATTATTACC
>PIVX01000674.1 GCA_003353785.1 Gammaproteobacteria bacterium | reverse complement strand
GCGATATAGCTGGTTGGATATAGCTGGTTGGACTTAGCTTAGTTTAAAAGATGCAGTTTAAATAAATCTTTTAATTTCGCTAAACATGGCAGATCTAGATCTTTTACCTGAAACCCGTACAAAACATGAAAAAATAACACAATCATTACATTCCGGTCACGACATAGTTCAAGTGTCAATACCATCATATCATGTTATGTTAACTATTAATTCTATATATTACTATTCATTTACATTTACATTGACATACATTTATAGATGGCAAATGATGTAGTTTTATATCAAGTATATGTATCAAATAAGAAATTACGATGGAATTTATGGTTGAGATATGAATTTTTTTATGTATTGAATGAAATGATGCAACAAATAGTCACAGAATCATCAACAACTAAGAATCGCATCATATTACCGCCATTCCCTGAGAAACGAATAAAAATATTTACAAATCATTTGAATCAACATTTTATTGAAAGTAGACGCTATTAAGTTATTGGAGCAATATTTGCAAAACATATTAGCCAATAAATATTTGAGACATTCTCCAATATTCATCTCATTCTTAACTCCTGATCCAGATCC
>PIVX01000673.1 GCA_003353785.1 Gammaproteobacteria bacterium | reverse complement strand
TAAAAGTTAAAATAAAAGATGGGAGGAAACGAATTTTTTTGGAAAAAACACTTCAGAACTATATGGGGGTTTTAGTATAAACGCGCTTCGCGCTTACTAAGCGCGCGCTTCGCGCGCCAACCTCAACATAAAGAAATCAAGGAAAAAAATTTATTTTAGTCGCGGACAAAAAAAAATATTTCCAGCAGAGGCGATCGCTAAAAAGGGCGGCGAACGCGGTGTTTTGTCGGGGGGTCTATACAATGTGACGGATCCTTAAATCGCGGCCGGGCCGCCCGTTGACCTTTTTCCTACGGGCCGGCCCGGCCCGTCCATAAAAATAATTTTTCTGTAAGCACTAAATTTCACCAAAATCAGTGTTTTTATGCTTCCAACTCATCAGAATCGCCTATATCATTAATAATATCACCAATTTAAGCCAAAACATAAGATACAAGATCGAAATAGTACCGAAATCGAAATTTTCGATAAAAAATTTGACGGGCAGGGCCGGGCTTTAAAAATTTGAACGTCGTGGGCCGGGCCGGGCCGGGCCGCGAAAAATCGGCCCGTTCTCATCTCTCATTTAAACTGCAATGACTC
>PIVX01000672.1 GCA_003353785.1 Gammaproteobacteria bacterium | reverse complement strand
GCTGCAACATGTACACCATCATCTCCAACGATATGAGCTGAGATTTTCGCAGATGTTTCAATAGCTTCTGCCAGTCTGGTAAAAGCAGTCAAATCGATTGCCTCTTGTGAAAGTAGTTTGTGGCGAATTTCCTTGTCAGAACAACCAGATACCAATTGAATAGCAAGATGGAAATCTTCTATTGGGATGCCAGCATGATTGTTGAAATCACAGTCAGCCATCAATGATCTTAAACTCAACAAATAGTCTTGAATTGACTCACCATTTTGTTGTTTTCTAGTAATAAAATCATAATGTGCCTGAATAGTGTTTGTAGGTCGGCCAAAAACTGTCTTGGCTGCTGCACAAAAATTGGCAAATGTTGTTGTAGCTTTCTGACTTGAGATTGGATGATTGCGAAAAGTTTTGAACCCCTCAGTTCCCAAAAATAGCAGCAAAAATTCGTTCTTTTGAGCATCTGTCAATTTGGAATTAAGTGGCTGATTGCAGTTGGTGAGGGTCAAAAAACCGTGCAAAGTGTCAATCCAATGATCCCATTTGATAGGCGGCTTTTCTCCAGCGTGAGGCCAAAATTTTTCAATGGA
>PIVX01000671.1 GCA_003353785.1 Gammaproteobacteria bacterium | reverse complement strand
TAAGTAAGCAGAGGAGACAAATTGCAGTAATTCAACTGATCTTCAACCTGAGTAGCCAAAGCATCTAACTTGCAGTAATTCAGATTACCTAAAGTCTAAGTAAGCAGAGGAGACAAATTGCAGTAATCCAATTGATCTTCAACCTGAGTAGCCAAAGCATCCAACTTGCAGTAATTCAGGTTACCTAAAGTCTAGGTAAGCAGATGAGACAAATTGCAGTAATCCAACTGATCTTCAACCTGGATAGTCAAAGCATCCAACTTGCAGTAATTCAGGTTACCTAAAGTCTAAGTAAGCAGAGGAGACAAATTGCAGTAATCCAACTGATCTTCAACCTGAGTAGCCAAACCATCTAACCTGCAGTAATTCAGATTACCTAAAGTCTAAGTAAGCAGAGGAGACAAATTGCAGTAATCCAACTGATCTTCAACCTGAGTAGCCAAAGCATCTAACTTGCAGTAATTCATGTTACCTAAAGTCTAAGCAGAGGAGACAAATTGCAGTAATCCAACTGATCTTCAACCTGAGTAGCCAAAGCATCTAACTTGCAGTAATTCAGGTTACCTAAAGTCTAAGTAAGCAGAG
>PIVX01000670.1 GCA_003353785.1 Gammaproteobacteria bacterium | reverse complement strand
AGATTTAGCTGTTGAAATAAATGAAAAAGCTCTAGTAAATTTCCAAAACCAATCTTTAGCTTCCTATGAAAGAGATAGATGTGCTGGAATTGTTAAATATACTCAAAGAAATATCGAAGAAATATTAGATATTAGCGATGAAATGCAAATTACAAAGATGCTTGATGCACGTAAAAGAGCACAATTAGTTGATCCTGAATTTGTACCTGGTAAAAACGTTGACTTAGGAGTACACATTACCCCACATAAAGCCTCGTCAAAAGCCATGGGAATGTTTCGATTATTTGCTAAAAAAGCACTTTTAGTTGAAACAGGTCGTAGTTCTACAGTTACTCTTGGATACACCAGAGATGGTTCAGATGGAGCACTTCAACTTAGCCCAAAAGAAAGATCAAAATATAGAGTATCTATTATAGATGGTAAATTTTATACTAGGAGATCATTAAAAAATGATTTCTTTAATGACTCGCTTTATGATCAAGATCATAAAATAAAATCTAGATTCACTCCTTTCACTACTATTGGTATGAGCGCAAAATCCCGAATGAATAATGCAGCTTTTACGTTAAATCAGCATGGCGAATT
>PIVX01000669.1 GCA_003353785.1 Gammaproteobacteria bacterium | reverse complement strand
AATTCGCCATGCTGATTTAACGTAAAAGCTGCATTATTCATTCGGGATTTTGCGCTCATACCAATAGTAGTGAAAGGAGTGAATCTAGATTTTATTTTATGATCTTGATCATAAAGCGAATCATTAAAGAAATCATTTTTTAATGATCTCCTAGTATAAAATTTACCATCTATAATAGATACTCTATATTTTGCTCTTTCTTTTGGACTAAGTTGAAGTGCTCCATCTGAACCATCTCTAGCGTATTTAGGATGAACTGTAGAACTAAGACCTGTTTTAACTAAAAATATTTTTTTAGCAAATAATTGAAACATTCCCATGGCTTTTGACGAGGCTTTATGTGGGGCAATGTGTACTCCTAAGTCAACGTTTTTACCAGGCACAAATTCAGGATCAACTAATTGTGCTCTTTTACGTGCATCAAGCATCCTTGTAATTTGCATTTCATCGCTAGTATCTAATATTGCTTCGATATTTCTTTGAGTATATTTAACAATTCCAGCACATCTATCTCTTTCATAGGAAGCTAAAGATTGGTTTTGGAAATTTACTAGAGCTTTTTCATTTATTTCAACAGCTAAATCT
>PIVX01000668.1 GCA_003353785.1 Gammaproteobacteria bacterium | reverse complement strand
GTTACTTAGAGTGACATAGAGTGACCAAGGCAGTTGTAGTAGATAGCCAGTCAGTTACTTAGAGTGACATAGAGTGACCAGGGCAGTTGTAGCAGATAGCCAGTCAGTTACTTAGAGTGACATAGAGTGTGACCAGGGCACTTGTAGCAGATAGCCAGTCAGTTACTTAGAGTGACATAAGTGACCAGGGCAGTTGTAGTAGATAGCAAATCAGTTACTTAGAGTGACATAGAGCGACAAGGGCACTTGTAGTAGATAGCCAGTCAGTTACTTAGAGTGACCAGGGCACTTGTAGTAGATAGCCAGTCAGTTACTTAGAGTGACAGAGTGACCAGGGCAGTTGTAGCAGATAGCCAGTCAGTTACTTAGAGTGACATAGAGTGACCAGGGCACTTGTAGTAGATAGCCAGTCAGTTACTTAGAGTGACATAGAGTGACCAGGGCAGTTGTAGTAGATAGCCAGTCAGTTACTTAGAGTGACATAGAGTGACCAAGGCAGTTGTAGTAGATAGCCAGTCAGTTACTTAGAGTGACATAGAGTGACCAGGGCAGTTGTAGCAGATAGCCAGTCAGTTACTTAGAGTG
>PIVX01000048.1 GCA_003353785.1 Gammaproteobacteria bacterium | reverse complement strand
GAATAAATCTGGGTTTAAAGGACATGCTATTGATATTCACGATGAAATAGATGGAAGTATTAATACCTGGTTTATTGGCGTAAAGCCATAGCAAAAATTAAAAATCTGCATTTTACTTAATCCCTTTTACATATTATTGTTCAACTGGTTGCTAGAAAACGTCAATATGTGTTTTCAAATTCCTAAATATCAAGAGAACCAAAATCTGTTACAATGATGTATAGTTATACTGTTAGAAGTGTACAACTGGTAACTATCGGAAACATAAACATTTTAGAACAGGCTATATTATCAAGTGCAAAATTTTAATTACAATAAAATATTAAAAATAATTTTTTTGCTAGCGAGCACATTTTCTGCAATATGGTATTTTAGTTTTGGAATTCCACATGATATCTATCAAGGAACAACAGTGGCAGAGATTCCTTTTATTTTGAAATTACTTAACCCCGACTTATTTAATAATGATTTCTATACAACTTTTGCCATAGTATCGCCCAAAATAATATTTGCATACTTAGTCTATATACTAACTTTTTTTGGTTGGGGATGGGAACAGGCTATGTATTTTATTATGGTACTACGAATTCTTATTGAGCGCCCGATATTGTTTTTAACATTATCCAAGATTTATGAAACTTACTATCCTAGAGAAAACAATTTATTGGTTTTGACTTTTGTCTACGCATTTATTGTTATATCTATGCATCTGGTTTTCTTTCAGCAAATGGCTAAACCATCTGGTTGGGCAACCATTAATACCATAGGCATTCTCACTCAAAGCACATTGTCTTATACGTTAGGAATAATTTATATGTATTTTTCTTTTTCAAACGGTAAATTTAGATATTTCTCCTGTCTTATCTTATTATTATGTACACTCATTCACCCTACTATATCTCCTTTTATGTTTGTTTTTTCTTGTATTTTTTATCTTCCTGTACTTCATGATAAACAATCACTGATACACTTATCACGTAATTTATTTATAGGTATTGTTTTACCCTTAATAGCATACCGCCTTCTTTTACCTAATGCAGGAATGAGTGCTAAAGATTATATTTACTATTATATTATTCTGGTGCATCCCGTACATTATCTATCATCTAAATTAATGAATGGTAGTACAATAACATGGACTATTATGTTTTTTCTTCCTATTATTCCTGCACTTTTATTAAAGAACACTAGACTCATTATTGTATGTGTTATGTGCACAATAACTTATCTATGTTCTATATGGATACATTACATGGGAACAGAGGTTTTACAAATAAAACTAATCGCTCAACTGGGTCTTAACAGGTTTACTTGCTTAAGGTATATTATTTGGATTACTCAAATTATTTTAGTAGCTGGGGCTTTCATATCTAAAAACAAAACAATGCTTACATACCCCACAAAAATTAAGACATCTACAAATACAAATTACCTTAAGATCATATATATGATTACCATTTTAATAATGGCTGTTATTTTATCTAATATGACATTTAAAAGCCATCAGCCAAAACAGAAAAACGCTAAAAAATTAATAAATTGGATAACAAAAAACACTTCTAAAGAAGATGTACTTTTTCTTTTTGATGCACCTATACATCATGAATATATTAGAACCCATTTTTATAGAGCAGTTTTTAACCCTTCAAGATTCCCATTCAATGAAGCTGCATTTCCTGAATTTGCTGAAAGAAGATATTGGGTAAGAAAGCAGATACGATATATTTATCGAGATGTTACATCACCAGATGATAAAAGATTACCTGATGCATTATATTGTTTAAGTAAACATTACCGCATTGATTATGTAGTTACAAAACAACAGGCAACAAAGTTTTTTGCTGATTACAAGCCAGTCTTAATAGAAGATAGTTATGCTATTTATAAAGTTACGGATTTTACAAACCATGAGGCTGATTGCCTCATATTTGATAAAAATATCAAACATAGTAGTCGTCTTGGCATGAAAGAATAAATTATAATATTCTGTCAAAATTGAGTCCAAATATTAGTTCAAGAAATATCAAAATAGGCTGAAGAATACATCAACATACAATCTAAACAGCTTGAAAAGCAATAAACAAAAATCTATCAAAAGGAGTTGTTTCAGTTTTAACGATATTTATTTCTGATAAATTTAACTCAATGTTAACGGTTTTCATGGACGATATTTTCCGCAAAAAAGACAAAACATCAAGTTACAGGCAATTTGAGGAAATGGCAAATTTTACTTATTTTTGTGTTTAAAATTCTCCACGGATATTACGGGAGAGCCGAATCTTTCAAGTTTACTCAAAATTTATTACTTCATCGAATTTAATTATGTGAGTATATTTAGACATTACTGTTGTTAATCTAAGTAATTGCGACTTCATTTTTTTATACTGTTCTAGATGAAAAGATTTATCTTTTTCTGTTATTTCAATAAATGATTTATATTGTTTCTTGCTCTCCATTAATTCTTTTTTTAATTGTTCCTGTTTAGTAGAAAAAGAGTTGGTTAGAGAGTTTAACTGTTTTTGGAGAAGTTGTTCTACATCTTTAAACTTTTGAGTTTGTTTCTTCAATTTTAGCTTATAACTCATTTCTCTATTCTGTAATTTGAGAATCTGCTGTGATACTCCTTGCATTTGTCTAGAATGATTTATTTTAGCATCTTCAAGATTTCTGTTCAGATGGTCAACTTCAGTTTGGAATTTACTATACTCTAGGCTATATTCATTTTTCATTTGTGATGTTTGTTTTTCTAATTGTTTCTGTTTAATAGAAGAAGAATTCGTTAGAGAATTAAATTGCTGTTGCAGAATTTCCTGTTGTTTAAGAGCTATTTCCCGTTCATTCTGCAGACGTTGTTTTAAGTTAGATTGTTGTGTATTAGAGAGATTTTTAGCCTCTTTCAAACTTTGTTCAAACTCATGTTGTTTTTGTAAAGTAGATTGATTAATATTGTGTAATTGCTGTTTAAGGTGTAGTTGTTGTAGTAGGTTTTGTTTTTGTTGCATCTTTAAGCTTTGTTCAAAATTTTGTTGTTGTTCAATGGCTAAATCTCTCTCATCACTTACCTGTTGTAGTTGATGTTGTATTCTATTAGCATTCTCATTGAGCGTATGTAATTGTTGCTGCAATAGCTCTTGTTGCTCTTTAGCCAATTGTTGCTCACGCACTATTCTATCTCCCAATTCCTGCTGTGCTCTATTAGAAGTCTCATTAAGGTTATCTAATTGGCTCTGTAGGTTATTTTGGCGTTGTATAGAGAGTTGTTGCTGTTGACGCATTTTATCTTGTAATTCTTGTTTAGTGTGCTGGCTGGCATATTGTAGTTCATTTAACTGTTGAGTTAGGAGTTGTTGTTTCTGAAGAGCATTTTTCTTAGTTAAGGCTAATTGTCTTTGCAAACCGGACTTTTCTTGCCATTGCTCATCTTCAAAGCTTCCCCATTTAATATTAGTAGCAGAGGCAGAAATACTATTAGTAACACTAACAAAGAGGTTCCTATCCTTATCAGAGGCTGTATAATTTCTACCATGTTTAACCGTCAACCCATGAGCGCTATAAGTAATTTGATTAACATCAATAATGCCATTTTCATCAATCATATAGGTAAGAAATTTAGTATCAGTAATAATGTCTTTGACAATGAACTGTTCGATTATAGTAGAAATATGTTTATTCTCATTATTATATTTAGAGAACAGAATAATAAGTTGTCCATTAACTATATCAAGCATAGTTAATATATTGTTAATGGGGTTTACAACGAAAATGGTTGTATCCTCATCGAGCCCATCGATTTGTATTTCATCGACAGTATGTCGCTGTTGTCCTCCGCCGACAACGGCATCGATATCACGAATGGGAATAATATTCATTTTCTTTTCAAGTCTAGTTAGTCCTATATGTTTTTTAGCACTCTTATCGAAGTTATATCCTAGAGTGATACCTCCAAAGAACACAGTTTTTCGTTGATTGTCATAACTTACTTCAGCATCTAGTTGCAAGAACTCAAAGAGTTGGTAAGCAATTACTCCTCTTACTCCATTTCTGGTTTGGATATGTTTATCTGAACTAGCAAAGCGATAGAATGCAGCTCTAACGGTTAAATCTGGAAGGATTGGTAATTGTGAGCCGACATCAATATCAAAGCCTGGTAATGCCTGCTCTACTTCATTAGAAGAGAGTAATTGAATATCTATGGTTGAGCCTGATTTACGGTAGTTAGAGACATTGGTCACTTGTGAGGTTTGGAATTCTCTTTTCTTGGGAAGGTATACGTTGAACCTAAATTCAAAGAATTTCTTAAACCATTCAGCACCAATAGTAGCTTGGTGAATAATATTATTCTTTGCAGAGCGTCGGATATCATAAAAACCATATAACCCAAAGATATTATTTTTAATCAAATGTCTCACCCCGATACCTATATTACCTTCGAGAGCATTTCTGGTATCAGACATTCCTATTAGTGATAGATGAATGATGGAGTCTGCACGTTGGTATAGAGGAATTAAAGCAGCTGGACGAACTATGCTTCTTCTATTCCCTATTTTACCTTCTGTTTGTATTCTTGGACTGTATTTATACTCTTCTGAATTTGCTAGGACAATAGCTTGTGATGGCAAGCAGCAGCATATTATCAATTTTAATATTATTTTAATATCAATCAGAAAATAATCAGACAATCCCTTGCTCTTAGTTCTTTTCATATTTTATTAATTTATAGTTAGTCCCTGGCATTAACCCATCTGGCCTCATTCCTTATAAATATAGCTAGCTAAGATCACCTGGGTAAATTTGTGAGAGCATACTGAATTATGTTTATTGTATATATGTATAGAAAGAAAGTTGGACAGTTAACAGACTATTTTATTTAACAGAGAACTATTGTCTTACATCTATTTTAACACATTGGCAGTAAATATTTATCTGAGATATTTGAATTGATAATACGTGCAACTATTATCTTACATGATAAATAATATATTAATATCACATCATAATATACTAAAGAATTGTAGTGCTACCCTATTGCTAAGGTAAAATTCAAATATGTTAAAAGTAATCCAATTGCTAAAGAAAATAGTATTGATTTGGCTAAAAGAATAAACAATGTTTATGCCATGCAGGTATTTGGAAAAGCAATTGGTGTCTTAAATAAGTTGGCTGCACATAATGGGGGTACAAAAAATTTTATTCTTAATATAATGAGACAAAAATTTGGTAATCAATTTGTCGATGAAACGATTAATGAAGTAAAACAAGGAACTAAAAAAGCTGAGAAGGAATGTACTTGTTATGACCAACAACCTCACAAATTGAAATTGTGTTCCGAATGTAAATTTTTTAATAAAAATACTTATTACTGTAACCGTAATCATCAGAAAAAATATTGGAAGTTCAAGCACGGAAACGAATGTGAGTGTCTAAAGCAATAAGTGGTGAAATTGACAAAAATAGTAAAAAGACAGAAATGTTTTTGTAGCAATTCTTAAAATTTCTATACTTAGTGCTCAAATGTAACAATTTGTCTCTATATGCAATGGAACTCTTTGTGAGATTAAGCTGTTAATTTTGTCATAAAATTAACTGTTTATCAGTGATTAACTTCCTTCACTTCATAGATGAGCATAAGTCCTTAATTATTTATTACTATAATTGTTTTTTTGTTGCTAAGCTCTTGTTCTATATTTTGAAATTCCTTAGTTAATAATATAGTCAATAGCTATTTGTTGAATTTCAATGAAGACATTAGGTAGAATTAATTTTAGAGCTTGTTGTTAGTTATAATTAATATGTCAGGGATATGTGTGGTGAATGTATGGAAATTATTGAAAAACAGCAGTCTAAAAATTTAGTAGAAAAACCATCAAAAGATGCTACTGCAATGGGTTATTTGTCTGGACAGATTAAAGATCTAGAAATTCAAAAGCAAATTATTGTGAATAAAATAAAGTTATACGATGATGAGCCTATACACAGACCAAGCAAAGAACATAAAAAACTGAATCAAGAACTATTAGATATTAATAAAAAGAATATGAAATTAACTAAGACTCTAAAAAAATTTAAATCCATAAAAGAAATAACTGATAAATTAGGATGCTCTCATGGAAAGGTAAAGCTAAATAGTATTAAATGTCATTGGTAAGTCAATAGAAACAAGTTATTCAATATTAATATAGATTATTAAATTTTATAATTTAATTTTCCTTCGATCGTTTTTTTCTAAAGTTTCATTAATATATTTAAATTCATCCCAATCAGATATTTTAATATCTCCAGATTGATACAATTGCTGTATGGAGCTAATATAATCATTAGATCCTTTGTTTTTTCCATCATATCCAATATAATACCCATTTTAAAAAAATGGGGAATTTAATATGAAACTCATTGCTACTTTTATGACCTTGGCATGTATTTTACACATAGGTAATGCAGAAATCCTTAACGTAATGCTAACTAATCATAATGAATTTGGTACGAAGTTCACTATTACAATTATTGACAAGAAAGGAGAGCAAAAAGCGTTCATAGAAGAAGTTCTGCCATACGAAGAAGAAACACAGGGCAAGAGATTCTTTGAACCAGAAATATTATGGTTGCGAATCCACAATACAAGAATAAGAATAGAGTATGATTTTGATGAAGGAGATCGTTATATTGATGTGGAATTTGTCGCTAGACCTATACCAAAAGATCACAAAGAAAATGTCACAGCTATTTCATCTGCAATACTATCCCAGAAAATAAGCTGGGTTAATAGTTTGTCTTCAATAGCTAATGAGTATGCTCACTCAAGAAAAGTAACTTATAGGATCAATCTAGCAAACCAAGTTAAAAGAGCCAATGAGTCTCAAACTAATTTTAAAGAAAGGATAAGCAATACTGAACATAAATATAAAAATTGCTCAAAAGGCTATGGAGATTTCCCTAACAGATTTTCTGTTGTTTACAACAAGAATGGGGAGTATTCAGAACATTATGGAAATTTTGTAAATAGTATTACTAGATACTGAGATTAAGGCAAATTTAGTTTGTCTAAAAAACGGTCGGGGCTGTTGAAAAAAGTCTGTTCAAATCAAACTGTATTTATAAAAATTTCATATATTCTTATGCGAACCATATTTGTAACATCCTATGTTAGATGTCAATTAGGATTTCCGATCGTATTGCCTCATTGAGTCAACTAATATTTTTTGCTTTGTGCAATAGAAAGCATTAATATTTTCATCATAGTTTATAATCTCCCTGTGTTTTTATTAAAAAAATAGAGTACAGATATGTAATAATTGACATGAAGGTGGATTTTGCTTTTAAGCAGAGATGTGGATTAAAAAAGAATATATATTTTTTGTTGATTTTCAAATGCATTACTGAGGATGAAGATAATATAGAAAAACTGGTTGACTATTTTTCTGATGAGAAGAATATTTTAGTTATTCTGTTTTGTGAACTATATATGGAACAGATAATAGCTGCTGCTCAATAAATATACTTGCTACAACTTTTTGAGGTGTTACCATGGCCAACTGCAAGCCCATGATAAATAAAGCAGAATCCTCACTGATAACTTTTGACCAATTTTATCAGTGTCAAAAACTATAAATGAAAATCCAAACCATACGGATGTATCTTTATGTTATTTACTATACGAAAATAAAAAAGAGATTGAATTCGATGAAAATGAATTCGAAAATTATTGCTGGTATGGCATAGAAAATATACCTTACGAGCAATCTGAGCTAAATGTAAAAAAATTTATTGAGAAATTTAATAATAAAATAAGCAAAAATTTAGTTTATCCACTTTAAACATATCTAAAAGAGTTATGATTGCTGAAATAACGGGCAGTATAAAAAATCTGAGAAATGTATTATTAATTAATTTGAAAATCAACTTCTGATTATTGCAACTAATTATCAATAATATATAATTATATTAATAAAATCTGATGATTATAGATTCACCCAGTTGCCAACGTAGTTGGCCTTTGTTCTAATGAGCCTACAGCTGTTCATTTATTACTAGATTATAAGAAAAATCCTAATAAGGAATTTAGAAAAGAAATTACTGACAAAAATATTTTATCCGGTACCCTATTGTGTTACCTTGATATCCTTGTGATTACAAAACAGACATGAAAAAAATGACTTTAAAAGATTATAGAACAGAAATTTTATCAGGTCTAACGGTTGCACTTGCTCTTGTGCCAGAAGCCGTTGCCTTTGCTTTTGTTGCTGGCGTTCAGCCCCTTGTTGGTCTTTATGCTGCCTTTATCATTTGTTTGATCACCTCCCTTTTTGGCGGGCGTCCTGGCATGATTTCAGGGGCAACCGGGGCTTTGGCTGTTGTGATGGTTTCCCTTGTGACACAGCATGGCGTCCAATACCTTTTTGCAACAGTGGTCTTGATGGGGATTATTCAATTCTTAGCTGGTGCTCTGCGACTTGGAAAATTTATTCGTATCATCCCGCACCCCGTTATGCTGGGTTTTGTAAACGGTCTTGCCATTGTTATTTTCCTAGCTCAACTGGGACAATTTAAAACCAGCACGCCTATCGATGAGATGACCTGGCTTAGTGGAAATCAGCTTTATATTATGCTTGGCTTGGTGGCAACAGCCATGGCTGTTATTCATTTTATCCCTAAATTAACAAAATCTATTCCATCTCCCTTAGCTGGTATTGGGGTAGTTTTTGCCCTGACTTATTTTTTTGGTATTGAGACCAAAAGCGTTGGGGATATAGCAAGCATTTCTGGAGGATTGCCAACATTTGCGATCCCTAAAATTCCCTTTACCTTTGAGACCTTTAAAATTATTCTTCCCTATGCGTTAACCTTGGCTGGTATTGGTCTTATTGAAAGCCTTTTAACGCTTTCGCTTGTGGATGAAATCACAGAAACTCACGGGCAAAATAGCCGTGAATGTATGGCTCAAGGATCTGCCAATATTGTCACTGGATTTTTTGGTGGCATGGGAGGATGCGCCATGATCGGTCAAAGTATGATTAATATTAACTCAGGTGCAAGACAACGTCTTTCAGGGATTGCCGCTGCCTTGTTTTTAATTTTCTTTATTGTGGTTGCCGCCCCTCTGATTGAAATTATTCCCATCGCTGCTCTTGTGGGAGTGATGTTTATGGTTGTTATTGGAACCTTTGCTTGGTCTTCTTTGCGCATTATGAACAAAATCCCCCGCGTAGATGCCTTTGTTATTGTCCTCGTTTCAGGAGTTACGGTCCTATATGACCTTGCTATTGCGGTTGTGGTTGGGGTTATTTTCTCCGCTCTTTCTTATGCATGGGAGAGCGCCAAGCATATGTCCGCTAAAACACTTTATAATAAAGACAATAACCAAAAAACATATAAACTTTGGGGGCCTTTATTTTTTGGCTCCATCACTAGTTTTAAAGAACTGTTCACCCATAAAGAAGACCCTGAAATTATTGTTGTCGATTTTTCAGAGAGTCGCGTATGGGATCACTCTGCTCTTAAGGCGATTAAGTCTTTGGCACATAAATACAATTGTCTCGGAAAAACTTTGAAACTAAAAGGGCTCAGCGAGGATTGTGTAATTCTTTTAAATCGTAAAAAAATCACAGCGGTTTGCACAAAGGGAAAAGATACTCACTACGAAGTGGTTATTGATCATAGTGCCTAAACAGGCGTAAAAGTTCGGCTCTTCCGTAATCTCCGTGGAGAAACCTTTTGAATATAGACTCAAGTTCAGGTGAAAAATTATTAGACAGGGAACTATAATTAAACTTTGAATCAATTGCTATACTTGCACCATTTCCTAAAATCAAACTATCCCCATAATCTGCTTTTATTTCATCTACATTTACTTTTAAATCCTTAACCAAAAATGATATACTGCAATTGCTTTATATTTATTAATGATAGAAAAAATTGAGTTGGAAAATATTTTAAGGTGGAGATACAGAAATGCAAAA
>PIVX01000667.1 GCA_003353785.1 Gammaproteobacteria bacterium | reverse complement strand
ATATATTGTTGGATAGCAGTGTCGGCTTGATATTTCTTAGCTAATTTGCTAACAGCATCAGCTCTATCAATTTCATCCTTTATATAAGGAAGATATCCACTTCCTTCATTTATATATTTTTGGATGGCAGGGTAATTTTTATCTTTAATACCTAACCCATCAACTTCTGCTTGCCTAACATTTTTTGCAAACTCATTGATTTTAGATATATCACCTTTATTAATGAAATCTTCTTTTAAAGAATGGTATGCATAAGGATAACCGAGATTTTTTACAGCTTCGGCTCTATCAACTTTTGCCTTTATTGCATTAAGAGCGCCTTTACCATCTTTAACATATTGTTGGATAGCAGGGTTATTCTTATATTTATCAGCTAGCTTATCAATCTCTTTTCCCCTTATAGCTTTTTCAGCTATAGCTTTATCAATATTATCTTTAAGAGTATTTAGATCACCAGTACCATCTTTAATATATTGTTGGATAGCAGTGTCGGCTTGATATTTCTTAGCTAATTTGCTAACAGCATCAGCTCTATCAATTTCATCCTTTATATAAGGAAGATATCCACTTCCTTCATTTATATATTT
>PIVX01000666.1 GCA_003353785.1 Gammaproteobacteria bacterium | reverse complement strand
CTTACTATACTCCCGACCATTCGATCACTGATCCATCGGATAGACCATCCGAAATATCGGTAGATTCGGTGGTATCGGAGGAGACTCGTCCAATCAGTCCCGTATACCAAGACTGGGTGTTAAGACAACAGGAGCCAGACTGTAGACCGCTTACTGCTGAAGAAACTGAATATGACTATCGAGGTATTACTAGAACTGCCTCTGGTTTTATTCATGGTATCCAATCCAATTGGGCTGCTCGACACCGTACTGAAGTTCGACATTTAAATTTCGATATTGATGATGGACAAATGCCAACAGGTTGGGAGAAAAACTTCATTAATTTTGGAGAATACTCCATTAAACCTGTTGGCTATACTTTTCCAAACCCTGACCGACCGTCCATGATTCGAACAGATCGGCGCCGTCACCCTCCCCCACCTGGGTGGACATATGGCGTCAACGCCGATCATCAATTAGTCGTAGTATTGAGAGAGATTAGACGACCTCCTCATATGCCCGGACCTCCCACTGAGGCCATCTGGGAGAAACCATATTGGCATGTTTGGGGACTACCGTCTCAAGCGTTAACTCAACCCCCTCCCTCTG
>PIVX01000665.1 GCA_003353785.1 Gammaproteobacteria bacterium | reverse complement strand
TCATCCTTTTTTTTTGTGAAACCCAAAAATAAAACTATTCATCCTTTTTTTTTATAAAACCCAAAAATAAAACTTTTCCTACTTTTTTTTTGTGAAACCCAAAAATTAAACTATTCCTACTTTATTTTTGTGAAACCCAAAAATAAAACTATTCATCTTTTTTTTTTATAAAACCCAAAAATAAAACTTTTCCTACTTTTTTTTTGTGAAACCCAAAAATAAAACTATTCATACTTTTTTTTTGTGAAACCCAAAAATAAAACTATTCATACTTTACTATTCATCCTTTTTTTTTGTGAAACCCAAAAATAAAACTTTTCATTCCTTTTTTTTGTGAAACCCAAAAATAAAACTATTCATCCTTTATTTTTATAAAACCCAAAAATAAAACTATTCATACTTTTTTTTTGTGAAACCCAAAAATAAAACTTTTCATACTTTTTTTTTGTGAAACCCAAAAATAAAACTATTCATACTTTATTTTTGGGAAACCCAAAAATAAAACTATTCATCCTTTTTTTTGTGAAACCCAAAAATAAAACTTTTCATACTTTTTTTTTGTGAAACCCAAAAATAAAACTGTTCCTA
>PIVX01000664.1 GCA_003353785.1 Gammaproteobacteria bacterium | reverse complement strand
ATATTTAATTAGCATAATTAGCATTAATTATGAACTTTTAAATTTTTATTTTGCTCGCACAATATTCGCGACGTTGTTAGCTTTCATTTGATCTATATACCGCTATATGATATAAAGAAATCGAAAAATCGAAATTTGCATATTCAATTAGCATAATTAGCATTAATTATGAACTTTTAAATTTTTATTTCGCTCGCACAATATTCGCGACGTTGTTAGCTTTCATTTTATGTATATACCGTTATATATTATTTGTTATTGAAAATATCGACTTATTAAAATTATTAATTTTTTAATTTATTTAATTATTTAAATTTTTTTGAAAGTCGAAACCATCAAAAGGCACATCTACAGACCATCAGCTATCGATCGGTATATAGATCTTCGATGATCGTCGAGTCGTTTTTTCAGGAATCTCCGGAGATACCCAGATAGCCAGATAGCCAGATAGCCAGATACACACAAACTCGTCTCGCATTTATAAGTAGATGGCGTACTGTACACAGTAAATCAGAACGCTCGTTTTCTCTTATGGCGTACTGTACACAGTAAGTCAGAACGCTCGTTTTCTCTTATGGCGTACTGTACA
>PIVX01000663.1 GCA_003353785.1 Gammaproteobacteria bacterium | reverse complement strand
AATGAATAACATTCAAAAGCGGTGTATTTAGACTGATAAAATCAGTCCGTACATGGCCTCACGCTCAACCTCTGCTCACTATTACGATATAAATATCTTTGTTCATCATCAAGAGTTTTTAGGCGGTTCGTATCAAAACTTGTGATGAAGAATATTTCCTATAGAAATGATCCTGTACAAGTATTTCCTTAAAGGAACAAAAAACATAAAATATTCCATTAAAAAATTCACATTCTCATCAAATATTTACAATTGCACAAAATACAATTCTATTTATGGGAATATTAATCTCTCAAACTATAAAACCTCATTTGTTTATTATTGATTTGATTCAGTTTCTCAATGTTAATTCCGCAAAACATTATAATGAATAATTCAAATAATAATCTGACTTTGTGTTGGATTTGCAAACTAATTCTATAAATTATAAAAAGTATAATTGTGATATGATGGGACATAACGGATACATAACGGATACATAATAATTACAACAGTAATCCATAAAACAAATAGAATTTTCACTAAGTTTTGGTAAGATGCTACATGATTGAATTGAATGGTAAATTCTTGACCTCGCTTCACTTTGCGA
>PIVX01000662.1 GCA_003353785.1 Gammaproteobacteria bacterium | reverse complement strand
GAGAAGAGCAAGTTTGGGGAAGTGCTCCCCCCATCCCACCACCAACTACACCTATGTTACGATTTATGCATATGCATCTAGTTGCTAGATTTACTAATATAGTCCATAATATTTTTGATGATTAATTGACCATTTCTCAGTATATCTGACATAACTTTATGACATAGGTGTAGTTGGTGGTGGGATGGGGGGGGAACACCTCCCCCAACTTGCTCTTCTCCACCACCACCCCCCCCCAGAGGGGGGTGGGGTTCGAGCGCAGCCAAAAATTTTGGAGATATCCAAAATATTGCTATTTTTCGACAAAATTAACACGTTATCAGTCCTATATAGCTCTAATTATGCATTCTATAGCTATTTTAAGCTTAAATAAGGCGTTTTTAGACAATTTTGAGCGTTTTGGCAATTTTTCGGCCAAAAATAGAGCCCCATAGACTTTTTGACGACCATCCCACCACCAAAGTTGTCGATCCCCCCCCCAACGGTGGGGGGCCAAAATATTTTCAAGACGGCCGACCAACTACACCTATGGCTATGATATTGCTAAAATTGGATAAAAATATCTTTCCTGGGGTTATTTTTCATTCTAA
>PIVX01000661.1 GCA_003353785.1 Gammaproteobacteria bacterium | reverse complement strand
AATTCGGACGACAATGTCTCATGTGTAGAAAATATAAAATATAAAATAAATACCATTTAATAACTCAACGAGCAAATTAAATTCATAAAAAAACAAACCGTACTTTAATTTAATTTGGATTGTATTTGATTTTGAGCTGACATGCAGTGACATTTCAGAGTCGCTAAAGCTTAAAGTTTTTGGCATTTAACAAAATTTAACAAAAAAGAAAAAGAAAAATATAACAGAAAAAAAAAACTTAACACTGCAATAAAAATCAATTTGATATATCCATAATACGTACACACATAATATAGACAATATTATATAACCAAAATATATACAACAACAACAAAATGATTAATATGATTCATCCAAAAATTAAATCAATTTGATATATTGATAATATATACAAACAAATAAAATAAATCCAAACAAAATAATTAATATGTTTTAATAAATAAAATGAAATAAACGTTATCGAGGAAGCCTCAGCCGAATTACTAAACCGGTCAGGCACTGAGTTGTAAAGAAAAGAAAAGGCATGACCCCAACTTCTATAATCTAGTTGCGACCAGTATGCCGATAACGTTTAATCCATTTTTTAATCC
>PIVX01000112.1 GCA_003353785.1 Gammaproteobacteria bacterium | reverse complement strand
CGAAAAACGAAAATTTGCCGAAAAACGAAGAATACCAAGTCATCATAACTCGGTCAATAATAATCGGTCGGAGCTGAAACAAAAAACATCGATATCGATACACCATTTCGGAACCAAATACAAAACATCGATACCCGGGTCCCGGCACGAAAAATACAGTAACCACCCCAAACGGCCGGCAATAAATCCACGTAAAATAGCCATAACTCGGCCAATATTGGACCGATCGAGCTGAAAATTGAAACACAATCTTTCGAAAATTTTGGATTTATTTTGCACGGTGCATGAAATAGTGGTTGCCTGGTGCATGAAATAGTGGTTGCCCGGTGCATGAAATACGAAAATAGCCATAACTCGGCCAATAATAATCGGTTGGAGCTGAAATTAAAAACATTGATATCGATAACCGATTTCGGAACCAAAAATCAAAAAAAGAATCGACGCACCACCAAAAATTTACATTAAATTTCCGATCCACCGGGCCTATAATAATATAGAAATAATGCTCTAAATGTAGTTAACACGCCCCAAACAGCAAAGATGCCCCAAAAATTCTTAATGGAGCGTCTAGAGGTGACAAATATATGATTTCAGAAATATACTTGAATGAAATAACGCCTGTATGACACGCAGAATTGCAAAGTGATGCCTGATATATTAAATGTCTGCACCTGAGGCATGAAATAGATACTGCCATGCGCATGAAATAGAAATTAGAAGAATGTATGACCTTTGGATTCGACCCTCCAAATACAGATAATAGAACACCAGACAATTAATAGTTACAAAAGGTACCATGTCTGGAGGCTGAATAGAGGGGATTATTAAATCGTTTGAGACTGGGTAAAAACAAAATAATGTATCGTGTAATCTATATTTACTAAATATAAAATCAAATTTGACATAATCTAATGGCGATACCTATTTCCGTCAATTTTTAATTGTTAAAAATTGCCTTTTTTGTAATAGGGCGCCCCGCCAATTACACCAGACGTCCGATATTTACGAAAGTATCCATGTCTGGAGCCTAAATAGAGACGATTATTAGATCGTATGAGACCGGCTAAAAACTAAAACGTACACTCGGTAACTTATATTTTCTAAATAAGAGATATATGTTTACATAACCTAGTGCAATATCTGTTTCTGACATTTTTAAATTGTTAAAAATGGTGTGTTTTGTAATGTGTAACAGTATATGACGCACTGCCACTAATACTAAATGACCTATATTTACGAAAGTGTACATGGCCGGAAACCTAATAGAGACGATTATTACTTCGTTTGCGACGGGCTAAAAACTAAAACATGTAAATGGCAACCTTAAGATTTAAATACTAGATAATTGTCTACATAATTTAGTGTAATAATAGCTTCCGTAAATTTTTAAAAGTGTTAATTTATTGACTGTTGTTGTGTAAACAACTAATTAATATTTATCATTACATCAAATGTATATTATCAATTATGGTATTTGCTCATGAAAACCAAATAGTGATGAATATTCAATTGTTCAGAACATTAAAAGAAAAATGGTAGGATTCTATTTCATTCAAATATATCTATTTGAATCGGGCTCTTCATAATCATTAACAGGTTTCCAGATTCAAATATGGGTCCAAAACCTATGGCATGTAAATCAAGTTCAAAACGAGTGGTCAAGGGGAATCGAAAATAGTAGCATTCGGCAGCCATGCATCTGATAGATACTGTACAATAGTTGTTGTCTGTTAAGATTTTGTTATCTATTATATGCTGTATAACTTTATGTAACACTGTAAAAGCGAGTCCAGCCCTCGATAATTGAAGTCCAAATTCACTTATTTGGAAAATGACGCTGGTACCAGTTTCGTGATATGATGGTTTGTAAAAGGAAGTTACCGGTTGGTTGACAAATAATAATGTTGGCAAACACTTATCATCAAGGAGCTCCTTTACTTCCACATCACTAGCCATTTTTGTTTGGTCGACACATTCAGGTTGGCGATGAACACCTTCTACATGGAGTTTACGCTTATCATGACTACTAAACGCTATCCCACAGCAATGCAGTGTTTCTTTGTTGAATAGGTTTTTAGAACAGTAAGTCACATGAGCATTGAAATGTTGGGTGTATATACCACCAAGTTCATCATCGAAAGAAATGTTACAGTAATGACATTTAAAATTTTTAGAATCAGTAGAATTTGGTTCCTTGCCTTTATGGTAACGATGTGTATGACGTTTTGAATGAGTCCTTTTCACAACTTTATAGCAATATCCACAAGTAAATTTAGCATGGTTATGGAAGTTTCCAAGATGGTTTGCCAAATTTCTTACAGTCTTTTTACAACGACGACAAAAATTGTAGTATACAATAGTAGCTGGAACAGTTATGCCTTCTGTTTTAGCTTTATACTTTGAAATAATTTCTTTTGCTAGTTGTTCAGCCAGCA
>PIVX01000014.1 GCA_003353785.1 Gammaproteobacteria bacterium | reverse complement strand
TATTAAGCACTGCTGGTAATGAGTTATCTGGTGTGTTAAATACTGCTAGAAATTGTTTATCGTTTGCTAAGTGTCCTTATAATAGGAAGGCTTTGTCAAAATCTAATATTGAGCATAAAGATTTCTATAATGATAATACTGATTTTTTTATTTGTACTAATTTAAGTGATGACGGTAAACCAAATAAATTAACTCAGTTTATTACTACTTATGTGTTTAGAGACATTAAAGATGACCGTAAACAGCATAGTAAAAAAGATAGGTTAATGGTGTTAGATGAATTGCCTGCACTTGGTTATCTCGGTCTTGTATCCCAAGCATTAACATTAGGTGCGGGTATGGCATGAAGATATAATGTCTATTAGCATCGGCGGTATTATTCCGCATTATGGCGTGAAACGCAGGAACGACAATTCCTACGCTCCACTAAACACAACTGACTAAAACTAAGATAGCCAATTATGTCTAAGCTGATTTTACATAAATACACATTCAAAATTTTTGCTGAACTGAACTTTTTCAAAGCAGTTGGTCAAGCAATAAAATATAAAAAACAATTTATTATTATAGCATTTGCCGAGTCTGTAAATACCGAGCCTAAAAGTGGCAAAAGAAAGAAAGCTTTTAATGAAGGTCCATATTTATTTGTAATTGTTTCAATATTGGCAAGACCTACTGGTGTAGCACCTAGCCCACAACCAACAAAGCCTGACGTTAATGCTGCTGAATCATAGTTTTTGCCACCGGCCCTAAAAAACACATATTTTGCAAAAAATATAATAAATATTATTTGCAGGGATAGTATAAACAATACCGTTTGCATTTTAGGGTGTATTAAATATTTTGCATCAATTGACATCATAGTCATTGCAATAAATATTTGTAGGCTAGCGTTATTAAGCAAGCTCATTTTTTGGCTATCTATAAAATCCTGGCTATATTTATTTCCTAATGTAACAAACAATATTGCCAATAGCATTGTAGGCAGATAATCTGGCGATACTATATTCCAAGATAGTAATATTTTATTAAATTCTTTACCAGCAAACATTATAATCAATATAAATAAAATTGTTTTTAAAAATAACGGGGTTGAGGAAACAAATTTTATAATATTCTTAGTCGAGTTAGGATCATATAACTCATGTTTTTTATTCATTGCTTTTTTCAAAGGTAATTTATTAATTAATCTTTTTGCAACTCCTCCGCCGATTAAAGCACCAGATATCAGGCCTAATGTTGCACTAATTAATCCAATATCTAGAGCATCTACATATCCTAGATTACTTAAATGAGAACCCCATGAAATAGCAGTTCCATGCCCTCCAGCTAAAGTTATACTTCCTACGATTAATCCATTGATTAAGTTTACCCCTAAAAGCTTTGCCCCTAATAAGCCAATAAAATTTTGTAGTATTAAAAACACTATTATTGTTAAGATTAATTTAACAAGTAATTTGCCTCCTCTTAATATCTCTGGTAAATTTGCTAACATTCCGGTTGTGCAGAAAAAAAACAATAGGAAAAAATCACGCAAATAAGCATCAAATACAAAAGTATATTCAGTAGATTGTTCAATAATATAAAAAATTATAGATGCTGGGACTCCTCCTATAACACCTACTGGAATATGAAAACGATCTAAGATTTTTACTTTGTTTACTATATAAGTGCCCATAAAATATACGAACAACGACAATATCAAAATGTTAAGACCACTTATGTTAATCACCATTTTTTACCACCTTATACTTTTCTTTATATCACTATTTATGTATTATCTGTTGATTATTTGTTATTTGCTTAAGCTAACTAAAAATATCTAATTCCTAACTATTTGTCAAATCTGTTTCCAACCAAGTTCAAAGTAAATATAAATTAAAACAGCAACAGACATCTGAATATAAAATTTTATTTTAAATAATATTTATAGAAAAATTTTTAAGTAAAATACTAGTCTCATATATTGGTAATCCCATTACCCCAGAATAACTTCCTTCCAAATGTTTTATAAATACAGCCCCTAGCCCTTGTATATCATAGCTGCCAGCCTTATCTAAAGGATTGCTAGTTTCAACATAATTTAAAATATCTTTTTCATTAATATTGGAAAAATGCACCTTAGATACAGATAATGCTGATTTTGTCTGCATTTTATCCATAATAGTTACTGCTGTATAAACGTAATGAACATTATCAGATAGAATTTTCAACATATCAATAGCATCTTTAATAGATTTAGGTTTCCCAAGAATTTTTTGGTCTATTACTACTGCAGTATCTGCACCTATCACGGGCTCTGTTATTTTAAAATTATGTAAAATGAAATTCGCTTTTTTTTTTGACAATCTAATGACCATTTTGTCTGGTTTTTCCCCAACAGAAGGAGTCTCATCGATGTTAGGAGAAATTGATTTAAAGGATATGTCCATCTGTTCTAGTAATTCTTTTCTCCTACTAGATTGTGAAGCTAAGCACAAATTAATCATTTAATAATTATGACATATTTTAACTTGCAATTAAACTACCTGCTTGCGTTAAACATTGGCACAATAATCATAAAGAAAGCCATTCCCTGGTAAAAGAACTATAGAGCAAACGACCCTTCTCAATCCTAGGGTTACACATTTAAGGAACCTAGCAATTCCCGTTCGCTCTAACTAACCAAAGCACACGTTGTAAAACAACGTATAAGCGCACTCTTCGAGAATTTATTTGTTATATTGTAGGTATGTGGAGGTTTGTATTCAAATCTTTATGTTCGTATGGTTTGTTGGTATGCTATCTAGTTTTAATTTGGTGTAGCTTGTGTCTGGTTACTCACTTATTATTTGTATCTACGACTTACCTATTGTATATTTTGCTCAGTTAATTATTTAGAATGTTGGTATGGCGGTTAATATAGAAAATTTCTAACTTAATTAAATATATGAGGCGTGCATATTATCCTTTACGAATAAAGACATGTAACATACATGCAAATTAAAAATTATGTTTCATGTTTTGCGCTATGATTTCTTTGAAAAACTCCATGCTTTTGTAATTCATGTTATATAGCATTTTCACAATATCGCCTTGAACACTAGAAGCTTCATATGAAAATATAGGCTATCTTGCATGTTTTTTTCATTTTTATAATGCATTTAAACTATATTGGTACAATTTATCAAATAAATCCTTAGAACTAGTAATCTAAATTTTGACAGCATAAGAAATATATACTAAACATTAAGTATAGCTTTTCGACAACGCTACATCAAACCACGAAAATGCGAGAAAAATAAATCATGTGATAAGCCTATAAACTTGTTTTTTGGCTAGTTGCTATAATGATACTTCTTTTAATCATGTTCCCTATGTATGTGGTTTGGTTTTATTAACAAGGAAAATTTAAAATGAATAAAATGTTAGCTTTATTAATACTCACTTTTAATTTGATAACTATTGCCGTATTTGCTGATGAAACAAAAAATCTGCAAAATCAAGAAACCATCTATTTGTCTATACCGAGTATGAATTGCCCAGTTTGTCCTGTCACAATAAAAAGAGCTCTAATGAAAGTGGCTGGCGTTCATAATGTGACTGTTGATTTTAAAAGCAAAATAGCAACCATTGTATTTAATAAAGAAAAAACTAATTCAAAAATATTAATAGAGACAACAAAGAATGCAGGTTACCCATCAACACTTAAAAAAATAAATAAACAAAAAGTTGTAGATTTTAACCGTGTTAATAAATAGTATATTAATTCATATTATTATATTTAATTATCCTTGACATATAGTATAAACATACTTTTATCATGTGTTTTTTAGAATAGGTTAATTATACTAAGAAGATGATATGAAATGGGCGTAACCAAGATACTAACTATATATTGATAACTTTCTTTAGCCATTTTGTTGTATATACCAGTGGCACGGCGAGAAAATGTATTTGAAAGATACAAAAATAAAAATTTTACATTCAACAATTAAATGCCCAATTTGTGTTTTTGAAAAACCTGAAGAAACACCAATAGATATTTATATTGGATTTTATAGATATACTAAATGTAATTCTTTATTAAAAGGTCATTCAGTGTAACATAGTTGTAGGTGTGTTTTTTATTTATATTGATCAGAAAAATGTCCTCCTGAACAAAAATAACAGTTGTTGTTAATATTATAATTTTTCTTATTTATTAATTTTGTATTTTCTATTTCTGGTTGTTTTTCTGCTACTACTTCTTTGAAGTTGCTATTATAGAAGTTTTAGAAAAAATACTCTGAAAGCTGCGTATGCATAACTATATCATTCGATGTTCTCATACCCCACACAAACCCTATCTTATTAAGTAAATTAATTCGTCTTTAGATAAATTGCCTTATTTGCAGTCATGATATGTTAAACAAGGTCTAATTAGTCTCATATCCTCATTTGTTGTAATGATTGTTTGTACAATCACAGGACTCATGCTAATTGCAACTTGTGCTTGGCAAGAAAGTTATACAAGTACAAATATGTGTATTGCTGTCTTCCAACACGGCCTTAGATTTCTACATATTGAATATTTATAGGACTTATTCCCATGGGATTTATTTTGAAAATATCCTTGTTTGGGAACTTGCAGACATATGCATCAAATTTATGTTTATCATCAATACGATTATTATTTTATTTTTATCAAAAATTTTTATTTCATCTACGAAATATAGTCAGTCTCACATATCGGATATAATGGGTTTTAATGTAAAAGAATTAAAAATCTAGTAGTGATCCCATGTAATTGTGAAAGCTCCTCTGAACTGGCTCCACAGGGTGAGGTGACATAATCGGAGAGATATGTCACTTATCTTGGTACTTAACTAACCCTAAAAGAGCTAAAATTTTATATTTAGACACTTAGGGTGATACTCTATAACAGTCTTAAAAGGATATTCTTATCCCCCTAAAAACTTGTATGTGGTGATTGTATATCATTATTATCTTTGCCTTGGTCACAACAATCATCAATCATATTTTTAGCTGTAGATAGTGTTTCATGCACAACTTCTTGTAACGCACTATATTCTTCAGGATCTTTACAAATAATTTTCTCTATAACTGTTTTAAGCTTATCAATATTTTCCTCATTTGGTTGATTTATGAAATTTCTAATACTGGTATTCAGCCCAGTTAATAAGGCCGTAATAAGAATGGTTCTCTTTCCGCTTCTAACTTTTCTATTTTTGTTTTTTGTTTTTTTCTAATGAGAACGTCATCCTTTAGTATTAAGTTCCGTTGCATTACTAATTCTTGCATTTCTTTAGATTGTTCATTCTTACCTTCAGAAAATAGCCTAAATATATTGTTCTCTATGCGTTCCAGTAATTTGTCTGGAGTATTATTTTTTATTCTATCTATTTTATTTTGCACATAGTTTATTTTATCTTCCCAATGCTTTATTTCGTCTTGTTTAACATTTAGGTTTGAAATATTCTGGATCTGTGCTGGAAGTAGTCCTAGCATTATTAGTTTTTCTTCTATTGCCCTGCGTTGGGATGATATATTAGACATAAATAGTATAAATTGCTACATTATAATTATAGAGTATAGATGGAAAATAGAACAACTGAACTCTATTGGAGATCATAAAAATATGAAGTATTTAGAGTATGTTATTATTTGGTTCCGAAGACAATACTTTGTCCATACTGAATAAATAATTCTATCACTAGAACTTAAACAACAATATTGATGAAAATTAAATTGTAAATATAAAGTTAAAAGATATTTGCTAAGGACAGCCACATAATCTCAATATTTTATAGTAGTTTTATTCTAAGAATATATGATTTATTTAACTGAACTATCAATAAGATAGTATTATATTAATAAGATCAAACGATTACGAGTATTGCTGAACTACTAAAAACTCTAAATATGCTATAATTAATAGTAGAGATTGATAAATAGTCTTTATTTTATCCTCTGTCTGGTTTTGTGTCTCGATTTTTTGTTGGGTCATTTTGCCTCTCGCAGGGTATGATATGTTCGTTATTTATTGAACTCGCTCTTACTTTGTAAGAGTTATGTGAGCCAGGCGTGTCTTGGCTCACTCTATTTTAATTGTTCAAAAATAGCTCTAACTTCTAATAAAATATTATTTACTCACCTTACGCAACCAAATTAACAATTACATAAAAGAAATTAAATTTTCTAGTCTAAATGTGCTATAAAAACAATATTGGTATATAACTATTACGATAAGATAAGTATTTTGATCATGGTAAAGATATTAGCATCCATGTACTTATCGATACTAAACGGATTTTGATTGATAAATAATATAAGGAATTTATCAGATATACTTGTCTTTGCTAGTAATGTCGTCTGCTCTATTACATTTAATTATAAATACTTTGATTCATATGCACATAGATAATTTTTTAGGTAAAATACGCAATTTTATTTGGCAAACTCAACCTAATGAACACAAAAAACTTATTTCTATGTTCTTACTTTTTTTTCTAACATCCTTTATTTACCACTTATTAAGGAATATGAAAATTTCCTTAATTGTAACCCTAGAAGGCTCTGGAGCTAACATAATCCCATTTCTGACAACTGGTTATGTACGGCCAAGTTCTATTTTTGCTACATATATATTTACTAAACTTTCATCTAGATATAATCGCGAGACAGTTTTCTACTACATGACTGGAGGTTTTATATTTTATTTTTTATTATTCACTTTTATATTATTTCCTAACCAAGACTACCTACAGCTATCTTATATTACAAAATTTCTTAAACAAAATATATTGACTGCAAAGGGCTTTGATGGCCTCATTGCTATGATTAGATATTGGAACATAGCGCTCTTTTATACAATGTCAGAACTTTGGGGTAGTGTGATTATGATCATGCTAATTTGGGGGTTCTCTAATGAAACTACTAGAATAAATGACGCAAAAAAGGTTTATTCATTTTTTGGAATTGGTATTAATAGCGCAGGTATTTTTATGGGTTATTTTGCTAACTGGACAACTTCAATGTCTCTTCCAAAGGTAAATTTTTATAGTAATAGCTATCAATGGGTATTTTATCAGTTATTGACCGTACTAATTATATCTATCACTATTATTATTTTATTCAATTATACTAATAAACTTGTTTTCAAGCAAAAACCCTCATTACACTTACTTTCAGAAGAAAGATCTAAAATTTCATTATATGAGTGTCTAGTCCTCTTAAAAAAATCTAGATACCTAATATACATGGGAATTATCATCTTGTCATATAATATTATTTGGAACTTAACAGAGGTTATATGGTTTTATAGAGCTAATCTAATTTACAATGACAGTAAACTACTGTATGCATATATGAACAAGGTTACTATAATAACTGGCTTTATTGCTGTCATTTTTGGAGGATTGATATTTAGTTACATTTTGAGAAAAAATAGCTGGAAATATTCTGCATTAATAACCCCAATAGTATGGGTAGTTACTGGAATATTATTTTATTTAGGGATGTTATTTGAAGAGATTATGTTATTAGATATATTCTCCGAATATATTAACAATCCTGCCAATTTGATTTTAATTCTAGTTACAATACAAGTAATCTTGGGGAGAAGTTGCAAATATACTATTTTTGACGCAACTAAAGAAATATGCTTTATACCACTATCAAAAGATGGGCAGCGTAAAAGTAAAGCTATCGTAGATGGAATTGTATCACGTCTAGGAAAATTTTTTGGCTCAGGATTTTATATTCTGCTACTAATTGCATTCGGTGAGCTATCATCTACTACTACAATTATCCCAATAGCTATTATTGGGTTAATATTATTGTGGATATATGCCATATTAAAACTTGAGGAAGTAGGTCTAAATTAAAAAGCTAATAACGTAAGTAATGTTTCCTCCGTACCGTAAAACCACTTCCTTCAGACAGAGGATATAAATTATTTTCAAATAACTAAACTAAACAATAAAAAAATCAGCAATCCTCGCTTATATCTGCCAAATAAATACTTATCCTTTACATCTAAAAGAATATGTAACTACTCAATGTCTGTTCGGCACTAAGTAATCTAATTGGAGAAGTCACGTAAGATACAACAAGCTTGTTTTATTTATTCTAGGAAGTTTATTTTTTTATATGTTAATGCATTTAAGTATGAAAAAATCGAGAAAGAGTGTTAAAAATCCCTCGCTTGCAGAATAATTCTCCGCTAAAGATATGTATATATGTCCAAGTCTAACTTTTTTAATATTCTTGTGTATCACTCACCAAATGACAGCCGCTTTCTCAGATCAGAACATACAAGGCACATCATCGGCATTCTCTCTGTTATTCTTTGCTTTCCTATTGTATTTCTTTTTCTTTACTTTTTTATGGTTAACCTTAGCATTATTTCCGTTGCTTAAACCGCTGCTTTGTTTTATTTTGGTTGCCTTTTTAGTTTTAGCAGGCTTAAGAATAACCCTAAGCCTATAATGTTGTAAAAAAGACAATCTCCCAGTTTGATTACGGCATATCACGATCGGATATACCCAGTAGGATAGTTTTCCACTAGAATATGTCTTAACATATTCACTCCAATACATAACATTTAGGGTCTTTCCAGAACCACTAATAATATCTGGGTGGTTTGCATGTAAAATAACGAATATCTCAGCATTAGATTTTGTTTTACCGGAATTCATTGCCTGATCGTCCCCTATATCTATTGTATATGGTTGTCCGTGAAATATTGTTTCAATATTGATACGCTTCTCTATATCAAGAGCATCTTTTATATTATCCATAACATTTTGAGGTAATGGTTCTGCATAAGTCATACTAACAAATAAGCAAAACCCCACACATACATAAGTAATTTTTTTCAAAAAATTTATATTCATCTCACCCGATACCATAATAAATACCTCAAGTAACATTAAAATAAGCGAAAACGATAACATAACTGTGTACAGTGTGCACATATTAAAAAAAACCAGTTTTATTTTTATCAATATTGTTATCAAACAAACATTTTGAGCAAAAAACCTTACTAATAACTTTTGCTTAATTTTGTAAATAGTTTGCAGTAAAATTTTGAACCAGCATTTGAATATGTATTTCACTCGAAATAAACACTGAATACGATTTCAACTGAACACGGCCAGGTCCACTCAACTCATAACCACAGCACCAAATTAAAAAAATTTATTTTTCATTACCTTTAGTTTTATACTATACCTGTGATCTTTAGGCAAAAGAAATTTCAATCCCCTTTGATTATTCCTTATTCATAATTTTATCAATCTACTTAAATTGCGTATTGATATATTGCTCATCCTACACGGACAATAATCTTTGTAGTTTTAGGATTACCAAATCCATCATATTTGATTATGAGGTTCTGGAATGCGTAGGATTAAAGACTGAACTGTTAAATCAAATAATCCAAAATTTAAAGGATTGTCACCATGTATTAATCAAAAAATTATATCATTTAGTGTGGCATAGCGTAAAGATCTTGGTTGCGAACCTAATAAGAACTAAAATTAATGTCATATCTTTTTTTCATCACATCTGCGCCCCAAAAATTTTCAATAAATGCCGTTGCATTTTTAAATCATTGTTTTGTTTAGCCATAGAAAGTAGCCTAATAAAATTATGTGTGTTTTGTTTATTTTTAAGAAAATCTAATAATCCTGCTTCATTAAGTAATTCTAAATTTTCAACTTTCCGGTGATTAACAGATAGTATTAACATCTTAGTAGTAAGCGATTTTTTTGCGCATTCATTTAAAAATAAGCATTTTCTTACTACTCTTGCAAAAATAAAATAATTTTTTACTTTTTCTTCCAGTATATTTCCCCCATTTTTAGCAATTAGAATTTTCCTATTTTGATTGTTTTTTTCGTGTAGATTATTAATTAGATTTTTTATAATCTGTTTATAAGCTTTACTATGCTTGCATCCTTTTAACTTAAGAAGTCGTACTACATCATGTTTTTTATATTTATGCGCCCAATCTATAGCTCTAAACCCCTTACTGCTTTCAGCATTTCTAAATGAAGCAAAATTTGTTAAATCTGTAATTAATGATACGTGTTTAATGAATGATTGACTCTTATCTCCAGACAGCTTTCTAAGTATTAATCCTACATTTGAGTTATCTTCGCTATATCTAGCAATAAATAGTTTTAGCAGACTAAAATTTTTATACTGCTTAGAAGTAATAAATTTTTCTTTCTCTCTTTCTATATCCTGCTGAAAATTGCGGAAAATTTGCTTGGGATCAATTATCCTTTTTGGATTTAATTTTATCTTTCTATATAAATTAATAGCATCAATTTGATTTTTATTTAAATCATTTAATATACGTAGAGTTTCTGCTTCTATATTACGACCTTGATAATAATCAAATAATTTTATCATAACTTTATTTTCTAAAAATTCAGCGATATTGTATGCTGTTTGGCCTTGATTATTTTTTATGTGAGCGAAGCTATTATCTATTAATATTTGCTTTAATATTATAATGCGATTATTTTTTACTGCTAAATGCATAGAAGTATTCCCATTTTTATAATCTTTATAATTCTTAAAATCATCAAATGATGATAAATGTTTTAATAATACAAAATGGTTATACAATCCATCGCCACATATTCTGCATAAACTTTCTCCAAGTTCTTTATGGCACTGTAAGTTTTCATTTACAACACGCTCAAATATTAATAAAGTCTTATACTCATTATTATCTAAAATTTCATTTATATCTCTGCACGCACAAAATACATTTGTTATTAAAAATAGATAAACGAATACAGAAATATTTTTTATTTTCATAATCAATTATAACATTTTAACTTTCTTATTTAAATATTTCATTATTTTAAAATTAATTATTTGAAATTTACTAGTTCCTGTATCTGAATAAATACCTTATTAATAGTTAAAATTTTAATATATTTAGACTGACATGCTAGTTTGGCTTGCAGTTGGCCATGTAACTTTTATATTATTCCGATATTCGGAATCAATTAGCTCATATAAAACCCGTATATTTTACTTAGTTCTGGTTGCTTGATATAACTGTATTGTCCTATATTAGAAAAACAACTTACATATTAACGTTTAACGATAATAGATGTACTCTGCGACTTTTAATTACCCACAAATATCTAGAATTTTTTAAGTGCAGTGGGATATTTGCAATGAAAACATTCTAGCTAAACGTTTAAAAATAATTTTAATTAGATTTTTAAAATGTTAAGATATTCATCCATACTAAAGTTACTACAAGGAATATCATGAAAAAAATCTTGATGCAAATATTTTTCATATCTTTTCTAGCTCTTACTGTTCCAGCTCAAGCATATTTGAGTGTCATCATAGTGAACAATTCTAAAAATTTTCTTAATGAATTTTGCCTATATGTATATAATGCCGCAAATAGGAGTGATATTATTCCTGCTGTTTTAGGTAAAAATATTCACCCTGGAGAGAAAAAAACTTATGTGTTTGGAAAAATTATACAGAGAGTACAAAACAAACAAAACTCCCAAAATACTTCTAAAAATAAGAATTCATACACCCTTACCTTCCATTTAGTACAAATAAATAATCACGTTGATCCTGCAGTACCAGAGAATGGTCTTTCCGAAGCTATACAAATAGCAAATTTAGATGATGGTTTGGTGACAATCATCATTGATGGCGATAAGATCACTGCTAGCTCTAAAACTCATGAGGCAAAAATTAGTAGTTTAATAAACGGTTATATTCGTCCTATTACTACCCAAATAACACAAATAATTCCAAAAGAAATTCCTATAATAATAAAAAAATTATTCTTTAATTATCATACTGGCAATATATCCTAAAGAATAAGATGGTAAGATAGATATCCTATTAAAACATATCGTACTTAAAATTAGAGCTTAATGGCGAATAGTTAAAACTCTTATATCTTGAAACCAGAGGTTTTTGCACGCTCATACCCAAAGACTCTACTAAAATATAAATCATCCTAAACTAAACCCATTCACGATTTAGTAAAACTAGCTAACCATGCTAAAGTTAAATTAAGATCTAGGAAAGAAAAAACTCTAGATACAGTATATTAGAATGTTTAAAACAGTTTAATCAGTTAATACAATATGTCTTTTATTTTTTTCAGCTTAGATCTTACTATAACCAAGTACTCATCGTTATTTCTAACTACATATTCTGGGGATACAATATATTCGCTTTTCATGTTTATACATTTAAAAAAATAAGTAATGAATTTTATGCTACGCTTTTATTGATTTCATTAATTTTCCACTTTATGCCTCTTTTAGGTGGCTCCAAATACACTAAACTGCAGTTGTTAAGTTCTACAGATTCAGAATACCCCAAAAACTGTTTTGTTAATGTCATGAAAACTCCACCGTGTGATACAAAAAGAGGTATGGATGATACCTCTGTTAAACATTCATTCATAATTTCTTTGACACGCTTAACAAATTCCATATATGTCTCACCATTATCAATAATTTCTCCTGCCAACCATTTTTGTACAGTTTTGTTATTATCTTTAGTCCTTTTTTGTCCTTCTAGTATACCCAAATTACATTCTTTTAATTTAGATTTTAATAATAACTCTTTTTGTAAAAAATTATTAACAATAGTAGCTGTTTGCAATGCCCTTTCTAATGGGCTAGAGAATATATGTTGGATATCTAATTTAGCAATACTCTCAATAACTGCCTCCGCCTGCAATATACCATTACCATTAAGAGGACAATCTTTCTCACAAAATACATCATGTAAATTTGCATCTGTTTCACCATGACGTAAAAAATAAAAAGGGGTATTAATCAACATGTTCTTTAACGATCAAAAAAATTTAATAACTAATTTAACCACAAATGCTAATAAATTAATACCAAATTTTATCATAAGCCTTACTAAATTTATCTCTTGATTGTTAACGACACATATTATCCGGGAATAAAATTAATAGGATCTGACAAAAATTTTATCTTTCGCAATATATACTTCTCTGAAGAATAACCTCAGATCTAAGATGATTATTCCCATTTTTCATTTTATTTGAACTAGAAACTCTTGCATTAGCGAAAGATTTATTTGCATAATTATGGCTCTCACTGAAAATATTTTGCGCAGTAAGTGGCCACTGTATAAGTATTCTCCTTTTTGAAGCACTAACTCTTGGGGTTATATATTTTTGATTTACTAAAACCTTATATTGGTATGGACTATGAAGTTTAAAAATCTTTTTCTTATTTCTAGCTTTATTTTTAAATCTCAAAAACATTTTCTCTATTTCTTGCGTTTTTGTGACTATCTGAGATTTCTTTAAATACATTTTTAAATTACTAGGTATAGTTTTTCCTGATGGTACTTGAAGATATTCTTCAAAGTCATTTGAAGGTAAATTATTTACTTGTTCCTTATAACTAGTTAAACAACCGAATTGTATAAAGTTAAAAATTTGATTTACGTTATTACTGTTTATTGGCATGCTACCAATATTTGAATTATTACTCATTTCATTATCATCAGAAGCTACTGCTGAATTATTACTCAGAATTAAAGATGATACACTAAACAAAATACTAAAAACTACCTTCTTCATAATTTACTTTCTAATTTGTAATTGTAACTTCATAATAATTTAGCACTTATTTGTGGACTAATATGCAATCTTTTATAGAGCGATATTGTAGTACGTGCATAAATATATTATATAACTAAATGTTCTAGGTTGCTTGCTGATATCTTATATTTCTCTGGGAATAATTTAGACACCGCTGCACCCTAGCCTATTAGCTCAAGGGTTCCGTCAAAATTAAGTCCAAATTATAGCAAGATAAGTACAAATTATACATTCTAGCTGGTATATTAGTCAACTGTTAGAATACATATGAGCATAGCGTCTTCATGAGTAATCAATTTCCAATTTAATGAAGATATACTTTATAAACATTGAAACTATCTAACGATTGTGGCAATAGCCATCCCCTAAAAATTATTTACATTCTAAATGAAATCACAGAATTTCCATTTTTTAGATGCAGGTATCCCATATACTTATTCACTTTACAAAATTTTTATATTAAGCAAATATAAGCTTAACTAAATAATTTAGTTCCCAACCAATTTTTTTAAGATTAGAACACAAACTATGTTTTTTACCTTCGAGTAGTATTGATTTTACTAAATTTAATAAGAATTCTTTTGTTTTAGCAAAATTCCCTGAAACATTCTTTTCGTATTTTTTATCTCGATCATTATTTAAATGAACATCCAAACACCAATGCATACTCTCTACTTACCAGTGAACACAAATAAATATTGAATATGTCATTTATCGACATATTAGAATTCAATCTTAATAGAGCCATTATCCATCATGCTAAGTTTTACTATCCGGTTAGATTTATCCAACAATTCTTGTTACCATTACCTATTCTTAATAACACTACTAATCTCTTCCGAGATAAAAATTTTACTTAAGCATTTTTTCCTTTTTAATATATTTATTAACCTTTCCGGAGTAATATGTTGTATATCTTCATGTCTACCTATTGGCATTTTTATAAGTTCTTTATTTTGATTAATATCTATCTTTTTATGATTATCATGAAGATCAGTTTTTAATTTCCTATCTAATTCTGCAAGTCCGGCAATAATACACCTAGCAGCAAACTCTGAACATATCATTTCTACTTCTCCAGATTCTCCAGATTCTGTATTATAAAAATTGCCAAGCATATTCTCACGTATTTGTTCAAAATTTGTTTTACGAAGTTTTGTACTACTAAAGATAGAATTAACTCCCCTTTTAACGACATCAGCAAGCACTACTCTATTAAATTTTTCATTATCTAAGGCTCCATCATGAATTTCTCTTTGAATTGCCAAATACATCTCAGATATTTTTTTTTCCCAGTTCGGTCCATATGCTTTAATAAGTTTTGGTCTATCTTTTTTTCCAATAAGTTTAGTCAAATCTATTCTATATAGGTCTGAATACATATAGGTCTTAAAATCGTAATCATTTTGTTCAAAACCGTCATCACACAAATGAGTTTCCGTTAATTTGCCCTTAGGTGTTTTACGATATAGTAATGATGCATGGAATTTACTGCTAACACAATATCTTACCTTATCGAAAAAAGACATTGTTTTTCCCTGAACAACATTCCTCTTTTTATCGTTTATCATTGCTATTAATCCATGCCCTGTAAATTTTTTACTTTGAAAATTTGCTTTCATATAACTTAAAACAGGTTTAATTTGTTTAGCTTTACCAAATATTTTTTTTAATTCTATATTGTCTTTATATAGTTTTTCAGGAATCGGAAGACTCAACCCATCGATGTCTGACAATATCCCATATTCTTTTAAGGTGATTTTATTTTTTTTAGGATATTTTTTAAGTACCGCTCCTATCGGCAAATTCTGTTTTTGATATCCAGCTTTTTTCAGATTTAATAGCAATTTATCAGCAATTTTATTATAATTTTTTGCTCTACGAGTTTTAAAAGTAAATTTCATCAAAAAAGTAGCTGATTTCAATATATTATATTGTTCTTCCTCAAATATTGTATCTTTTAAATTACCGTCCTTAGTTATTGCTCGTAATTTTTTATTGAGCTTCATATCCCCCATAGAATCTATTAAAAAATTATTTAAATACTCTTTATACTTCTCATTAGTATTAATTAAATCAGCAAGACTTCCTTGTTTATCTACATCGGCAGATAATGCTCTCATCAATTGTAAAGATAAAAGCTCTTTTTTAGTTAATCCATATTTTGATTTCTGATTACCATATTTTTTTGAGTCAATTACTTGGTCTAATTCGGAGATTATAGATTCTTCATAACTTCTATCTTCTGCTAATAACTCTGTAGTTATATTATGAATATCATTATCTTTTAAAAATTGCCCTGATTCATACCTCAACTCTTTTTTCAAGCGTAAATTTTTATTGAGTTCTTTCTTAAAGTCATTAATAAATATTTGATCATTTTCATTTAGGGCATATTTCTTATATTGAGAGCCCATTATTTTCTCTAACCTTTTTAAAGCTGGATACCATTTTGTATACTCAATATTAGCTTCTTGATCATAATCTACATATTCATCTTCGTCATAATTTTTTAACACATCCAATTCATTTCTTATTTCTTTAACTTCATTCTGAATGAACCTTAAATCTTGTAGCATAATACTATCGTCATCGCTTTCTATATTTGGGACAGTAGTATTACCAGCATTTTCTCTAAATTCAATTAAGTCAAGCATTGTTTCTTGAATATTATACCTCTCTTTTATAGACATTTTATTCATTAGTTCTGAATTACTGTATGTTTCTTTAAGTCTGCTAAGAAAGCTTGGTTGCTCTAGGAATTTTTTTGTTAGATCATTTAAAAAACGCTTATCATTGTCGTCTAAAGCATTTTCTAAATCATCAACATTATCTTCATCTAATTGTAATGCTTTCATTAATCGTAGATACAATAATTCTTGTCTTTTTAATTTACCATATTCAGTTTTTTCCTGCCCTGATGATGGCAAAGATACTATTTTTTTTAATTGTTGTACCAAAAATTTATTGTATTGTTCATTAATTTCACAAAGTTCTTCAGTGATATCTCCAATTTCATATTCTTCTAGTTCATCGGAAGATTTACTTCTTAATTCTTTTATTAGCTTAAAATTATTTTTGAGATTATCTTCAGCTTGATTGATAAATTTTTCATTATAGTCTTTTAAGTAGTTAATATGTGGAGAACTTCTTATTCGCTGTAGATTTACTAAATAATCTTTCCATTTATCAAACTCTGTATTAAATTGTTCACTACTTTCTTGAAAAGTATTTACAAATTTTAAGGACTCTTTTATTTTAATAATATCTTGCAAATTGATTGTCATTTTTGTGACATCATACCTTTCATTTCTTAACATTGAATTCATCTGTTCTGAGTTATCAGCTATATTTTGCAGTTTGCTATCGAGAATTTTATTTTCTATAACATCTTCTAAGTATTCAGCTAGAAATTTTTTATGTTCTTCATCTAGTAAAGATACAAATTCATCTCCTGATTTATCATTCAAGGCTCCTATTAATCTAATAAATAATAATTCTTTTTTAGTAAAACCATATGCATCATCCTGTTGGCCATACGTATTTGAAGCCATGACTTTTTGTAACTCTTGTTTTAAAGATCGAAAATACTCTTTATCATCTTCAAGTAGTTCTATAGCTATATATTTAACTTCGAGTTCACTTAAATAATCATCTGATTCATTTCTTAATTCTCTTTTTAACTGTAAGTTTTTATTAAGGTCTACTTTAACCCCGGCAATAAATCGTTGTTCACTTTCAGACAACATATAATCGACATGATCAGAGGCCTGTATTTTTTCTATCAAAGTTAAATGTTCATTCCATCTATCATATTCATTATCATATTCTTCGGCATCTTGTTGTAGATTTTCTAACTCGATTATTGATGATCGTATATCAGCAAGTTGGTCTAATTCATTTATGCATTTTTTTAAATCATATACTTCATCTTTTTGCATTTGTTGAATTATCTCAGAATTTTTGACGATTTTATTTAATTTGTCTGACAATTCAGTATTAAATTTAGTTTGATCTACAAATACAGTTAAAAATGCCTTTTGGCGACCTGTTAGCTTTTCTGCTAATTCACCCTCTTGATCTATATCTGGAGCTAATGCTCTTAACATGCGTAAAGACACGAGCTCACTTTTAGTCAGTCCATACTTTGTTTTTTCATTTGCATATGAAGCAGAAGCTATTACCTGGTTTAGTTCCTCTAATAGTTTTGAATTATAATCTTTACTATCTTCAAGTAGTTCTCGAGCTATATTAAGAACTCCTAATTCTTCTAATCTATCAGATGATTCATATCTAATCTCTTTTTTTAAAGCTAGATTATTATTTAATTTTTCTTTGATTGTATCAATAAACTGTTGTTCACTTTCAGATATCAAATACTCACTATAACCAGATTGCTGAATTTCTTCTATTTTAGTTAGGTAGCTACACCATTTATTATATTCATTAGTCTTGTTAGTGTTGCCATTTGGATCAAGATTTTTTAATTCTTTAAATAGGCTTCTTATATTTACAATTGGTTCTGGATGCTCCAAAGGTTCTCTAAATTTATATAATTCATCTTTTAAAACATTTTCAGTCTCCTCTGAATTATCAATGTACTCTCTTATTGATTCTATTGAAGTTTTTTTGCTCATCGCAGATTCCACAAAATCAATTAGATATTGTTTTTGGTCATTTGTTAATGAGTCTGCTAGTTCATGTTCTTTATCTATTGCAGGATCTAGTGCTCTCAATAAACGGAAACATACTAATTCTTTTCTATTTAGTGCATATTTTTTTATTTGATAAGGGCTTAATTTTGAAGATATGATTTGGTCTAATTCTTCTATTAAAGAACTATTGTATTCTTTATCATCTTCTAATAATTCTTTAACTATATTACGCACTCCTAATTCATCTAAATCATCATATGAACGAAACCTAAATTCTTTTTTTAATTGGTTATTGTTTTGAAATTTTTCCTTAATGTTATTAATAGCATCTTGTTCGTTCTCAGATAATAAATATTTACCATGTTCTGATTGCTGAATTTTTTCTAACAAAACTAAATGTTTAAGCCAGTTATTATAGTTATCACTTTTTTCAAGTTCTATCAGCTCTTTATATAAATTTCTTATATCAGGAGTTTCTAGCAAATTATCTATAGATTTTTTAATATCATATACTTCATTTGCTAATACTTCTTCATTGCTATCTATATCGGTAGCAATATTTGTTAATTTACTAGATAATTCATTGTTAGTTTTTAAATCACCAATAAATTCCATTAAGAATTGTCTTTGGTTATCCGTTAATAATTCGGATAATTCATGAGACTTATCTACTTCAAGAGCCAATGCTCTTAATAAGCGTATAGTTAGCAATTCTCTTCTGGTTAAGCCATACTTTGCATTTTCATTAGGATCTAAATCCGAAGATATTATTTTATCTAATTCTTTTATTAAAGATTTATTATACTCATCATCATCTTCAAGTAAATCTATAGTTATGCTAAGAATATTTAATTCTTCTAATGTATCATGTGGTTCATATCTAAGCTCTTTTTTTAAAGCTAGGTTTTTATTTAATTTTTCTTTAATTTCATCAATAGCATGCCGTTCATTTTTCGATAAGATATATTCATTAGAATAATCAAGATTGAATTGATGAATTTCATCTAATTTTAATAGATGTTCCCGCCATCTATCATATTCATTATCATGTTCTTCGTTATTTTCATTTTGATCAATCTCTATCAGTTTTAGATAGATTTTTCTTTTATTAACAATATTTCCTAGATTATTTATAGATTTTTCAATATCATACATCTCATTTGCTAATATTTGTTCTCTATTAGTGGGGTTATTGGTGATTTCTTGTAGTTTATCTATTAGTTGTGGATTATCTTTAATGCTATCTATAAATTCAATTAGAAATTGTTTTTGTTTATTTGTTAATGAGTCTGCTAATCCATGCTCTTTATCTATATCTGAGTCTAATGCCCTTAATAAGCGTAAAGCTGTCAGTTCTCTTCTGGTGAAGCCATATTTTGTTTTTTCATTTGGGTTTAAATCTGAAGATATGATTTGATCTAGCTCTTTTATTAAAGTAGCGTTATATTGCTTATCATCTTCAAACAATTCTAGAGTTATTTTGAAAATATCTAATTTTTCTAACTCAGAATGTGCTTCATATCTAAGTTCTTTTTTTAAAGCTAGATTATTTTTAAGTCTTTCTTTAGTTTTATTAATAGTACGTTTATCATTTTCAGATAATAAATATTTGGAATAATTAGACTGTTGAATTTTTTCTATTTTTCTTAAACATTCACTCCATTTATCATATTCGCTATCATATTCCTGATCATCTTTTTCAAAATTTTCTAGATATTCAATTGACTCTTTTATCTCTACAACTTCACTTAATACTCCCTCTAATTGAAGAATTTCAATATCAGTCTCTTCAATTTTTTCTATTTTGCAAATTTCTTCATCTTTTAACGCTTCTAGGATACTCTCTAAAATATCCTTCCTTAATAAATTTTTTAGAGACTGATTATCTTTATAATAGACTAAACTATCTTGAGGATAGTCATAAATATGTGCTAGAAAATTTAGTGATGCTAGACTCTTTCTTGTTAGTTTATATGTATTATTATCATGAGATATTTCATAGACTATTTCATTATATCTCTGGGGGCCACTTTGTAATTTAGATATTTCTTGTTGAATTATATATTTTCCATTAAATCTAGATATAGCTCTATCAATTTCTAAATCCTCTTTTGTTTCATCGTTAATTTTTCTAATTGCTATTATATTTTCAGCATTTGATAAGAATTCTTCTTCCAAAAATTCTAACCTTGCAGATATATTAACAGGAATTTCCTCATCATCATTAATGTAATAGTAATTAATAATCTGTAGCATTAATTGAGATTCATTCGTAATACCGTTCTCTGTTTCCTTTATCTGTTGTGACTTATTGATTGATATTTCTATAAAATTTTGAAGAACAATTTGTATATCAACTGCCATCTATCATCTATCCAAATTAGTTGTTTTAATTCTCGAGTTATAAATCAGACTAATCACTTGCAAATAACATGAGAATAAATAATTACATAGTAAATTGGTTATATTTCTTTTATGAATATAGTGTTTTAAGTATAGTATATGTTCAATAGGACAATAAATTTATTCAGCTAATACCTCTAGTATTTAAGTTTCTCTGAATAATTGATTAATTTAAGGACTTTTGTGGCAATTTCTATAAAATACTCTTAAAAATCATTATTTTACTAACCTAATTACTATAAATTCAGTTAATATATTTCTGATTGGTAAATATAATTATCTTAGAAAAATTTTGAATAATGAAAATCACAAGGGAAAAAATTGTTGATGAGCTAGTCTACTATATAGAGATAACTTGTAAAAAAAATTTTTCAGAGCCTCTTTCTAGAAGCAAGAAAAGTAAGTTTATTACACCTTTGCCTGTAACTAAAATAGAGCTCCGAAATATAATTCATAAAATAGTTACGGCTCTTCCTCCAGCCTTTTTTATTAATAGATCTAAAAAAAGCTCTAGCACAATCAAAGAATATATTGTAAAAGAATATATTCTATTTCAAGCTCAAGAAGATATTACAGCCGATGAATTTAGTGACTATCTAATTAATTTCATTTATGATTTATCTGATAATATTAGTAATGCATTAGAAAAAAATGATATTTCTTTATTAACTTAAAATCCTCGCCTACCTAACTGAAAAAGAGTTTCTTTTAAAATATTTTAAAGAATTAAGGTAGTAACATTTTTTGAAAATTATGGTGAAGGTGTTGATATGGTAGATTTATCAAGATACGACAATAATAGCTTTAGTCATATTTACTAATAGGTGTATTTGATTTTATTGTAAAGCAAGGAAAAACCATACAAAAAATTATGGGGAGAAAACCTATTCCTTGACATGAGTATCCTTAAAAATAGCTGGAACCCAGGCTTGCTGGGTTATCATTCTGCCAAAATATTGTGAATCAATATATGATAAATGTCCTGCATCAAGGAATAACTTAACATTATTAAGACTTATATAATAAAATTTTTCTTTCGGGTCAAATTAGGAAATTTATATAGGTATTTAGAAAACTAGTTACTAGTTCTTACTTTTAACATAACCTCAATCCATTACACTTATTGGTTACTTTGGAATATTGCTCCGGTGACTCTAATTATATTTCTATGACATGACTTATCCCTTATTAAATAATTAATGTATTATCTTTAAGTACGAAACAATTCTTCAAAAATCAGAAATATCAAACTTAGTATCTAGCTCTAGTTCACTAGAAGAAATACTTAATTTTTTATTTGGTTGTTCACTATTGATAGTAAAGTCAAAGGTATTTTTTGAGAGTGGTTTGTCACTAAATGTAAATTCTGTTATGAGCAAAGTTTTTTTTGTTTTAACTATATTTTGTAGAGCATAGTTTTCTATTAGATTTCTATAAGTCAAAGAACGCCATCCTTGTAACTCTGGTTTTTTTTGTCCTTTACATAAAATCACTTGTGATGTCTTATCACTAAAAATAGATCTGTTTTTATTATCTAGCTTCATAGAAGTAGATTTAATATTCATATAAACCCCTTTAGTAATCTCTGTAACAAAGTTATCTTCCGATTCAGCGATAGCTAATTTTTCATTAAAGTGCCAAATTTGATTATATCTTCTTACTTTATTTGAAGATAAGTTATCGACCACAATTAAAAATTTATTAGGTCTATATATAATAAGACGCTCATGTTTTATTGACATTTCTTCTCTGTGTATACTAGTCTTAATCTCATATGTGCCGTTTTTATCTCTGCAGTATTCTAAAGCTGACTTATAGAACAAATCTAAACGATTATAATCTGTATTATCTATCATTACAGTATTATGCGCACGTGTGGAAACAGCATATCTTCTCTCATCACAACTGTCATAAGAATATTTCCCGGCATCGACAAGAATATTAGTTCCATATTCAAAAAGCAAAATATTAAAATCATCAGAATGTCGATGAGTTTTATTTGTAAATGAGCTTTTTAGAAAGAACATAAAAGATTGTTCTACTGGCACTTGGAATCCGCTACGTATAAATAAATATCCTGAATCTGGAAATGTTTTTACTACATTATCATTCCCAATCTCATCAGGTAATTTAATTTTTCGATAACAGAATGTACTATCTCCGATCATTAGATTAGAATTATCTGGGAATACAGTCCATATATTGCACTCTATTGATTTATCAATAATTGAGTTCATTGATGGATTATTTTTATATAATCCAAATGATGTCATTTTATTCAATATTCTCCTGATGAACCAATGATATTCATCAGAATTTTCTGAGTGGAATCCATCTTTATTAAATTGGTTATTGATCAAAATGTTTATTTGTTCTAAAGCATATTCTTGAACTTCATAATTTTTTAATAAAAAGGATAGTAATAATAGACCATGCATTTGAAAAAGGCCGTGATTATTATTTATAACCTCTTGGGATTTTATCTTTTCAATATGAAAATTTGCTAGCTTAACGAGCATGTTTAGATATTGAATATCTATTTTACTTTTATCAATAATAGAAATTCTATCTATTATAAAAGATATCTTTAAAGCTCTGATTCCAGCAGCCATCTCATCCCACATTAATTTAGCTGTTTTTTTCTCTTCTATAGCAAATTTACACCACTCCTCCATCATCTTAAAACAAAAATTTAGTTTAGATAAATCATATGTTTTTTCAAAATCTTCTAATGGATTGTCAATCATTCTCCATGCTTGTAATTGATAACACCAATTTCTATCAGAAAATGGGTTTATATTCCACTCCATAGGAATAGTTAATTTATATGGCTCAATATCTTTTCTTGGTTTAAATAGGAAATTGTCAGATTCATTAGGATGAAGATAAAAGCATTTCGTATCTATTAGTTTAATCTGCTCTATTTTGTTAACTATTATATATTTTTCTTTAAGTGCTTGTGGATTTACAGACAAAGCTACTTTGATGTTGTTAGTTTTTACTTTTTTATGGTATCGTATTAGGTTATGATTATTAGATATCGGCAGTATTTTTTCACGTATTTTTATTTTGTCGTTAAATTCTACAATGATAAGTTCAATTTTAGCTTTTTCAATAGGAGCAATGTCTAATACAAAAACTATTTCATTTAAATGAGATACACTATATCCGATTTCAGAGCTAGATTTATCATGAATATAATTTTGATGAAAACTTATAATAAAGCTTGCATTTTCATTAATAGTATTTACATTTATGAATAGTTTATCATGCCAAAAATTTATACTCTTAACTAGCTTACTATTATCTTGAACATGCCAAATACCACTAATTAGATTAGTTAGTATATCTTGATTTTTTCTATGCTCATTATTCATTGTTAATTCCAAAGTATTCAATTAGTTAGATACTTAATATATTATCGTATATTTTTGATATTTCCCCAGATAATTTTTTCCAGTCTTTCTTTGTTTTTACCCATGTTCTAGCGTTCCTACCAAGAGTTTTTACTAATTCTTTATTCTTAATTAGTAGTTTTAGTTTATAAGCTAAATCTTCCGGATTATCTTTCTCAAATAGTAGACCGGTCCTATTATCATCTATTATTTCTTTTAGCGCATTTACGTCAGATGCTACAACTGCTTTCTCCATACTCATTGCTTCAAATGGTTTTAGCGGTGAAACTATTTCACAGACATCAACCCCTTTTCTGGGGAAAGGTGCTATATCTACAAGAGAATAATAACTCTCGACACTTTCATGAGGAACTCTCCCAATAAAGTGAAATATATTACTAAGTCCTAATTGATTCGATAAGCTCTTAATTTCTTCTAATACATTACCATCACCAACAATTATAACGACAAAATCTTTAATACCCCAAGTTATAAGTAGATTAGCAGCTTTGACTAAATATTCAAGCCCTTCGTAATTTACTACGGAACCAATATATCCAATAACTGTTTTGTTTTGTATTTTAAGTTCTTCTGCAAGTTCTACATCCTTAGAGCGAGGCAAAAAACGTTGTGTATTTACTCCATTAGAAATAACAGAGATCTTTGATTCTGGCACGCCGCGTGAAATCATCAGATTCTTTAAAGAATGCGTAATTGTTATTACTGCATCAGCATTATTCGCTGCTTCAGTCTCTAACCGGCTTACCATTTTAAAATAATCACTATCTCCCCATTCAGGCTGTCGAGATATTCTGGTAATTTCCCATAGCCCTCTGATTTCATAAATGCTCTTGATCCTTAATTTCCTTGCCACATAGTTTGCTGCAATTCCATTTATGAAATTTGATGCTCCATGAATAATACTAATATCAAGCTCCCTTGCTAGATTTTCTAGTTTTTCACAGTACTCCTGCAAGTATTGATTGAATAATGCAACGCCAAAAGGGTTTTCAGGATTAATAAGTCTGTTATAATAGATCCCATCAATACAATCTATCGGATTGACTTTTGATACATCTTTATTAACAAATAACGACTTATCTTGTGGATATCCTAGTCTGGATACTATTTGAATGTTCCATCCCATTAATTGAATACCTTTTGCTAGTCCATGTGAACGAGTTGCATAACCTCCAGAATTATATGGCAGTGAATTATGAAGACAATACAAAACATTTTTATTTAATTTATGTTTTTTATCTATTGCTTTTTCTGGTAGCCTAAAGCCTTCATCTAATAATTTTTTAAATACTCCATACCTAATGATTCGATTTTTATGCTTAGCTTTTGACATATCAAGTTGGTCTGTATTCAAAGCTTTATTAATTAGTCCACGACGAAAATATACCTCACTTAACAATAAAGCGAAGGATGAATCTCGAAAATGTGCTAAATATTCTTCAGCATAATTTATTGCTATATTATGATATTTTTCCTCTTTATAAACTGCTAGAAATATAATTTTATATGTATATACATTTTTATTTTCTATATTACTAGGTAACTCATTAATGATGTTGTTAATAGAGTCTTCAATATTATTGTGAATTTGCTTGCTATATAATTTTGCTATATATTTTATAATACTATTTAGGTATTTAGGACGCATTTTTTTATTAGCTAAAGAATACATGGTCTTATATATTTTAAGAATTTTTTCATATTTCTCTAATTTTTCTAGTCTTCTAGTTAAAACAGATGTAAATTCTTTATCAGCAGAACCTTTAGCATAAAAATAATCCATCCCATATTTTATAGAAAGACTAGTGTCGACGTCTTTTATAATTGAAAAAATTATTTTTGATAATTCTATATCATCTCTAATTAAGGTATTATTTTTAAATAAAAAATCTTTAATCGTATCGCTACTTATAGCAGATAGAAGATTTTTTTTAAATTTCTGTAAATCAAGATAATAAGTACTATTCCTATGGCTTTTTTCATCAAATTCAAGTAACTCTTTATCCTGTATTTCATCAATTTCTTTAATTAGGGTATCATGTTTTTCAAAATCACCAATCCTTTTATAACGAATAGCTAAAACCTTCATGAATTTCATTTTCTTCTCGATAGCGACAACAGCTTCTCCAAATTCTATAGCATCATAAACATGAGAATCTTTTAACAGTCTAAAGAGTATTGTATTTAACTCTAAAGAAGAATATCCTTTATTAACCCGATTTTCTTTCCATTTTTTTATTCCATTAGTGCCATTTTTTTTAATATATCTGCTGGCATCATACAGTATTTTTCTACGAATAAGAGTACGATAAATATAGAATATTTTTTTTAATAACTTTTTAAACATACACTCTTATAAAATATCCCAGTTGGTCGTTCTAATAATGGGAGCAATAATCTCTAATTCATTAGCTTCAATTGGCTTAACTAGTTGAACAAACATTTCGTTGCACATCAACTCTTCATCAGAAGTCCATGATTTTTCTGTCTGTAAGTATTCATAATAGTCTTTCTCATAATTATCTTTGCTCAAACTCATTTTCAGATCATAATTTAAAACTTCAAAACCTATCTGGGCAAATATAGCAAAATATGATGACGGAGTCAGATAATTAATATAAGGATAAGATATCCCTTTATTTTTAAGGAATTTAGATATTTTTCTACTACCTGTTATTATATGCAAATAAGATAAGTTAAACCACTGAGTATTATCATTATTGTTACATGATCCATATAGTTGAATACAGCATATTAACATACCTCCAGGTTTTAATAGTGAATAAGCTTGTTTCAAATTCATGCATAGTTGTTCAACATGCATATACTGCAAGGTATAGCTACATAATATATAATCAAGTTTCCTGTGAGACGGTATTTCTATATCATTTAATTCTCCTAAAGTAAATCTTATATTATTAGATTTCTTGTAATCCCAACCATGTTTTTTTTGGAGTTTACTCCAATATTCATTTATATCATTCCCTATCAATAAGCTAGGAGAGAAAGTCTCTTGGATATGCTTTATTAAATATCCCCAGTGACATCCCCAATCTAAAATCACTGCTTTATCAAATTCTAAGCAATATTTTGTATAAATATTTTCCCATAATTCGAGCGTTTTTCTTGGGAATATTTCTTGTTCAAAATAATCTAACATTTTTCACCTATAAAATGCTTTTCCAAATCTATTTCATTATCAGGTTTTACACCATTAATTAGTATCTCAGCTGTTTCAAACTCTTGTTTATTATACACTCTTAGTTTTGATGCATGTTTTTTGAGAAATTCAGATGAGTCTGATACTTTATCTCGTTCAACGGCTTTAATATTAAAGCCAGCTTGTCTAAGCAAGTTAATGAATGTACTTCCTGTAAACGGTAAAATACTTTCAATATCTTTATTATTTAAATACTTAATTATCTCATGCTGCGGGAACAAAAGATGAGCATAAGGGGTATTTATTTTTAATGTATTTATATTTTTAGTAAAAAAAGTTTTTACATTTATAAAAATGTCCCCACCTGGTCGTAAATATTTATAAAAAAGATCCATTATTTTCTCAAGATGATTAGCAGAAAAGCAATGTAATGATTTTGAAGAAATAATAGTATCAAATTGAATATCTTGAAATTTGTCATCTAGTATAATATTTCCTGATATCAATTTTATTTTATTATCAAATATATTTCTGATAAATTTGTTTGTTGTATCTAAATTATCCCAATATGATATTTTATCAATTCCTGTTAGACTTTTTATGTTCTGGTTATCATTATACAATTGCAAAAGAAGCTCTCCCCAATGACAGTCAAAATTTAGTATATCTTTATTGTCCCAAGAGTAATTAGATAATTTTTTAACTTTTTTTATTAATAAGTCAGCTGCCATCATGTCTTGTTCAATATTAGACATTATATTATTATGTAACATATTACTCATTACTGTTTTTCTCTAATTTAGCTAAATAAGAAGCAGAATATTTTCTTAGCCATCCATACGAATGTTTATCAGTATCTCTATGATATTGAGGAAACGGCTCCATTGAATAATTATTTGTAGGCGGAGTATAATTTCTTTTTTGAAGTTCGAGAAAAGTCACTGTTTCGATACTCGGCATTTCTACTATTTTATCCAATAATAAATTTAACACCTTAATTCTTCTATGATCTTCTTTGTCACTAAATACATTTTTTTTCTTACCATCAAGTTCTAAAATTTCCAGTTGAATAAAAGTAAAAGAATGTATAAGCGCCATAAAGAACATAGATGGTCTATGTTGTCTGTTAACGAAAGAGTTTCTGAAGGAACCAAATTCATCTTCCATATATCCACAGTTAATGCCAGTAACTATTTTTTGTTTTCTTCCGGGAACATGCTCCATAAGAGGAAAAGATGCCCAAGTTACTGGAAATTCAATTATACCATTATTCATCATATATGGAGTTGTTCGACAACTTTCCCAAATACCAGTTTTTTCATGCCAATTTCTAAAAGTGTTAAAAGAAGAATCATATTTAAAATTTAATTTAGCTAATACGTCCATATATTCTCTTTTAAAATGATATGCACCATTTCTAAAAGCTATTGGAGAGTAATTAACGTACTTCTCAAAAAGACCAACACAGTGCTCTAGTGTAATCCTAAAGGACTCTACAGAACCAGTTTGTCTCCAGTTACGAGCAGCCCTAATTAAAGTTTTATTTTCTGAATAAGATAGTCCGCCTGGATGCAGATGAACTTGAACATCATGTCCTCTGTCTAAAATTAGATCAATAATTTCCCTAAATTTACTTTCTCCAATTATATAAACAAATGGCATATCAATAAAAAAAACTCCTCTCATACCTCTATCTTCCAGTAGTTGCATTATAAGAGGTATACCAATTTCTTTACCGTTAAGTTTCCCTAGAATACATAAATCTGATAATTTTGATGGCGCAACTCTATCAATTTTTAATTCAGTATCTACTGATAGCATAAATAGATCAGTATTTTTTTCTGTATTAGAATTATTGTTAGGGTGTATTACGAGATTTTTATTGATCATACCAAAACGCTAATGATTTATTAGTCTTTCTATTGAAACCATGAATATTTTCTCTATATTTCATAGGTTACTGTTAAGTATAGATAAAAGCCTAAAAAGTGTTATTTATTTACCAAACTCATTTGTAACATGCATTTTATTTAGACTTCCTTATTATTTCATACAAATGTTGATTCAATTATGTATAAATATTATATTCTAGAGAGACATATTAATCAATTATTAGAGTGTTCATAAATTGTCTAGTTATGGGTCAAAAGATATCTGTAAGGTTCTCAGCCAAAATCTCTACACAAGTTCCACCAAATAACATAAGTCTTTAATGAATAAACCATAAATCACTACAGGAATTTTCAAATTTGGGTTCCATCAAAACTGACTCCAACTTAGGATTCTTTAATCTTGGACATTTAGCAGTATTGGAATAGACACGAGGATTAATAAGTTTGTTGCTATATCAAATGGTGAATATACTAATCCTATCAACCTAAAACCACTTATATGGCACAGTTTTTTAATTTCAAATATTTTTTAGCTAATTCCTATATTAAAATATAATAATATTTCAACTCTGTTATCTTTATTTTATCTCTAAAAACATATACATCTAACTTAGGATTGTGTAAATTTGATAAGCTAAAACTAATTTGTATCATAATTTCTCTTTCATTAATGGAAATTCTAAATCTTATATTCACTTTTGATATTCTGACAAAATTAATATTTTGATTTCCATGATACTCCAGGGGTTCAGTTACAGTTTTTTTAAATTCTCTATTAGTTAAATTAATATCTTTACAATAATGACTTACCACTCGACCAGAAAACAATCCAACAAGACCTTCAAATTCTTTTATTAAACAAAAATAGATTTTTATCCCTTCTGAACATTAATAGCTAAGCTGTTTGCAAAAACATTTAAATTTAAAACAAACAAACTAATACCATTTTTTTTACCATATTAATCACCATGGACCCTTAAAGAATAAATTCATAATGTAATATACTCTCGCGACCATCGACAATTTTTTTGATTATTTCCTTAACAAAAAAAATAGCTACAGTAATTTGAGAAAATGGTTGAACCATACATTATACCTTTCTCGTTATTTTATATTGCCACATAATAGCTTAATCCGTATTTCTAATTTTTTTTATAGTCTTGCAAAAAAAATGTTTTATTATCTGTTCCCTTGATTCCGGATCCGTCATTATTATATTCTGTAATTCATTTTCTCTGTGAGAATGCTTGAGAAATACTTGAAAGAATGCTTGTGAAAATGCTCCATAAACCACATCTGGAGGATTGTTATAAAGCATCTCTCTTAAATCAGAATTTAAAATTTCTTTATTCACTCTTTCATATTTTATGAAATCATCTTCCGAAAAAGAAGTTGCGTGCCTTTGATTAAAATTTTCTATTATTTTAGATAGTGATTCCCCTTCATCCTCAACTGGATTATTTGCTCCAAAATTTTTAATTGGAGATAACTCTTTTCCAGAACCACTTGACAATGAAGCATTACATTGTTCTTTTTTTTCAATCCTAAATGCTTTTAACCTTATCATGCTATCAGTAATTTCAACATCAGGTGGTATTTGTCTATTTGGCAAAAGCTTGACAAGCCAAGAAGAGTAAGAGAATAATTTTTCTAGCGAGGTATCATACAGACACATCACCTGTGAAATAAATAAGTAAAAACGTATATAGCTTTTTAAAAGCTGCCGATACTCTTCCTGTCTTCCTTCATCTTCTTCATATTTAAATCTTTCAACTGCACTTCTAATTAATTTTTCTAGATTTATTCTGTCATCGGAATTAAGGTTTCTGTTTTTATAATAAATTTCAGCAAACCTATTTATTTCATTTTCATCAATAATTCCATACGTCTTTATTCTACCCTCAAGTTCATAAATTTGATTCGGATCAGAAATTTCTTCAATAAATGCTGTTTCAAAAAATGGTTTAAAGGCTTCTTTTATATCTTCTACTTCATTTTGGAAATCTAAAATAAAAGTATTTTCCTTATTTGGAAATATTCTATTAAGTCTTGACAAAGTTTGGACTGCTTGCAGACCACTTAATTTATGATCAATATACATAGCACATAATTTAGGCTGATCAAAGCCAGTCTGATATTTTTCTGCCACAATTAGCAATTTATAATTAATCTCATCAAATTTTCCTGGCAAAGCACTTTCAGAAAAATCATTTAATCTACTTTCGTTATAAGAATTTCCATCAATATTTAATTCCCCAGAAAAAGCAACTAGGGTTCTAATGTTAAGATAATTTTTATCCTTAATGTATTTTTTAATTGTCTGATAATATCTAAAGGCATGTTCACGACTTTGAGTTATCACCATAGCTTTAGCATTGCCTGATAATTCATTTTTTACGTGACGACGGAAATGCTCTACAATTACTTCGACTTTTTGGGCAAGTGCAGTTGGATGCAGTGAAGCAAATCTAGCAACTCTTGGATAAGCTTTTCTGCCGCTTAACTCTGGATCATTATTAATTGCTTTTTCTAACTTATAGTAAGTTTTATAAGTAATATAATTTTGCAAGACATCAAGAATAAAGCCCTCTTCAATTGCTTGTTTCATTGAATAAATATGAAATGCTCTTGGCAATGCTTTAAAATCTTTAGCACCAAATCTTTCTAGAGTTATATTTTTTGGAGTTGCAGTGAAAGCAAAATAACTAGTGTTTTTTTGAGAACCTCTTCTTTGCTGATAATCAGCAATAATATCTTCTACTTCTGTTTTTTTATCATTCCTAGATAAAACATTTGATAAATGACTTGCTCTTTTACCAGATTGAGACCCATGAGCTTCATCAATTATGATGGCAAAATTTCGTTTATTTTGTAAACTAACTTCTCTTAAATGATCAGTTGAAAATTTGTGAATTGTGGTGACAATAATTTTTGCTCCAGCCTCTATTGCTTCCTTTAACTGATGTGAACTTCCATCTATTTTTTTTACCACGCCTTTAATATGCTCAAATTTAGAAATAGTATTTTGTAATTGACGATCCAAAATAACCCTATCAGTTATAACTATAACACTATGAAACACCGAATCATCATTGTCATCATGTAAATTACTCAGACGATGAGATAACCAACTAATAGTGTTCGATTTTCCTGAACCAGCAGAATGTTGAATTAAATAACTTTTCCCAGCTTTAAATTTCTTAGCATGATTCAATATTTTTAATATGCAATCTAGCTGGTGAAAACGAGGAAATATCATTGCCTCTGTAGATTTTTTCTTCTCTAGATGAATAAACTTACCAATGATATCTAGCAGAATATCACGAGAAAATATTGCCTGGCAGCCTCTTAAATTTTGATATAGGTAGGCAATACGAAACTCATCTTTTATATCAGGGTTACCAGCCCCACCATTCAAACCACGATTAAATGGTAAAAACTTGGTTTTACCATTCATAAGTCTGGTAGTAATTGAGACCATATCTTCATCTACAGCAAAATGAACCAGAGCACCCCTTTTAAAAGTCAAAAGAGGCTCGCCGGCAGGGGATCTCTCTTTGATATATTGTTTTTCTGCATGCTTAAAAGTAGTACCCGTAACAAGATTCTTACATTCTATTGTTACAAGCGCAATCCCATTTACAAATAAAACAAGATCTATCTTATTATTATTACGAGCACTATATCTTAACTCATCAACAACACTTAAAATGTTTTGTTGAAAATCTTTGGATAGTTGTTCTGTTAGATTTGATGCTGGCTTAAAGAAACAAAGAGAAAATTTTATGCCAGGAATTAGCTTTATTCCTTGTCTTAAAACATCTAGAGTACCACGTTGCTTCAATGCTTTTTCAAGTTGCTTGAAAAATTCTTCGTAGGATGAAGTAGAATAGTATTTTTCCATTTTTTGCCACTCATCTTTCTGGCTTTCTTTAACAAATTTAATAACTAATTCTTTATCAACAGCAATTTTACGATCAAAGTTATTTGTATGCCTTTGAATATAATCTTGATTTTGGACAAGCTTTTCAATGATATGATATTGCAGAACTTTTTCTTTATGAATTGAACCCTGATTATAGTTTTTTGTTCTTAAATTATTTAATGTCATACTATCATTGTTTAGTTATTTTTTTAAACCCCAAAGATACATTGTTTCTTTTTCGCCATTTTTCTATATCAAGCCGTCCAGTTACTGTTTCATTGATTAGTGACGAGCGTAATTCTTTTAACTTCTCCATTGAGGATTGGATTTTATCTTTGGTATATTCTACTAAAACACAATTCTTTTTAAACCTTCCTGCTGTAAGTTTTTGTCTCTCAATTGATGGCAATGATATTCTATAATCTAAAATTGCATTTTCTGAAACTCTTTTTAGACCCCCTGCGCCCGTCATACTAATACATCCAGCTATTTTAAATTTTGAACTAGATAAAATCAGCATTAAATACTCTGGGACTAGATTTTTTATAATTCTAATGATGTGTAATTCAGATGTACCAAAACCAATACTGTTTTTTAAATTTAAAGCTATAGTCTTCTTTCCATTTTCAAAACATGGGGTTACTTTTGCCAATAAAATTTCACCTTCTGAAAAATATGTATAAGAGTCTAATAAGCTATTAAGATTTTTAGTCTGTTTTAAATCATTAATACCGCCAAAACCATCATTAATTGCCACCATCGGCAAAAAACTAACTTCCATATCATCTGGCAAGTTATTTATTTCTGACTTTCCAGGATTTAGCTTTATTAAAAATCTTAACCTAATTGCTTTTCCTTTTTTGTAGTTTGTGATCTGATCTAATTTAGCTTGTAAGTTTTCTGTTAAAATATTTAGCAGTTTCTTCTTTTTATTAATTAATTTATCTATCCTTGCTGTTTCTTTATCTAAAAAATCTGCAATCTGTTTTTGAGCATCTAAAGGAGGTACTGCTATGTAGTAACGAGATAGATCTTCAACTCTAAAAGAAGCTTGCATATGCTCAGATATCAAGCCTCTTTCATATTGAAACAGCGGCATTAGATGGTAATAATAAAAACGTACATTTATTTCTGATCTACGAGACTTAATAAGCATACAATTTTGAGAAAGAGAAAATTTTTCTTTCAAATGATTCAAACGCATTGCTTTAGCTCCAACTGTAGTGGAAAATAAAAATCCGACTTTTCCTGCATCATAGTCATAAGAACTTATTTTACCCATGATTCCATCATTAGTAGTCTGCCCACTATAGACAGGATAATCCCCTGGATTCGAGCTACAGTATTCCTTTGTATATTTTGCTGCCTCTTTGCCCTTTTCCGCAAAAAAATACCACACTAACTTTGCAATTAACCAATTCTTAGGAAGATCTAAAAGCAAAGGATTACTTATCATAACAACGCCGATTCCTTTAACAAATCAGCAATCTCAACTTCTAATTTTTTCAATTCTTTATCAATTTCGGACGCTGGACGAGGTGAAATATATTTATAAAAATAGCGATTAAAATTGATTTCATAACCAATTCTACCAATTTTTTTATCTTTTTTATCTTTATGATTTTTATCAATAAAGGCATCTGGAACAAATGGTACTACTTCACGTTTAAAATAAATTTCACAATCTTCTTTTAATGGTATTATCTCAGTATCTCTTAAATCAGAATCTGACTCGATATTACCTTTTGAATCTTTGCAAGCATCTGCTTTTTCATCTTTCTGACTAAAAGCTCTTAAAATGCTTTTTTTAAGAGAGATACTAATTTTAATGTTAGTTTTTTTAAAAATTTTAATAAGAATTTTCTCAAATTTATTGCGATTTAAAAATAGTTTATCTAATAGATTTTTTTGAAATAGTTCTATTATTCTTTTTTGCTCTAGCTTACCTAATTTTAAAAATGGTTTTTCTATCTTTAATTTTTCTAATCGTTCTTTATTTAAAATGAAATTAAGTCTTAATGGTCTTCCAATCTTAATTTCACGATAACCAAATTCCGATGCATCTAATGTTTTTGAAAACTCTCTTAACTCATCCTCAACTTCATCTTGATTATGATAAATTCTAACAATTTCATCACGGGCAGATTTTGGTATTTCTCTTCTTTTATTACCAAAACTCTTTCTCATCAATTTCCAAAATTTTTTGCTTGATGCATTAATTAATTGTACTTTACCTCTTCTTTTTGCCTCTTTGCTATTAGTTAATATCCAAATATAAGTTTGAATTCCAGTATTATAAAATAAATCAGTTGGCAAAGCGATAATTGCTTCAAGCCAATCGTTTTCTATTACCCATCTACGAATTTCACTTTCACCAGAACCAGCTCCGCCAGTAAATAAAGGCGAACCATTCATAACAATTCCTATACGAGAACCAATGTCATCACTTCTCATTTTAGCAATCATATGTTGTAAAAAAAGCAACTGTCCATCTGAAATTCTTGGGAGGCCTGCACCAAATCTGCCATTTAACCCTTTAATTTTAGCTTCTTCTACTATTTTATTTTGATATTTTTTCCAATCCACGCCATATGGGGGATTAGAAAGTATGTAATGAAATTTTTTATTTTTGTGAGCATCTTCGGTTAGGGTATTCCCATAAGCAATTTGTTCTGGATTATGACTAGTTACCAACATATCAGATTTACAAATCCCAAAAGATTCTGGATTTAATTCTTGTCCATAAAGTTCTATATGAATTTTAGGATTAAACTCTTTCATCGCTTCTTCCATTAAAGCAAGCATACCTCCTGTACCACAAGCTGGATCATAAACTGTGCGAATAATTCCAGAACCTACTATAGCATCAGCATCATTTATTAGTAATAGATCAACCATTAATTTTATTACTTCTCTTGGGGTAAAATGTTCTCCAGCAGTTTCATTGGATATTTCCGAAAAACGACGTATTAAATCTTCAAATAAATAACCCATTTCAAGATTAGATATCTTATTCGGATGAAGATCAATTTGGACAAATTTATCAAATATTTGCCAAAGAACCCCACCTTCATTCAATCGTTTTAGCTGCTCGGCAAATAAAAATCTTTCTAAAAATATATTCCTAACTGAACTATTGAATTTGGTTATATAGTCCATCAAATTTTTGTGAACATCTAAAGGCTCTTGTTCCTTTATTTTACTCAAAGTTAAGTTGCTGTAATTATAGACTTTGAGATTATTCCCAACCGCATTAAACATAATCATATCTTTGGTATGATCATCACTTTCAACAGGAAGAATTTTTAAAGTTCTGATTACAGCTTCTTTTGTAGGCTCCAAAATACAATCTAAACGACGTAAAACAACAAATGGTAAGATTATCTTACCATATTCTGATTGCTTGAAATCTCCTCGTAAAATTTCTGCAATAGACCAAGCAAATGAACTTAGAATTTGTACTTTTGAACTTTTCATTCTGATTTCATTGTTATATTTCGTTTTTCAATCTAGATATCCATCTTTTCACTAAATCTCCAAGCATGCAAATTCTTGACATTCTTTTCTGATGTAAAGTAATAAGACGAGTTTTGTTATTTTAAATAATCAGCTAGATTTCTACACTTAAATACCTAACTTTAAGCAATTTAAAAAACAATTATAAAAGAAATAGAATACAAAGGGAAATAATAGAAAACAAGAAAAAATTAAAAATTTAATATGCCTTGTTTTATTTTTTCAAGTCATCCTAAGTTTTATCTAATACAACATAGTATTTATAGAATCTTTTTTCTGACTCAAAAATAACCCAATATCTGCGGTATAATATTAATAAGTTTATAATATATCTAGTTAAGTTATTAATAGTGATGTTAGATATATGCCTAATAAAGATGCAAAAAAAGCGTATATATAATAGTACAAGAGTTCCTATTGAATGTACAAATTTTATAACTATTACATATTATAAAGCAAGTAAAATACATAAACTACCGTTGAGATAAATAGAAGGATTTATTAACTCTATATTTGCAATGAAAAATCTTTCAATAAAATGTCCTGATTTTAGTTGCTTATCTAAATATCTATCTGCTCTAATACTAAATCGCTACGATATAAAAAGACTTACAAGCCAGATAATACTACAATAACTACTGTCATAGATCTTTCTAGATTAAAATTCACGTACACTCCGTCGTACATTTTTGTACCACAGTCATAAACAGCTCCAAAATACTACATTTTAGTTTTTGCTTCTTTGAATTAGACTGAAACCTGTTCTATTTTTGTTCTTTAATTTATTCTATATTCTTTGCTTGGAGTACAAACTTATATTTTTTATCATTTCGATATTGTTTATTTTTTGCCCTTAGTCTAAAATACCTTTATGGATTATGGTGAAATAGCAAAAAATAATTTTGAGGATGCTCTAAAGATTTTTGAGACTTTAGCTAAACAGTCATCTCCTTCGAAAATTGAACAAATTAAATTTTGTCTTAGTTGTCAAAAATATCTTGAAAACTATGTTCGCTGGATGGGATGTTCCCCCGCTGATGCAAAAGCTTATCAAGTTTTTGTCAAATCCACTCCACTTTGGACGATATTAGAATTATCGCCGAACAAATGGCATCAGTGGCTTGATGAGAATATTAAAGAAAATATTATGGCTTAAAAAGCCGTCTAAATATCAAAGTACAAAATATTCATACTTATTTAGATCTACCTTATGACCAATAAAACTATATGCTATCGAATCGGCAGAATAATTCCCAAGTAATTTATTTTCATAATAAGTGCTTTAATATTAAAGTCCTTTTAGATAACACACTTGATATTTTTTTCTTAAATCGGTTCTGTCAAAACTCTAGAGATTACTATTCTTAATATCTATATCTTATAGTGTTTATATTCATATCAACTGAATTTTTGCCCTTGTGAGTTTTAATAACAAAAACATATATTCTTGTCTATCTATATAATAATTATAGAAAAAAATGAACTCCCCAGGAAATTTTGAAATATAGAACATAGACTTCCCACTATGTGATGGTTAAGTTATTATTTATTGAGTTTCGAAGAATGTTTCAAAAATCTTCTGGAACAAGCAAAATAGCTAAAATACATGTTACATCAAGACATGCTAAAATAGTAAAACAAGAATATTTTCCTGAAACCATTTAAATTAGAGTAATTCCAGTAATATTATATCAAACTCTCTTGCTCATTTAAGGCTTAGTCCTACAGACTAGATCATTATGTTTCTCTATTTCTTCAGCAAGAATTTACTAAATTCACCAGCTTTAACTTACAGCATTTTTTTCCTGAAACTCACCTGTCTTCTTTATTTGTAAGAACTCAAGTATTTGTTCCCCCGTGATCTCTACATCATTACCAGCTGTAGTAGTAAGTTCGTCACTATTACCCTTTATAGCCCTTATACCAGGAGATTTACCATTAGAAAAAGCCTCAATTTGTTCTTGCGACATATTTTTTAAATAGACTAGGTTTCCTGTTGAATCAACTAATACCGTTCCATCTGATACGTATAGATGTTTACCATTTTCTTTTTGTATTATTTTATATGAGAAAATCCATTCAGATGCAAATTTGTAATAGCCAAGACTATCACCATATTCAATAATCAGCCCTGTTGTTCTCATAGCTACAATATTGGTGCTTATTAAAAAACACGATACAAACATCAATAAAGACTTAATATTTTTTTTCATTTTATTCCCTTATATATTATTTTATTCATTATATTATCATAAATTCCTGCAATTTAAGTAATAGATTTTCCACAACTAAAATAATAATTTCTATGGGTAGACACATGACCTATTCAAATAACACTATAGATGGTTTTACCACGCATGTTCTAACGAAGAAGTCCAATTATATATAACAATGAAGAATTGCTATACAGCAAAAAAATTGACCTTTGGTATGGTCTCACTTGCTTAGAGAAGATCGATAACAATATCAAAGAAAGATATAAAATTTTAGTATTTTACAGTTTGATCCCTTCTTTGTCTCCATGGTTAATCAGAAGATCCAATGTTATAAATCTATAGATACTGCAATGTCCGGAGGAATAGCTTTCTCAGATAAATTCTCAATCTTACAAGTTAAATTTCAATACACTACGATAAAAGTCGTATTGAAAATACGTAAGACTATTTCACCCAGATTTTAACAGTTTAATAATTTAGTAATGCAAAATATCTAACAGCTCTGAAATAACATATCTTCAGTAGGATCATGATTCAACTTTTACAAAACCACCACTTCCCCATTTTCATGGGGAAATTTCTATTTAATTTATAAAATTACACATCCACTACTATCACTGCTATTATTGTCAGCACTTCGTTTTTGTTTATGTACTTCAAAACCATATAAGTCTTGAACTGTTGCTCTATTTGCTGCCTCAATAAAAGCTTGCTTTCTATTTACTAATTCTTCTTTGCTTTCTGCTCGAAACTCTTTATTAGCCGCTTGTATTCGTGCTAAATCTTTAATTCCCATGAAAGCAGCTACCTCATTGAAAATAGGCATAATATTTGGTAGCACTACTTCTTCATCAGTTTCATCAAGAGATACTAACAATTTAACTTCTGATAGAATTTGCTGAGCATTTGCATTCTGACTCTTTGGTATCTTAACAAAAAGTTTGACCCTTAAAAAATGCTCTGCACAAGGTAAGGACGAAGTCTCACCTATTTGTATAATAGTGTTGATAGGGAAACCATCTCCCGGGATTTCTACTGGTACTAGATCTTCAGGTTTACGAATTAATACACGAGATAGAGGCGAAAGTTCCATCTTAACTATGGCTTTTTCTATCCCTAAACCAATGACATATTTTTTACTATGATATATCTTAAACTTTGTTATTGAATTATCACTTTGCCTAATCAAATGTTCCTGAGCACTCAAATCAGTACACCCGCTATAAGTAATACTTGTATCATCTTCACTTTCTTGTTGCCAATTTTCCATTGGTGTACTAAAAATAATTGCATTAGCACAAAAACATGCTACCAACATTGTTAAAACTAGAAATATTTTTCCCATATTGTTCTCCATAAAACATTAATGTTCAATAATTATATACTAAGGTAAAAAAAATAGAAAGAGAATGATTATCTACCTATTAAAAGGTTTGACTAAGCTTAGAAATGGAGAAAAACTACAGATTTGACTAAAACTACAAAATTATAAGTTATTAACAATATGGTAACCATTGCCATGGAAAAGCCATTTTTGAAATTTTTTGTAATAATTTATCCTCTATTAATCAAAAAGCTAGGAGTTATCTTTTAGCTATTTAAATTTTGTTCTATTGATAAAACTAACTAAATTGTATATATTTTCTATTGTTTGTATTTTACAGAAAATATTAAGGTTTTTTAATCTAAACTATACATATGTATAGCTCAACAACTAAACTAATCACCTATATTTGTATAACAATATTATATTTTTATACTCAAATTGCTATTGCAAAATATAGTCATAATAATAAACATCAAAAGAAACCTAAAATTACAGGAATAATATCAAATAAAAAGATAAAACTAAGTGGTCTTGATTTTGAAAGATCACTTTCTACTAATACCCCACTAATAACTAAACCAATTGTTAAAGCGTGTGTGTATTCACATCAGAAGAATAAATCTTTTAATTTGATTATTTCTGCAAGTAAAAAAAATGTTTTAGATAATGATTTTGCTTTATTTAATCGAAAACTTGGGAAAATTAAAACTAGCATACAGATCCATAGCGCAAACGACATTAACCCTATTACAATTCTTCCTGATCGCGATACTCTTTTCAAAAATCATAGCGATCATCTTGCCCACGGTAAAAGCTGCACAAATCCTATATTCTTAAGTCTTATTATACAGCCCCATGAATTAAGAAAAACATCTGCGGGAACTTATAAAATATCTATTAATTTATTCACATCAGAATATGATAATTGAGCAAGTAGCACAGGCTCAATTTTTGCAATAATACTCTATTATATAACAAACATTTCTGAAAATAATTTCCTTAAAAAAATACTATTCGATAAATTTAATGTTTTGTTTACGTTATATGCAAAAAATAAGTTGTATCTGCAATATAAAATTCTCCATTCTCCATTAACTTACCATGTTTTCTGCTTTTGTAGCGTGATGCTTTCCTTTTTCTACATTTCCCTTTTATGTTACATCCTGAATTATTGTTTATTACCTTAGACCATTTAATGCATAGCACCTTAGAGATTCTTGAATTACTTTTATTGCTTAAATTTGGCAATGCAATATTTGCAATATAAGTTTCTTGTTCACTAGTATTGGGATTCACAAACATGAGTTTATTTTTAGTTATTAACCGACTATATCCCATTTTATTCCATAGATTAAAAATAAACGCTGCCCTCTCTTTAACCTTCTTCTCAAACGGACCACAATACTTGTGATTAATAGTAAGACTGTAATCACGACCATTTGATTCAACAAATTTAAGACGTATGTCTTCAGAAGTAACATCAGAAATAACATAGATACAATTAAGCAATAACCCAATTGTCATACATAACATGAAGATATTTTTTTTTATAAATTTCATTGAGAACCCTCCTAAATTGCCAGATATTAAGGATTATAAGGGATGCCTACCTTTCCGAATAGCTCCTTAATCTTGCAAGTTAAATTTCAATACACTACGGAAAAACCAACACAATGTGTATGCGTTTTCTACTGTTTATATTCTACAAAAATATCAAAGTAGGTTTAACCATACACAAAAAACATCTAAATGAATTGATAAAATTGCGAAGAAGAAACAATCAAAGAGGATTGAGATTTCTTTAAATTAATAACAAGCTATTTTTCATCATTATTAACATCTACACCGTCTAAGTTGCTAGGTGAATTATCTATATTATCATTTTCATCGTTTAAGCTACTAGGTGGATTATTTTCAGATTGTTCATTATCTCCCCCCGGCGAATCATTACTACTTGATGAATTAACCCCACCAGCACTGTTATCTGAGCCCTTGGCAACACCTGCATCCTGTGCTACTTCAGTACCATCTGCATCATCATCTCCTGAACCCTGGATTGAACTATCATCCTCTTTACCTGCTCGTCCTTTCGATAAAGCTGATGTAGCTCCTGACAGACCCTGGCCAGTAGCACTGCCCAGTTGGCTACCTGCTCCCCCGACAGTACCCTGCATCTGTGCAGCTTTAGCAGCTGTCGATGAAGAATATG
>PIVX01000660.1 GCA_003353785.1 Gammaproteobacteria bacterium | reverse complement strand
TGAACATTTCGATATTAAAACAAACTATGATTTTGAATTTGAATTTCCAAATCTAGTGAAATCTGAGAATATTAGATTAAGATCAGCTTTAGCAGCACACACAACCAATTGCGGCGGTTGCCTATCGCATGATGTTATGACGGCTTATGACTTGATAGGCTGATATAGATAGACTGATAAGCAGAACGATAGCGAACAACAGAACTCATGGGCGACGCTTCTTATCAACACTGACATGCAACACTGGATACTACATGACTACCCAGGATCAGTATACAGCATTCTACAGTGGGCACATATTGGAAATTTGAAAACACATTGATAAACGTATACATATATGTTTGCCAGCTTGAAAACATATGTGTATCGGGTTGGGCACCGGCAGTGCCCAACCCTTTAATGTTCCAAAAAGCTTTATCCGCCATAATAGAAAAAAAATTATTTAATAACTTTCCAGGAAGTTATCCGATCGGGCTGAAACTTTCCAACTTTTGGCTCTAGGGTTCGACTAGTAACTGTACCAAATTTCATCAAAATCCGTTAAGTACTTCAAAAGTTATAAAATTTCGCTCGGGAAAATTCTGGCGATCC
>PIVX01000659.1 GCA_003353785.1 Gammaproteobacteria bacterium | reverse complement strand
TCACACTGAAGTCACCCCATATAGTGACTTCACGCAAGAGTAAGACCACCTGTTCTCACTTTTCCATCCCTTTCTTTGGCACTTTTGGGGGTTGGAAACAGAAACTAAATGTTTGAGCTTTTAGAGCTGGTACCATTCAACCTGACCGTTTTCATCATGCTTGACTCTTAACACCCATCCCACTGACCAATTTCTTTCCATGTGGCAATGGGACAAGATCCCAGGTGTCATGTTTCATCAGTGACTGATATTTGGCTTCAGCTGTTTTCTTCCATGTTCCGCATTTGGAGACCGCATTGCTTGCTTCCAGGTCCAGAGCTCTGGTACTTTAATATCAGCAGTTGTATGATAACCAAGACGACTTGGGAGCTTTGACATTCTACCGGACCGATAAAACAACTCTTCAGCCATTCATCGGATGTCGAAACCGAGGACAGATTCGAACTCAGCGGATCATTCTGCATCTAGACATGCACTATTCATGCACATTCGCGCACGTTTTCCATCGATTCACGCAAGAGTAAGACCTCCCATTCTTAGTTTTCCACGTTCCTGTCCCTTTCTTTCGCCCTTTTGGTGGTTGGAAGAAAA
>PIVX01000658.1 GCA_003353785.1 Gammaproteobacteria bacterium | reverse complement strand
TTAGATACGGTGACCGTTTTCGTGCCGGGACCCCCGTTTTAGCGTTTATCTATGTTTTTAATTTCAGCTCCGCCCGATTATTATTGACCGAGTTATGGCTATTTTTATAATTTACGGTCCGTCGGACCGTAAAATGTAATTTACGGTCCGAAATTTTAGGCCCAAACTCGAAAAATTTGAAAATTCGTGTTTCAATTTTCAGCTCGATCGGTCAATTATTGGCCCAGTTACGGCTATTTTCACGTTTTTTGGTGCTTTTAGTTTTCGTGCCGGGACCCGGGTATCGATGTTTGGTTCCAATGTGGCGTATCGATATCGATTTTTTGTTTCAGCTCCGACCGGTTATTATTGTCCGAGTTATGGCTATTTCATGCACCGGGCAACCACTATTTCATGCACCGGGCAACCACTATTTCATGCACCGTGCAAAATAAATCATAAATTTTCGATAGATTGTGTTTCAATTTTCAGCTCGATCGGTCCAATATTGGTCGAGTTATGGCTATTTTACGTGGATTTGGGGTGGTTACTGTAGTTTTCGTGCCGGGACCCGAGTATCGATGTTTGGTTCCGAAATGGTGTATCGATATC
>PIVX01000657.1 GCA_003353785.1 Gammaproteobacteria bacterium | reverse complement strand
TTCCAAAGCTAACATTTGCACATCACTGCTGCTCTCGCTGCTGCTGTCACTGCCACAGTTCCTTTCACTGCTGCTGTCACTTGAACTTTCTTTTGCAGACGAGGCCAATGGAAGATAAACAACTTTTTTTCCTGTGATTCTAACCTGTCGTTTTGGCACTGGACATCTTGGAACTTTTGCTCCACTACCATTCCTCGCTTTTGTTGTTTTAGTTCTTGCCATTCTAGTACAGTTACTAAAATAAACAACAACAAACAAAGATGATTAAAATGTTAATAAACAAAGTTTTTGTAATATTTTTTTTGAGTAACTTTCGAACACCTTCTAGCGGAGAACAACAATAGCAATTATGATTATTTTCACAACAAAACAGATGATATACACACTTAAAACAATAACATATTTAAAAACTAAAACAATTGGAAGAGGTAAATGGTCGTTAAATAAACAGTGCTAAACTCCTAGTAAAGCAACTACGTTACACTGCGTTTGCTTTTTTACCCAGGAGGATATTACTTGATTTATTCGCATTATATAATATTTTCATTACTTTTTATTTCTGTATATATGATATCGTCAAAATAAAAAAACA
>PIVX01000656.1 GCA_003353785.1 Gammaproteobacteria bacterium | reverse complement strand
TTTAATATAAATAGACGATTGATTGGTAATAAGCGCAAATTTACGCCTTCATGGTTGGGCCCGTTTGAAATTCTTGAAATTAATGATAAGCAATTTAAATTACGCGACATCCATGACGAGAAACGCATTGAGTTAACAAACCAACGCTTCATTAAACCATATAAAATTACGCCATATAATGTAATACGGAATAAGGCCGTGCTATTATTGAACAGTAATAATGATGCGCAAGGCATTAAAATATTGAACTATTTGAATAATAAGATGGAAACGCGATGACCCCGCAAGTTGATTGTATTAGTTTTACACTGCAGAAATTATACAACAATTTTGACGTACACAGAGGGCTGCTGAACAAAATTGAACTGCAGCCTTGAATAATTGACAGAGAATTAGTTTGTATATTCCGCAATGAAAGAAACAATAAACAAATCAACCTGCGTTTGATGATTGGGATTTGAACCCAAATCTTCTTTAATAAGATGCTCTTCTTGAGCTATCATCACATATTATTTGGATAAGTAATCAGAAATTTATAGAAAATTCTATGGATCGCATTACATGATATTGATGAAGACTATGTCTTGAAAGA
>PIVX01000655.1 GCA_003353785.1 Gammaproteobacteria bacterium | reverse complement strand
AAAAAAAAAAAAAAAAAAAAAAAAAAAAAAAAAAAAAACAATTTTTTGGTGCATAAATTTAATCATATATACCGCCGTGATCATACCGTGATCATACCCTGGATCATACCGTGCTCATAACTTCAAAAAATCATATTGACTTGTACATAGTTGAATATATGACTATAATTTGGTGGAAAAGTTCCTCCATACTTTATAGTCATATTATAGTCATAATATATATGATTCTGCGTCTTATAGGAGTTAACCCTGTACTTTTCTTTCTTTTCTTATTTGATCCAGTATTTACTGTTGTTGCGCGTCTTTTTTTTGTATTCTTTCTTGGTGGAAATATTTCCAAATTTGGGAGCGATAATTGTGTAATATTATTGTTGTGATTATGTGAAACCAATGGAGGCGGTGCATGTGCAAATAAATTATAATCACTAAATGTATGACTGGCATGAAAAAGCATATCATTGTCATCACTATTCATATCAAAGTCCGAATCCATTAAAAATTCATGCAAATCATTGACAGTGATATTGTCATTCATATCCACTGCAATGTCATTCACAACGATATCCATAACATTCTCCTTAATATCCATATC
>PIVX01000654.1 GCA_003353785.1 Gammaproteobacteria bacterium | reverse complement strand
ATCATGCGACAATGTCTTAAATTGAACAGTTTTTGCTTTATATTTGCTCACTTTGCTCATTGTTTTGTTGTGTGATTGATACAAATTGAGAGACATTGTATAATTTGTATTTTTAGCCAATGACTGCAAATCAAACTGATATTTCTTTTTATTTTTATCAAATTTCAATATTGCATATTCCACATTTTTTTCTTCTTTTTCGTCAATATCAATATTGGAATTATAAGCTTCTAATTTCATAAATATATTAAATGTTGAGCCAACTTTTCGATTTTCATCCTTTTCTGCTAACATTGCAGTAAAATGGACGCTGGCTTTTGATGAAGTAATGGATTTACAGTCAACTCCAACTGCCTCAATCAAAGGAATTGGATCATAAATATTAATATTAATCTGAGCCAAACTGTCAATGAAATGAGACACCGAATGTTTGTCAAAAGCAAATGTGACTTTTGTGTATTTATCAATATTTGCCACGTCATCACACAATACATTTTTGCTAATATCGTCCACTGCGGCCATTATTTTATATTTTCTTTTGCTTCGATCCATATTAACATCATCTTGCCACAAACTACATTTTTTCAATGCAT
>PIVX01000653.1 GCA_003353785.1 Gammaproteobacteria bacterium | reverse complement strand
ATAATATCCAAATTGTGTTGAATATAATATCTCCAACGATATATATCATTGCTCATAACATGTGTAGAACGAATAGAGGAAAATACCAACTCACGGTGTGCTTTTATTATACGCCTCTTTATGACACGTTTGAATTTGGCTTTCGATAAAGGTAATCGCAAACCAATACCAGGATTAGCCAAACTTTGCATAATTGCAGCAGTGGCTAATGCGTCTGCAATAATTATACCGTGCAAATTAATCGAAACTGCAAATACGTCGTTCAATGCCCGTGCCAACTGTAAAAATCGTCGTATCAAATGTGATGTTAACGGATCGTAACGGACATTATTATTAACCAAATTATTAACTGAAACGCGACTATCACTAATTAAATGTATTGCGTTAATAGATTGCATTTCCAATCGGTGTTGTAATCCATATTGTTGTATGCGCAATAATAATTGGAATATGCCATTTAATTCAACATAATTGATATCATATGCTTTACCAACAGGTATCGCTTGTACTGGGATCATACCGGTTACAATGTAATGGTATTTGATGTAATTCAAACATAAAACCGATACCACCATATTGTCGACGGATTCCACC
>PIVX01000652.1 GCA_003353785.1 Gammaproteobacteria bacterium | reverse complement strand
CAGCTCCGACCGATTATTATTGACCGAGTTATGATGACTTGGTATTCTTCGTTTTTCGGCAAATTTTCGTTTTTCGGAAAAAATTTTGCCGAAAAATCGAAAAAATTTGGTCCCAAAATCGAAAATTTCGAATTTTCGTGTTTTAATTTTCAGCTCGAACCGACGAAAATTGACCGAGTTATGGATATTTCCTGATTTTTGATTAAATTTTTTTTATAAATTTCAGGCACCATCTATTATGAGGGGGGGCAATGTCTATTTTAGGCGAGAGGGATATATTATGTTTCAGGCAACATCTATTATGAGGTAGGCAATATCTATAACAGGCGAGAGGGGCCTGTGTCGCGCAGATTAGTGTTTAGTACATAAAACATAGTACACAAAACATAGGCAAGGTTGCGCAGATTAGGGGGTATCCTTAAGCATGTAAAAATGTCCTTCCGGCAATCGATACTTTTACACGTTAAGTACGAAGGCAAAAGCTCACTACATTCTTCTTGGGGGTCACTTTTGGCAGTAAGGGATTACAAGTCGATCAGGTTGATTATGTGTATTCTGCTGAGAGAAAAATTGAGTCAAAGGTTCCAAGGGTTGT
>PIVX01000651.1 GCA_003353785.1 Gammaproteobacteria bacterium | reverse complement strand
CCGGATACATCGTAGGGATAGTTCTAAATAGTTTTAGACTAGTTTTAGCCGATTAAAAGTCGATTTTCGGCGATCCGATCGGTTATCGCAAATTCGGAGATTTGGCAGATCACGGCCGAATCGGCGACGATTGTGGTGATTTTATGATCCGGATACATCGTAGGGATAGTTCTAAATAGTTTTAGACTAGTTTTAGCCGATTAAAAGTCGATTTTCGGCGATCCGATCGGTTATCGCAAATTCGGAGATTTGGCAGATCACGGCCGATTCCATTAATCGCCGAGCAAAAACCGTAAGATATGTTGTTGTACTATAGGTCTAGTATGTCCCACAAAATTTTCAGCCCGATCGGCCCAGTCAATTAAATGTTATGCAATTCCAGTTCCCAAACTTCCGGATACCGTAAACCACGATTCGGTGGTCGGATCGAAATAGGAAAAAAAGTCTTTTCTTATATTTCTCTCTAGTATCTATGTTCCAAATTTCAGCTCAATCGGTCCAGTAGATAAAAAGTTATGGCCTCTCCAAGAAAAAAAAAAAAACACGGGACAGTCGCGAGGACAATAGTGGCCCCTCCGGAGGTCGGGGTCACAAAA
>PIVX01000650.1 GCA_003353785.1 Gammaproteobacteria bacterium | reverse complement strand
CTCCGACCGATTATTATTGACCGATTTATGGTTATTTTTATAGTTTCGAAATTCATGCACCAGGCAACCACTATTTCATGCACCAGGCAACCGCTATTTCATGCACCATGCAAAATAAATCCAAAATTTTCGAAAACTTGCGTTGGGCTTAAGTCTCAATAGATGTTATCTGCGTGGGTTCGATCCCCACCTCTTGCATAATTTTTGTTACCCTAATCGAAATTTAAAATTTTGGAGCGTCTATTACATCTGGAGCGTTGATTCTATATTTGGAGCGTCGATTCTATATTTCTGGAGCGTCGAATTTGGTTCCGAAATGGAGTATCGATATCGATGTTTTTTGTTTCAGCTCCGACCGATTATTATTGGCCGAGTTATGGCTATTTTCGTATTTCATGCACCGGGCAACCACTATTTCATGCACCAGGCAACCACTATTTCATGCACCATGCAAAATAAATCCAAAATTTTCGAAAGATTGTGTTTCAATTTTCAGCTCGATCGGTCCAATATTGGCCGAGTTATGACTATTTACGTTTTTGAGTGGATTTATTCCCGATCCAGGGCGTTTGGGGTGGTTACTGTAGTTTTCGTGC
>PIVX01000047.1 GCA_003353785.1 Gammaproteobacteria bacterium | reverse complement strand
TTTTGCTAAAATAGGTAGTAAAGGTAAAGCAAAAGGAAGCAGATTAGTTTCAAAATATGATAATGTTCTTAAGATAGCTAAAGCACAAGCTAATAAGCAGGGGTTTAAGTTTGAAGAGGGATCAAACCCAGAAGCGATTAGAACATACGAGAAATTTGCACAAAAAGTGGCTCAACAGGATATTGATGATCGAATTAGTGTAGCAAATAGACATGGATTTTAGTGCGCATTAGCTTTAGTCAAAACTAAGCTAGAGTATCTAAATAAACACGTATAAATACTACGTTGCTCATTCAAAAAAATCCTGAAATTCAATAGCAAATCTGTTCATAGCAGATTTCCAATCCCTAAGTGGCATAGCGCATTTTTTAGAGAATAGATCCCTAACCAAGAGTAAATACTCTAAGTTTTTTGCGGTGTTATTTGAGGTAATTTATCTTCACTAAATGGAGTTTTAAAATGCAGATCTCTTTGAGGGTATGGAATAATTATTCCTGCTGCTCTTAGTTCTTCTTCAACACTATAATATATCTCGCTGGTAATTTGAACATGTCTATCTACGTCTGATAAGACGCATCTTAATTCAAATCTAATGCCATGATCACCAAACTCTATTAATAAAACTTCAATTGTATCTGATATCACATCCTCATGTTTATCAGCTGCTTTTGCTAAAGTTTTTCTTACTAATTTCGTGTCAGTTCCGTAATTTACCGAAACGTATATAGAAACTCTATAAATATAGTCTCCAAACATGAGATTCAATACTGAGTTAGATATTAATTCAGAATTTGGTACAATAACATCATATTGTTGGATGGCTCTAACAGTAGTAGATCTAATGTTAACATCAGTAACGTGTCCTTCTATTCCGGAAACGATTATCCGATCTCCAACTTTTATCGGTCTTTCAATTAGTAAGACTATGCCAGATACAAAATTGTTTACAATATTTTGTAATCCAAACCCAATGCCTACTGATAATGCCCCAAAAATTATTGTTAATCCGGCAAAATTAACTCCAGCAGTTACTGCACCAATAAAAAAAGAAATAGTAAAACCTAAATATCCAAACATAGTAGCAAAGGCGACAAGAGTACCTTTATTTCTAGACTTAGATGCTTCACGAACAAGAATATTAGTTTTTAATAGTCTAGTGCAGAGCATCATAATAGCTGTGAGGGTTAATCCTAAACCCATTCTAAGAGGTATAATTTCTGTACCGCCGATGTGAAATCCATCAGTTAGGGAGCTAACGAAAAATTGGTAATCTCCTGCTGATAATCGCCATATTTTTAGTAACAATAAAAGCAGGAAGATCCAAGTTGTTATATAGATTAATAATCTTATCCAAATGAATTCTGGAATAGAGGCTCTTGTTTTAAGACCAAGTTTTTTTCTAAGAATTTTTTGCCAGTAAGCATCGGTCCCTGATAGCTTCATTAGGAAATATTGAAGTAATTTGTGAATGATTAAAAACACTGCAATACTTAGCAAACTGAATGCAATACCATTTAATAAATAAATCGAAAGTTGACTTAGCCCTATCCAATTTGTAATTAAAATTCCGCAAAGTATAATGGTTAACATCGTATTAATAAGTATTCTAAAAGCATGAAATCTTGCACGTATTTTTTTTATTCTATTTACTAGCCATAATACACTCATAAGATTAATGGTTACAATTGTAATGAATATAGTTATCGGTAACTGTAGAGCTTGAGAGGGTATAGGTTGGCCTTTTAACGCCTCCTCAATTATGTAAGATAAACAGAATACGAGGCCTAGAATTTTCAATCTACTGACTAATGGACGTTCAATCTCATGAGCTATGTTTATTAGAGATTTGCTAGGAGGTGGGGGAGAAAATAAAAAGGAAACAATACTTGTATAAGAAATGAAACATACCACGACAAAACTTGTAATAACTCCAAGTGGAACTAAAGAAAGTCCTAAGCTAGTTATCGAAAAATATGCTGCAATAAAACCAAATTGGATGAAATAAATTTCATGCTTCTCTAATACGCATAAAATAGCTTGATATAAGATAGATGGTACAGTTTCTGATTGTTCTCTTAGTTTACTAATTCTACCTCTAATGATTTTTCTAAAACGTAACCCAGTTATATAGCCAATAGCCATAAAGAGAAAAAGATATAGAGTATTGTTTATTGTTAAATGACTGATCCCAGTTTGCAAGTATAGCTGTTGATAATTAAAGTTATTATAAATTAATATAGCGAGAGATTTTAAATGCAGAAGGTTATCCAGCACACTAGATTCTGCTGCCAATAATTTACTAGCCGCTAATTCTTTAGCTTTAGCAGAGAATGCTAGAATTGATTCGTTAGCACGGATTATAATTAATCTACATTCTGAGAGATGATTTTTAAGTTCTAATTTTTTTTCGGTAACATAAATATCATGTTTAGTTTTTTCTTCTTTATATGAGTCATTTTTGTGTTTTTCAAATTCTTTTAACGTATATTCAGTATCAGCTACGCAAATTTCTGCTTGTTCCTTTTTAGCGATTATTTTAGAGATAGCATCTTCAAGGACTTCATATGAAGGGGTTACAACGGATAACTGAATACTAAGAGTATCTAAGAATTGACTAGCTTTTATTGGATCAAAGCCATGGCTAACTTTTTTTGATTGTGCTGCATATGAACAATTTGATAGTGTAAGATATATGACAATAAATAGAAAAATACATTTAGAGTTATGTGATTTCATGATTTATTTGACTTATTGGCTGAATGATATTATATCCTTTGCCATGCTTGTCAATTTTAGGGTTTCCTGAATATAGAATTTTATTAAATCCGTCAGAAAATATTTGTAAATTTTCTGCAACTTCTAGAATAATATGACAAACTCCTTCAGACTTTATTTTGGAATTTAGAGTTTTTAGTTTCTTTCCATTTATTAAAATAGCCCCAGATGTTTCAACATCTAATTTTGCAATGTTTCCACTAATATTATATTTACTGGATCCTTTGTTAAATATTTTTAAATATTCAGAATCTAGATCATAAATATTGATTTTTGTACTACCTTTAGTTGTAATATTTTTTAATGAACTAATATTAATGTTAATGTTTGGTATCTGACTATTCTTTTGAATTGGTTTTTTGGATTTAATATACAAAGTATCATCTTTAATTGAGACATCAATATTATTTAAAGCTGCTTGATTAGCGATTAGATAGTTATTTTGATCTGCTGAGTTATTGATCGTTACTTTAATGTTTCCAGCAAAAACTATATTTGAGAAGTTAGCTAACAGATTTGTTTCTGTAATAGCGATATTTTGATTTGCTTTGCTGTCTTTAGCATCATCTGAGGAATGCTGTTTATTATCACACCCACAAAGAGCTAAAAATACACAAATTGGTATTATCTTTAATGATTTCATATGATTGCTGGCTTAAATATTACTTCTTTTTGGTTTGTTACCTAAAAGTGTAGCAGGTATTTTAGAGGTTAAATGCAAGAGAGCTATTTAAAATTAATCATGTTAGCTGGTTGAACATATTGCTCAAATTCTTCTGCTGTTAAATACCCAAGTTTGACGGCAGCTTCTTTTAACGTAATGTTTTTTTGTAAAGCTTCTTTTGCTATTGTTGCTGATTTATCGTAGCCAATATGTGGATTTAGAGCTGTTACGAGCATTAATGATTGATCAAGATTTTTCTGAATATTAGCCTCATTTGCTTGTAAATCATGAATACAAAACTCTCTAAATGACTTACAACTGTCTGCTAAAATAGTAGCAGAATGTAAAAAATTAAAAATCATCAATGGCTTAGTTACGTTTAGCTCAAAATTACCTTGAAATCCGGCAATGGAAATAGCGGAGTCGTTACCAATAACTTGGATACATACCATGATCAAAGCTTCGCATTGAGTCGGATTAACTTTTCCAGGCATTATGGAGGAACCTGGTTCGTTCTCAGGTAGTAATAGTTCTCCTATACCGCATCTAGGTCCAGAGCCCAACCAACGAATATCATTGACGATCTTAATCAGTGCGCAAGCACATCCTTTCAATGTTGCACTGGAATTTAATAATGCGTCATGAGCAGCAAGAGAGGCAAATTTATTTTCACTTGAATGAAAAGGTTCATTAGTAATTTCAGCTATTTGCTGTGCAACTAATTCGCTAAATCCTACTGGAGTATTTAGTCCAGTACCTACTGCTGTTCCTCCAAGGGCTATTTCATATAATCCAACACGGCTATTCTCTATATTATTAATACAATATTTTAATTGGGATACATAACCTGAGAATTCTTGTCCGAGACTTAATGGAACTGCATCTTGCAGATGAGTTCTACCTATTTTAATAATATCATTGAACTCAAGTTGTTTTATTTTTAATGATGCTAAAAGATTATATAAACTAGGTAGTAATTTATTATTAATTGCATCAATAGCAGCTATATACATGGCTGTTGGAAATGTATCATTGGATGATTGTGACATATTGACATGATCATTTGGATGAATGGGTGCTTTGGAGCCAAGTTGACTACCGGAAAGCTCGTTAGCCCTATTAGCTATTACCTCATTAGTATTCATATTAGTTTGAGTACCACTACCAGTTTGCCAAATACTTAAAGGGAAGTGATCATTTAATTTACCGTTGATAATTTCTTCAGCAGCTTTAGTAATTTGTTCAAGCTTATCTTTAGGAAGTTTATCAAGCTGATTATTTGTTTTTGCACTAGCCAATTTTATAATTCCCATGGCTTTTATAACCTCAAAAGCCATAGTGTCGCTACCGATATTGAAGTGATGTAATGAACGTTGTGTTTGTGCTCCCCAGTATTTGTCATTTGGAACTCTTATTTCGCCCATTGAGTCAGACTCAATACGTGTTTCCTTATTTAAAGTGTCAGACATAAAAACTCCATTGTGTTCAGTAGGTATATTAGGTTAAAATTGCTTTTGAGGCATATAGTTTGTTATTTTTTTAGGCAATTTCTTTTTGTTTGATCTTGCTGTATAAAAAAATAACTATTATTTGTAAAAACTGGTAATTTTAGGGCAGAATTATGGGCAAACAAACAATGCTATTCTTAGATGGGATTGAGCGTAAATCTATTGAACAATTTACTGAAAAAGCCTATTTAGAGTATTCAATGTATGTAATTCTAGATAGGGCATTACCATTTATTGGTGATGGATTAAAACCTGTGCAAAGAAGAATTGTGTATGCTATGAGCCAACTCGGTTTAAGTTCTACTGCAAAATATAAAAAATCAGCAAGAACGGTAGGAGATGTATTAGGAAAATTTCATCCTCATGGAGATAGCGCGTGCTATGAAGCTATGGTTTTGATGGCACAACCATTTTCAACAAGGTATCCTCTTATTGATGGCCAAGGGAATTGGGGATCAGCAGATGATCCAAAATCGTTTGCGGCTATGCGTTATACAGAGTCTAAACTAACTCCTTATTCACATTTACTTTTATCAGAACTAGAACAAGGAACAGTAGAGTGGACAGCAAATTTTGATGGTACCTTGCAAGAACCTGCTAATTTACCGTCTAGAATGCCGAATGTATTGTTAAATGGGGCAACAGGGATCGCAGTTGGAATGGCGACAGATATATTACCTCATAATCTTAGAGAAGTTGTAGAAGCTTGTATTTATATGCTGGATAATCCAACAGTCACCCTTAAAAAAATTAGCTCTATTATCAAGGGGCCGGATTTTACTACGAAAGCGGAAATAATTACTCCCGTTGATGATATTGTTAATTTATATCATACTGGTGTTGGAAGTATTAAGCAGCGTGCTGTTTATACTAAAGAAAAAGGTGAAATCGTAATAACAGCTATGCCTCACCATGTATCAACAGGAAAGGTTATGGAACAGATAGCCCAGCAAATGCTTGCAAAAAAATTACCTATGGTTGTTGATATTCGAGATGAATCAGATCATGAAAATCCAACAAGATTTGTGATTGTTCCAAAAACTAATAGAGTAGATGTTGAACAACTAATGTCACATTTATTTTTTACTACAGATCTGGAAAAAAATTATAGAGCAAATTTCAATGTTATTGGTTTAAATGGTAAACCAGGAGTAAAGGGATTATTAACAATCTTGAAGGAATGGTTAAGCTATCGTACAGATACTGTAAAAAAGAGACTAAATTTCCGGTTAAATAATATTTTAGAGAGACTGCATATATTAGAAGCATTATTAATAATTTTTCTAAACTTAGATGAAGTAATTAAAATTATTCGTTATGAAGAAGATCCTAAAGCAAGACTAAGAGAAAGATTTGATTTTACTGAAATACAGGCAGAAGCTATTCTCAATACCAGATTAAGAAATCTTGCTAAGCTTGAGGAAGAGAAGATCAAGCAAGAGCAATCAAAGCTTGATAAAGAAAGAATAGAAATTGATGAATTATTAAAATCACCTACGCGTTTAAAAAATTTAATTAAGAAAGAGTTAAAACAAGATGCAGAGAAATATGGTGATAAGCGCCTATCTCCGATAGTCACAAGAGATGCTGCTAAAGAAATTAAAATAGAAGAGCATTTACCAGTAGAAATAATGTCTGTTATCCTATCAAAGAATGGTTGGATAAGAGCTGCTAAAGGTAGCGACATTGACTTGACAAAACTATCTTACAAAGCTGGTGATGAGTTGAAGGATTTTACGACCAGTAAATCAAATCAAAATATTATTTTGTTTGATTCAACTGGTAGAGTGTACTCTTTATTAACACATACTTTCCCTTCAGCAAGAGGCCATGGAGAACCAGTTACTACAAAACTTAATCCTCCTCCTGGAGCCCAATTTGAAAAAATATTCAGTGCTGAAGATGAAAATCAGCAGATAATTTTAGCGCAGAACTCTGGTTATGGATTCATCGCTAAATTAGCATCTTTAGTATCGAAGAATAAAGCGGGGAAACAGATAATTAACCTTATGAATAATGCAAAAATCTTAATGCCAATCGTGGTTAAGGATGTCAAAAAAGATTATATTGCAATTATATCTAAAAATGCTAGGCTTTTATGTTTTCCATTAAGCGAATTACCTGAGCTTGCCAAAGGTAGAGGCAACAAAATGATGAATATCCCATCTAAAGAGTTTAGCACGGGAGAAAATTTTGTAGCTCATCTAGAGATATTTAATCCTAAATTAGGGCTAACAGTTTATTCTGGTAAGAAGAAATTAACATTGAAAGGTGCTAGCTTAAAATATCATTTTGGCAGTCGCGGTACTAAAGGTAATATGCTACCAAAAGCATACCGTAAAGTAAGTAGTATTAATAGAATAGTAAAGTGAATAGGTAAAATGCAAAAGAAAGAAATTGTATATACAGGGAAGTTAACAGCGGCTATTTTTTTAAACACTATTTTATTAGCAATTGTGACTTTAATACTGTTAAGCTTGACTAGTTTACTATTTTATTTAAGTATTGTTACTTTTGCTTTTATGATATTTGAATTAATGAAACAAACAGTTAGATTTTTTACCTATAGAATTTTAATAACTAACAAATCAGTTACAATGTTGTCGGGGATAATAAAACAAAACAAGCTAGAATTTACCTTAGCGCATATTAATGGGATATCTTATCAGCAAGGGTATTTAGGAAGGTTAATAGGATTTGGGAATATCTCATTAGTGGTAGCAGGAGTCACTCAAAAATCTATCAACCATATTAGAGTTCCTAAATTATTTTGCAGCAAACTCTTAGATGCGCTTGATGATTTATCTATAGTTAATTATCAATCAGATGGTTACATTAGTCTTAAAGAACAGCTAGGTTAACTATATTATGCAAAATAGTATTTGCAAAGTACTTGTGGATCAGAAAGTAATAGGTGGAATTCTATTGATAACAGGTACTTGTTTAGGAGGAGGCATACTAGCTTTGCCGATATCTAATGCATCAACGGGCCTCATAATATCTTCTGGTTATTTATTCGCAGTTTGGTTTATGATGACTGTATGCTCTTACCTCATTTTAGAGGTAAATCTATTATTTAAGCCAGGAACTAATTTGTTGACTATGGCAGGAGCGACACTTGGCAGAGTAGGACAAATTTTAACAGCCATTACATATTTTGCTTTACTATATAATTTACTTTCTGCGTATATAACGGGCGGGAGTGGGATTTTTTTAACAGTATTTAATATTCTAGGTATCAATATTAATGATAATATTGCAGCATTAATTTTTGTTTCTATCTTTGGCTATATCGTATTTAGCAAGATGCATAGACTAGACATTTCTAATAGGATCTTCATTGTATTAAAACTTTTTCTATTTATAACTATAGTGGTATTGAGTTGCCCTGCAATAGAAATAAATAATTTATTGGTAATTAATTCTTTATATTCTAGAGGCATTGTTATGGTGCTGTGTACTTCATTTGGTTTTGGAGTTGTGATCCCAAGTTTAAGACAATACCTGGATAATGATTCTTGTAAGTTAAGAGTAGCTGTTATAGTTGGGTCAATTATCCCTTTAGTAGTATATATTATTTGGGATAGTATTTTGATCGGAACAATAGGTACTGAGATGTTAATGAATCTAGAGGATGAAGCTCAATCAACAAATAAAATGATTAGTATTTTTGCGGTGCTTGTACAAAATGGATTTACTGTTAATATATTTCATCTTTTTGCAGCCTTATGTTTAATTACTTCTTTTTTAGGGATTTCTTTAAGTATGTCAGATTTTTTATCAGACAGTATGAATATAGAAAAGCAAGGTTCAGCAAAAAAATTATTATTTGGGCTGACTTTTTTACCTCCTTTAATAATGGTTATTTGGTTTAAGGAAAGTTTTATTGCAGCATTAAGATATGCGGGGATCTTCTGCGTATTTTTACACATATTCTTGCCAATTTTGATGGTTTGGTCAAGGTTAAATGATTTTCATTGGAGTAAGGCAATTAATAATATTTTCAAATTATTATCATCTATATTTTTAATATTTTTTAGTGTAATCATCTATATTAATATTTGAAATAAAAAAACAAGTGTTTTTTGAAAAAAAAATTTATTGAATGGTTTCATTGCTTTCGGAAATTATAGTTATAATGCCATTGTCAGTATGATTATTAACATTCTCAGGAGACTTCTTCGTATGAGATAATATATTCATGGATGAAGTACTATTGTGATCCGTGTCAGGAAATGGGTTCTTTCCATGATCAAAGTCTATGTTAAAAATAGGACTCTTAGGTAGGTCAAACCCATTGTTTACTGCAGATGTTAGCGAGTTAGGAGTTAACAATTGTTTTTTAATACCATTCAAATTTAAAGATATGGATGATATTGGATGTTTTCTTAGTTTACGCTTTGATATTAAGTGTTCTGAATGTGCTGCAGAAAGGTGCAGCTTATTTGCATTAATATCAGGAAAACTATCAAAGTCATCTGCATCTTCATTAATAATCTGGTGGTCATTGTTTAATTCAGGTGAACTGTGAGTAGGAGTTGCAAACCCTTGATGCATTGCCTTTTGTAGTGATTTTGGTGTTGGTAGATTTGATGAGTTCTTATATTTACTATTTAAAGTGATAGAAAGAGATTGTGTTTCTTTATGTTTTGAATGTTTATGATTTCTCGGCGCAGGAGAATACATTATTACTGGAGATCCATTAGTTTTATTAAACTGTTTGTGTAGTTGGTGCTCTAAAATAGCAACTTTCTTCTTTAAAGATCTAAGCATTTCGTTAGTATCTCTAAGTTTTTTGCTAACTAATGTTCTGCGTTTACTCTCCATTTTGTAACTACTGTTAGCATGTGATATTTCTTGTTCTTGTTGTCTTATCTTGTTTTGCTGATGCCTTATTTCTTTATCTTTAGTGGTAATTTTTTGCCTTTGTTCTAGAGCAGAGCTTTTGCTTTTTTGTAATTCTTGTTCTAATTGATGTTGATCATTTTTGGCAGTATCATTTAGCAACTGTAGTCTTTCTATTCCCAGTTGAAGGATTCTTTGTTGTTTAAATGTAGTTGTTTCAGTATTGCGTAATTTTTCTTCAAGTATCTTTTGTTTTTGACTGGCATTATCATTAAGTGATTGTATCTGCTTCTCAAGTTGGAATTTTTGTTGTAATGCGGTTTCATTTTGTTTGCGGAGTTGCTCTTGAAGAAGAGTCTGTTGTTGT
>PIVX01000046.1 GCA_003353785.1 Gammaproteobacteria bacterium | reverse complement strand
GTTCTCCAGATAAAAAGATGCCATTTAGAATCATGAAGTATATTCTAGAGGTTGTTCAGTATCATTTAGATAAGCATAAAACTGAAAAAAATAATGATGATGTTAAATATCCTATTATCCTAATTGACCAAATTTTGTTTCAACTGATGATAGGGACATTATTAGAAAAGCTGTATTATGGAATAAAACGAATATACTAATAAAAAATCACCCTAGACTAAAAATTAAACTTGAGCAATATATGAATGGTTCTATCAAGACTTAGTACATTGAGTGATTTTATAATTATTCTTAGGTTCCGATTTTAAGAATTTACCATATTATGCATAATTTCCAGTAAGCTCATGATAAATAAAGCAAAGAGATTGCTGATAACTTTTGAGCAATCTTTTAATTATTTTATAACTAATTGATTATTAGATATTTTTTTCTTGGTAGGCTCAACAATTTTTTACAAGTTAATGCTCTATTATATTGTTACTCTATAAGTCATTCTAGAGCTCATATCCAAATGTTAGCTTACTATATATTCTATAGGTAAAACCGATAATATTACAAAATAAATATATATACACTATCATTGTAGAATATAACAAAAAAGATATGTATAAAAACTACAACTCCTCTAAGCCAACTCAAACTATTAATTATAAGAAATCTAGTGCTATTTTCTTATTTTTTTTTCTCATATCTTCAGTTTATCACTTATTAAGAAATGTTAAAGCAACTTTAATTATGATTTTAGATGGCTCTGGAGCTAATACAATTCCATTCATAACAACTGGCTGCGTACTACCTTTCTCTATTTTGGTAACTTATATATTCATGAAGCTTTCGTCTAAGTATAACCGTGAAATAGTATTTTATTACATGACAGGAGGATTTCTTAGTTATTTTATATTATTTACTTTTGTGTTGCTTCCGAATCAGCATTATTTAGAATTATCTTATATTGCGAAATTTCTTAAACAAAAAATTTTGCTAAAAACAGGGTTTGATGGATTAATTACTACAATTAGATATTGGAATATGGCTCTCTTTTATACAATATCAGAAGTTTGGGGCAGTGCAATTCTAATCGTGTTAGCTTGGGGATTTACTAATGAAAATAATAATATGCAAACAGCAAAAAGAGAATATGCATTTTGGGGGGTTGGAATTAATAGCGCTGGTATTTTTATAGGTTTTTTTGCCAACTTACTAATATTAATGCCACTACCAAAAGCATTCTTTTATGAAAACAACTATCAGTGGGTATTTTATCAATTATTAATGGCTATAATCATTGTCATTTTTATTATAGCATTATTTTCTTATATTAATAGGCTTTTCATTAAACATGAAAAACCACCGCATTTGTCTGAAGAAACAAGATTAAGATTTTCACTTTCCAAAAGTGTTTCCTTGGTAAGAAAATCCAGCTATATAACATATATAGCAATTATAATTCTGTCATACAACATTATTTGGAATTTAACAGAAGTCATATGGTTTTATAAGACTAAGATAGTGTATGGTGATAGTAAACTATTTTATGAATATATGAATATATGAATAAAGTTACTATAGTTACTGGTTTTATTTCTGTTATTTTTGGTGGATTAATATCTGGATACATTACTAGAAATAAAACATGGAGATATTCAGCATTAGTGACTCCTTTAGTATGGATAATTTCAGGCACATTTTTTTATTTGGCCATGCTATTTGAAGAAATTTTATTATTAGACGTCTTTTATATGTTTATTGATAACCCTGCAAATTTAATTTTAATTTTATGTACAATACAAGTAGTTCTTGGGAGGAGTTGTAAATACACAATTTTTGATTTAACTAAAGAGATGTGTTTTATACCATTATCAAAAGAAAAAGCATGCAAAGGAAAATCTATTGTTGATGGAATTGGTTCACGATTAGGAAAGTCTTTAGGAGCAACTTTTTATATTTTTTTATTAATTATGTTTGGAGAAATGGCTGCAACCATTCCATTTGCCGTAATATTAATTTTTGGAATTACATTATTATGGATTTATTCTATATTAAAAATTGATGTATTAATCCGCAAAAAAGATAAAAAATAGGGACGTTATTATAAAAAAACTCACCTGGCTTAAAATTTACACATAAATTATCCAGCTATACTATAAACACAAGTTTTCAATTGTTCTAAAATTACTACAAGACATGATATCATCTATAAATTATTAAAATGTCAGAGATAAATGAACTAAATAAAGTGCTTATAGAATTAAAAATATATGTCGAAGATATCTCTGGGGAAATTAAACATAGTGCTAATTTTGAAAATGATAAAATCAAAGAAAAGATTTTAAGCGAAATAAATAAAATGCAACAAGAATTAGAAATCTTCGAGCAAAACATATTAGAAATAAATTTATTTAATTTAATCGATAATTCTATAAGTGATGATGTTTCAACAGAAAATGGAAAATCTAAAATTAAGTCATATTTAATTCAGTTACATAAGATTAAAGATATAATCCCAAAACTCTCACTTTTATTAAATAAATTGTCTATATTATACAAAAGAGATAAAATTGATAATTTTATTACAAAAATTCAAAAATTTGAATCATCTATAAAGAAAATACAATATCATACAAATAAGCCAGAAAATAAATCAGCACTCAACGACAATTATTTTGATATTGACCACATAATTCAGCTTAAAGAATTTTCAGCATTAGAGTCACATGCTAAAGAACTAATTTTTAATTTTGAACAAGAGAAATTAATTAACACAGGTAAATTAATTGAAGATTTTTTAAATAAAGTTAAAAAAATAAATAACGAAAGACAAATATATGGATTCATAAGTTTAATACTTAGTGAACCATTTATAAAATCATCTGATGAAAGTGTAATACTCATAAAGTCATTAAGAAGAAGTATTCGAAAACTTGGACATCTACCTTTCAAATATTAGTTATTAGTAGTTGTTAGGATACCAATTACAAATTTTTCATTTGTACAATAGGATTTAATTTCAAATAAAGAAGTTGTTGCACACACTCTCCAAGAATGTTTCAAAGTAGATGTATTAGAAGAGTCTTCACTGATATAATTGTCTATTATCGCACTACTAGCATTTTTAAATAAAATCGGCTCATTAAGAATGCTGATTCTTTGAGGTCTAATAATATCACTGTAGTCAATAACTATATTAGAAATATTTGACCTTCGATTTTTAAAGAAATTTCTATGCCAAACATTTACAATACTTTTTACCTCGTATGCTTTTTGGATATATTTATCACGTGCATAAATAGCATTTATACGTTTAACAATAATACTATCTTCAAACACTAATTTATGTTCTCCAAGCAAAAAAGTAACTATATGCTCTGAGCCATTTCCCCCAGCAGCATAAATAACTTCAAATTGAATATTTTCTACTATTTCCTGTGGAACATTTAAATTATCAAGTTTGATAAAGAGAGTACTACTTGCTTGAACAGTAAAAACTATTAAAGATACTACAATACCTTTAAAATAATACTGAAATATCTGTGTTAGTCCATGCATTAGCTAAATTTAATAATGTTTTTTGTAAGTAAGAGTATATCAAAAAATAAAAGAAAATATCTAGGTAGCAAATTTGTGTATTTATTATATTGTATAATACCTATGATAAGTTAATTTTACTACCGATCTTTATGACAGCATAGTTTAAAATTCAAACCCCTCGAGCAATAATCCACACCCCTGATTAAAAATCAATTCTTTTTTGTGATAACTACACTATTAAAATATCAATAAAATCAGTCAAAATCTAAATCCAAGTACGAAACCAGTATAAAATAGCACTGTTGCTTAACTATCTGAATTTTGTTCTAACTGTTAAATTTAAATTTTCAAATGGCTCTGTTTATCAGAGCTAGTAGTCATCTTGTTAAAGACACTATAACCGATGAGAGACTCTCTTTTTTGGTTGTCAAAATCGATAAAACGTAATTTATTACCTAAGATTTTTTGTACCTCTGGATGGTAAGTTCTGAGTTATTCCTTTTGCCGTATCCTCTACGTTTATGCCATCCCATACATCCATAATATTCTCTCCCAAGTAAATTTCTGTTACGCTAAAAATGATTATTCTTATCATAAATAGTATTATTACTTGGAGGTATTATTATATCTGCTAATGGAAAATAATTTGATAGAATTTTATATACAGAGTTAGTATTATAAGCTTTATTATTCATAGGTTTTATTAATTTATCAATAATCATATTATCTTGAATTAATCTATCGGTTAAATCACAACTTTGATTCACAGTGAGGGCGGTTCATATATATCATAACAATTGATTGATATGTTACTTTAAAATATAATATTTATACTTGCTGAACCAATATTTATACTTGTCAAACCAATATTTATACTTGTCAAACCAATATTTATACTAAATCTTGACGGAACCCTGTTATCAGAATATCATCATTATCTTTATTTAGTTAGGAGTAAAAACAATGAAAAAAATAAATACAATATTAATAGGCGCCTCTCTTTTATTTACAAATATGGTGTTTGCTGATTTAGATATACATTTTGTGAAGACAGAAGGTTACAGAAAGGTCTACCTGGAAGACGGCTCTAAATATAGTCATAAATTTTTCTCTGAATTCTCTTATAGCGCGTTGCTATCAATTAAAGTAATAACAGAGAAAAAAACAGTTGAGCACAAGATTCAAAAACCTTATGATAAAACTACGTACGAAACTTTAAAAAAGAATATTAAATATAATGACACCTTATTTGTTGGCAGTAGCGATAGTCATGTAACAGTTCATGGTATTACAGCTGCAGACATCAAGCAAGTTTCAGTTCTATATCAACACAGAGATAGACATGGTAATGAAATTATAAAATGGTATGATGCTAAAACAAGTTATGCTCACGCAAAAAATGATTTAAACGGTCATGCGACAATACTAAATGTAGGATTTTCTGCTGAACCATATTTAACATTTTCAGTGGCCTCTCTAGGATGTGTTATCTTATAGGTTAATTTGGGAATGTGTTCAAAAATTTATTTAGACTAGCGTTTTTGTATGGCACTAGTCTAAAATCTTAGTGTTTGCTATTTGTTCATAGCTCTGCGGTATAAAAAATGGAGTTGATAGTTGAGTCTAAATTTTCTAGTGTGACGAGCACTTTTATTATATAGATGTTGTATATGCTGATGGAGTAACCCGTAGGTACAATTCAAAAAGAGGGCTCTTAGCACAGTGAAGTTTTTCTTCATTCTTTGGAGTTCATTTTATGTCAGTCCATGATTTATTCTTATGATTTTCATTTGAGCTTTTTGTATTCCAGGTATATCTACTCCTAGTCGTCTAATTTTGCTTTTAATAGTTTAATGTTTTGTTGAAAATTATCCCGAATTTTGGCATTAGCAATTGAAGAATTAACTTGTTCTGCAAGTGTTAGAGCTTTCTGATATTGTTTTATACTCTGTTTGGTATTTCCGTTAATTTCATATGCTTGACCAAGTAAATAATGATAGCGCGCTATAAAATATTTTTTTTCTCCATATATTTTTTTAGCAAATTTTAATGCATTTTTGTAATAAGATATGGCTTTGTCTTTATTTTTCTCATTTATTGTAGACCATGCTGTTGATGGGGTATAGTCTTGAAATAGTGCTTGCGGTAATCTGTCTTTAAAATGATAGCTTAGAATTTTGTAGGACCTTTGTATTTGTTTCAAGGCTAAATCATAGTTAGTTAGCCGCTCATTTGACAGGGCTAATAGATATAACGAACCTCCCAAAGATACGTGATTAGAGGACTGATAATATCTTTCTAGTATATTTATATCTTTCTCTAGGTAATTTATAACTTTCTCATGATTGCTCATACTAAATTCCACAAGACCTAACCCGCGAAAAATTATAGATAATGAAATATGGTGAGGATCACTATAATGCTCTTGATTTATTTTCAGTATTTTTTCAAATATTTTTTTTGCTTTAGAAAAATTTCCTAATTTCCATTCTACAAGTGCTAAACGTTGATATAGGTGGATAGATTTAATAGGGTTATCGCTTTTATCTTTTTTTGTTATTTTTAATGCTCTCTCAAATATTTTCTTAGATTCATCGTAATTTTTCAAATAAAACTCTGTAACTCCCATGTCTAATAAATTACTGATCAGTTCTTTATCATTAGAATCTTTGAAATAGGCTTGTTTTATATCAAGGGATTGCTGAAGAAAATTCTTAGAATTTTCGAAAAACCCAAATTTTCTTTCTACAATACCAAGTCCCCGCATTGTAGAAGAGAGCTTGATATGCTTAGAATCTTTGTAATAACTTTGTTGTATCTTCAGAGATTGTTGATAAAGTTGTTTAGCTGCGTTGTAGTGGCCAAGTCTTAATTCTACTTCCCCCAGATTATTGAATGTATCAGTATATTCTATATGTTCTGGCTTTTTATAATATGCTTTTTTAATTTCCAACACCCTTTTATATAAGGCTATAGTGTTAGAATAGTTACCTAGTTTTAATTCAAGTACACCTAGTTTATTTAGTATATTCACTAATTTGATTTGATTTGATTCTTTGTAAATGTTTTCTTGTATTTGTAGAGTACTTATTAATAATTCGTATGCCAAATCATATTCACCAAAGTATTTACTAATCTCTGCATATTTATCTAGCAGCTTAGATATTTGCAAACTTGGAGCAGCATATTTTGTTAATACATTAATATGAGATAGAAATTTTTTAGGTTTCCCCCATGTGTCCCTTTTGCTTTTATCAAATGCATTAGCACTTTGTTCAGCAAGCTTGATCGCTTGATTGAGCCATTTTGTTTCTTTACCAATATTCTGTCTAACAACTTCTTGCAGCAAAGCATGTATTTTGAAAGCATCCCTTGCATTATTAATTGTGATAAGAGAATATTCTCTTATTTGCTTAATTGCCCGTAGTTTCTTCTCTATTGGTAAATAATCAAAGAACTCTAGATATATATTAATGGAGTTTAAATATGATGATATGTACAGAACTTCTTTAGCTACACTACCTATATTATCCAATGATATATTTAATATGTTACCTATACTTTGATTACGATTGTTTCTAATATCTTTGTATTTGCTGTTATATAGTTTTATATAGTCGGCTATGTTAGTGTGTTGTTCAATATATCCAACTGCCTGACCAAGAGCTAGTGGATAATAATTTAATAATTGGTTTAATTTGTTGATGTTTTCATCAGATTCATATGGTAAATAATTTTTAACAAAGTCATTTGCTTCATCCGGACTAAAAATATCTAATATAAACGCCTTTGAACCCCAATTTTGGCTTCTAGAGCTAATTAGCACATCAATATTAGTATCAAAAGCCCATTGAGTTTTTAAATCATTTAAATATTTCTTAATATCTTGTTCTTTAGAAGCATTATCTAAAACTATTAAGATGTTTTTGATAGAATATTTAGTTTGTAATTTTTTATGCACCAATTTTTTTATTGCTATTGGGTTATCTGTGGTTGTGTCAACTTTTAGTACTTTTTCTATTTGGCTTATATTAGTTGCGTCAATTTCCAGCACATGTGCTATTTTATTATATGTATTATTTATGCTTTCGATGCTGGTGGCATCAATCCACAAAATAGCTCCATATAATTTCTTTTCCGTGGCTATATAGGCATATTCAGTTAATAGTTGAGTCTTCCCAACTCCACCTGGGCCTGCTATAACTTGGGTTGACATTCCTATATTTGTTACATTCAGGTTATTCATGATTAGTGTTATATTATCTTCTCTGCCTGAAAATTGTTGATTTCGCGAAGGGAGATTAAAACGCAATGTTTCTATCTCAACCTCACTTATTGGTAACTTATACCCTCTCTCATAGAACATTACGTACGAGAAAGCAGCAATTACAATAAAACTAAGAATTGTTGCTATTTTCCAGAAATTTATAGGCTCTACCTTTTGGATTTCCTCTTTTTGAGCCTCAAATAGTTCTTTAGCTCTTGAACTATTTTTAAGAAAATCAATAGAACCCAAAAAATCTAATTCTTTATTTAATTTATTAACAATGGGATAGCGTTGAATCAAGAATTTAATGAGTGAATGATAAAACTCTTTGGGCTCACTCTGGTTATAAAACACAATATTGTTATAATTATTTTCATGTTGACCAAAACATATAAAAATAGCATTTTTATCATTGATGAGATTGAGTTCTTCTAGGTTTTCTGACACATATAGATGAAAATCATTTTCGTTTAAATTTTTTCTACTCCTGGAAGGAGGAGATTTGTGAAAATCGAAACCTAGCATTTTTATTACTTTTGCAATATCATCTAGCATAGGCTCTTTGTTTTCAAATAAAATAGAGCAAACACATTCAGGTTTTAAACTCTTTATATTTTTAGCTATTTTATCCGCTGCAAGAGCAAATTGTAAAAAGATAAAGTGCTGATCAAATGCTTCTCTCAAAGACAGAATTTCCTCCTTTCTACATTTAGCTACAAATTTAGATATTTCCTCCTTTTGGTCAGCACTAATTTTTCTTTTGATGTTATCAATATGAATTCTTATTGTTTTTTCACTAGAGCCTAGAGCCTTAGAGAGTGATTTATAAGCAGTTATTTGATTATAAAAACATCCAAGAATTTTTTGTTCTGTGGGTGTAAATTTTATATTACGTATTTTACAGCTTTCCATCGGTCATTTTTTTATATTGTACAACATTATTATAGGAGTTATAGTATATTTTTGTAAAATTTTTGGATCATACAACATATTGAAAAAAAAAAAATACAAAAATATATCTATAATTCTATTCACAAAGAATAGATATAATTGTATCATTTCTCTAGTTTTTGACAACTAAAATATCAACCTAAGTGGTTTTTGAAATTGTTTAATTAGTAGGCACGATACCGGGGTTGACGGCTCCAGTATCGTGGATAAGATTAATAGCAACTAATCTTACATAAAAATTAACAAAAAAATCTGTTATGTAAACACTTAATTTCCTTCTTAAAACTAATTCCTTCGTAAGTATTTGCTGGTTCTCACATGTTTTCAATAAATATTGTATTTTTTAGATGTCTTTAGTTAATCCCAAAATTAAAATGCTCATCTTTGGAATATATTTTTTCCTTAGCAATATTGGGGGCTCTGTCAAAATTGAGTCCAAATCTTGCTCTAGATAATTATTTTATACTTACAATCTCGATGCTTGGTTGTATCACCAAATACATTTGGATATTCTATATAATTAAATTTAGTTTCTGTTCTTTCGTTATATTGTCTGAAACATGACCTACAACGATATTGCTTATAACCTAATTGAGTTTTTCTTTTACATTCATAGATATTTTTCGATTCACAGTGGGGGCAATTCATGAGATATTCTAGTAATTGATTAATATAACACCTTGAAATATAGTATTCATACTTGTTGGACTAATATTTGGACTCAATTTTGACAGAACCTTTTGTATCTTCAAAACGAATATCAGGAAGACGTTAGGCATTGTAAAATGCTTGGGTTATACAACATATTGAAAAATAAAATACTTTCTTTAAAATATGGTTGTAAAAATATTGACTTTAGTTGCCTTAATAATATATAGTGTGCCTAGAAATTGACAATAAAGTTCTATATTTTGGTAAGTTCCTGTTAGTAGGCACGATACTAGAGTTGACGGCTCCAGTATCGTTGATAAGATTAATAGCAACTAATTCTTACATAAAAATTAACATTTTTATGTAAAGCCATTGATTTTCTTATCATTCCTACAATATTAAATGTTTTTTACGGACGAATTTAAGACTTGGTTGGTGAGATGTATTTAAAAAGTAGTATACCTAAGTTAATATCCGTTTTTTCCATGTGTCTCATTTAGGCTGCAGTTTACACGATATATAGTCCAAATGCATCATTTGGGGCTTCACTTCAACCATCAGGTAGGTATAAATCCTGATACTCATAAAGCTGAACAAATGGAAAATTCAATAATTCAGTTTAATGTGACGGAGAGACGTTAATCCCAGGAAGAGCATTCTGGTATTCATTAATACATTCACTAATAAGTCTATTAGCAATTTGTAATTGATTTGGATCTGAGATACCAATAGGAGTAATATCATTAGGATCAGTGATGTCATTCATTCTAATAAAAGTGTCCAACAATATCTTAT
>PIVX01000649.1 GCA_003353785.1 Gammaproteobacteria bacterium | reverse complement strand
TAATAGTACTAAATCAGAAAGAAAAGCAGTTGGATAGACATTTGTTAGAAATGGTCTGGGCATATAATAGAACTCCCCAAGACTCAACAAATGTCAACCCATATTTATTGCATTTCGACAGCCGCTAGTTGGTGTAGACAAATCGATTTTATCGAAAGTCCGCCCTTGCCTGTTTGGATGCCGTGACGACTTTCTGACTGATAACGCTTTACAGCAGTTGTATTTAGAACGAGCTCGCGAGACCAGCGAAGAGAGTATAGCCCTTTGGTGTACTTATAAAATACACGACGGCTGCTTTGTAGCAAGTTACCGTGTCTTTTGTTCTCACCCGAGATACAACCACATAAGTTGAGCGCTATATACTTGATAACTAATATCAAAGATACTACTGCTTGTATTAGCTTAATTACTAGATCTGGTAAATAAGCTTCTCAAAGTTACATACTTTGATTGCCTAACTTTTGTTATCCGGAATTCCCTGATCCTTCTTCAATTAACACGTTACCGAGAGAAACCGGAAACGTAGATAAAGAAGGAAGTCAATAATGGAATCAAATAACAAACAAAAAGAGCCAGAAGACGATAATGTCTCTGAGCC
>PIVX01000648.1 GCA_003353785.1 Gammaproteobacteria bacterium | reverse complement strand
TTCTTCGATTGTAGCTCCTTCAACATGTTCTTTGTCCGCGTCATCGTCGAGGTTCAGTAGTAGGTCCAAAACCAAATCGTTGCCCGTTGTTCTCCACCAAAACTGTAGGTCCGGAGCGCCTGAGAGAGTAGGAGAGCCGATAACAAACAAAACCTTTACTTAGGTTACCAAAGTCAAACAATGAAAGACAGGAAGTAGCACTGCCCTTATACAAGTAGTTTACATATTTGTCATAAAATCACGTATCACATGTTTCACGTGCCGTCTGCTCCCACACTCCCCCATTTGACCGTGCCTCTCTTGAATGATGAACTGACGCTGATATTGCGACGTGATATTCTTTTTTCTACCTCTTGGCCTCCATCGACCTTCATCTTGACAATCAATGTTTGCGGTGATATGATTTCCTTGATTCTCCATGGACCCGTGTATCGTGGCGCCAACTTCCCTGCTTCTTTCGATTTCTGTCCACGGTCGTACACGAAAATTTCTTGTCCCTCTTCTAGATCCAATGGTTTCGCCGTCTGGTCGTAATGTAAGCATCTTTCGTCCTGTACCTTGTTCATGCGGTCACGGACCTCCTTTATCTTCTTTTCATC
>PIVX01000647.1 GCA_003353785.1 Gammaproteobacteria bacterium | reverse complement strand
AACAAAGCAAAGGACCATTGTAGTAAATAATAATATGTATCCACAATACAATCTGTATTCTTTAATAGATATGAATGAATACATTTGATGAATTATCAAATCAATTAAAACTACACTACATTATACTATATTTGTATATAAATATTCAATCAAAATTTGTTCTTTTATTGCAATTATTTTTGAATGAGGTTCGCCGAATTAGGGAAAAGCTTGGAAATGAACTAGTTTAAAAAGCACCTTCCAAAAGGGTTAATTAGTGTACAAATAATTAGAGTACATAGTAATGTATGTACATTAAGAATAGATCTCTAGCAATATTCATTATTATACTGGTCCCTGGCCCCCAGTATGCTGCCTCACTCGCTCACTGCTGCCTGCCCCATTAGATTAGATGGCCTAGATAGATAGGGCGGGAGATACAAATTATCTATGGACACCAAAATGTCCGGTGCCCAGCGTCCAGTTTCATGGATGTTGTTTTTTCTTTGAGGGACTCAGTCGCAAAAACAAAAGCAAAAACCTAAACACAAAGAAATCGAAAAGGACAAAAAGATAGTTTTCGCGCATCTATCTAAAGTGGTCATAGTATAAATATTGTAA
>PIVX01000646.1 GCA_003353785.1 Gammaproteobacteria bacterium | reverse complement strand
ATTGATGCGTATAATTTGAAAAAAGAACAATTGAATCAGAAACAAGTAAAAAAAATGGAGTATGAGAATATCATTGATTCAACATCGTATCAAAGAGATTTAATTCGAGTAAAAAATGAAGAGAATAATTTGATTTATTACATATTTGATATTAATCAACAGAATATTATGAATAGTAATAAAACCAAAGTATATCCGATGATATATATTGAATTGATTGACCAATTTGTTATGTTACTTGGAATTACGAATCAAGAAACAATACAAATATTAAGATTAATAACAGGAAATCATAAAATATTGTGGGATGAACAAAACTCAAGAACATGTATAATTTGTAAAACACGAATTGAAATCCATTGGAATGAACATATATTAAATAATTCGTGTAACGGAGTTAATTTCGTATATCAGCAACATTTATTTCAAAATGAAACATTTAATTTGTATCAGAAGGAATGTATGAAGAGAATGTATAAATTGTATCAAGTTATTAAAATATTAAATCAAAAAAATATTAAAATTTAAAACAATCATCATGTGTTGATGTTAACGTAGCATCTAAGTGAATGTTAAGGACTGAGTGTCCAGAATTGTTGAA
>PIVX01000645.1 GCA_003353785.1 Gammaproteobacteria bacterium | reverse complement strand
ATATTAAAATCTACCAGAAGAATGTTCGGTCGCGTCAAAAAAGGAGATAAGTGCGCGCAGAAAAATATTAAAGGCCGCGTCCCATCCAATTCAAGTTTTGAATGAGTTCCAATATAATATCTATTCGAACCTCTGCCTTTTCGATTGCTGAATATAAGCTGATATTAGCTAGCTACTATAAACTAGAAGCGGTTACAAACCTTGCTACCTAATGGGTGGATGGTGAGGAAAAGTAAAAAAACTGACTACTAGAAAAACGAACATCTCCTCGCTTGGCTTTTTGGAATTGCCCTGCGTTGGGGTGAGTCATCTTATATCCGTTCTTTTGTTAGTTATTTCTTTCTTCATCTATATGTTATATATTTCCTTATTGCATGATCATGATATAGAAACAAGCTTTAGATAACCCCCGATAGAAGAACAAATGTTTTACATTACATTGCATTCAACATTTACTATTTGCGGTTTTATAACTTAATCACGGGACGCGGCCTTTAATATTTTTCTGCGCGCACTTATCTCCTTTTTTGACGCGACCGAACATTCTTCTGGTAGCTTTTAATATCCCTGCTTTTCCAAATTTACACAGCGCAGAGTCATG
>PIVX01000644.1 GCA_003353785.1 Gammaproteobacteria bacterium | reverse complement strand
CATGTTTCTAGTGGTCGGACGGCTCTGAAAGTTAGTCCTACCCTAGGGTTTTCGGGTATAACTAAGGGAACCATGGAATTAGTTTTTTCGATTTCCGACCGGAAGTGACGTCATCGTTGGATTTTTGTCTAAGGTTTTCCAGTACACATGTTTCTAGTGGTTGGACGGCTCTGAAAGTTAGTCCTACCCTAGGGTTTTCGGGTATGGCGAGTTGCACCGTGGAATTAGTTTTTTCGAAAACCGACCGGAAGTGACGTCATCGTTGGATTTTTGTCTATAACTCGATCAATAAGAAGCCGTTTTGTCTGAAATTGTTTTGTTAGAGGTTTTCGGTTATGGCGAGTTGCACCGTGGAATTTGTTTTTTCGAAAACCGACCGGAAGTGACGTCATCGGTGGATTTTTGTCTATAACTCGATCAATAAGAAGCCGTTTTGTCTGAAATTGTTTTGTTAGAGGTTTTCGGTTATGGCAAGTTGCACCGAGGAATTAGTTTTTTCGAAAACCGACCGGAAGTGACGTCATCGTAGGATTTTTGTCTATAACTCGATCAATAAGTCGCCGATTTGTCTGAAATTGTTTTGTTAGAGGTTTTCGGTTAT
>PIVX01000643.1 GCA_003353785.1 Gammaproteobacteria bacterium | reverse complement strand
TACTTCATTATCAATGACAGCTGAATGCTCAGGATCAAGTTTGTATAATTTCGCATTGATTAAATACTGCCATAAGACATCTCAAGATTGCATAATGGACAGTTTCCTGAGAATACTAAGGACTCTCATGTTATAACGGGCGCACTTTCAAGTTATAGTTTAGGAACAAAAAAAACTTAGAACAAACAACAAAATATGGCGTATAATACAGAATAATTTGCATACAATAGAAATAATGCAAATAAACAGTCATAAACAGTTATCACTATTGAGCCGAGGATATTTTCTCAAATCCGCAGCTTTTCCCCTCCAAAGCGCGAGCATGTTTCATAGGGAAATATGGATCCCCAGACAGCCAAAAATACACCAAAATGACCGCCTCGATCCCTACTTTCATCCTATATTTTTTTTACATCCATAACTCCAATATAATATTTTTTTTTGTTGTTAAACTATACCTTTAAAGTGCCCCCGTTATACTTTCCATAATGTTAGTATTCTCAGGAAACTGTCCATTATGCAATCTTGAGATGTCTTATGGCAGTATTTAATCAATGCGAAATTATACAAACTTGATCCTGAGCATTCAGCTGTCATTGAT
>PIVX01000642.1 GCA_003353785.1 Gammaproteobacteria bacterium | reverse complement strand
TCGCTTTTGAAATTGATGGATGCGTTTCGATGATCGCGCTATAGACACTTTGTTTGAGGAATTTATTTCTCATATTCTAGCTGTCATTAGCTACCTCTCTCCACATTCTGAAGGAGATTATTTATTTTTGTTTTTTTCTTAATTGTTCCACTAAATCCACTTCTGCCTTTTGAATAAATCCGACAATTTAGTGGTGTTGTGTACGTATCAAAAAATATACCAAATGAAATATGTTTAAATTGTCTGATTTATTCCGCCAACAAAAAGATTTATCAATCTAATAAAAAAAAGAAGAAAGTAAGATGATAACTACCGAGTCTCTTAATATTGCATATTTGGAAAGAGGTGTTAATAAGGAATGATGTTGACGCAAACCAATCCAAATCTGTTTTGTCTCAAGTTAATATCACATGAGCTTTCTTCTTGTTTTAAAGTGCTTAAGATTGGCGTATATTTATACATGATTCAATTTACTGCAAAATGCTTATGGTTTCATTTAATTTGTTTAAAAATGTTGAACTAAATAAATACATTGGCAAGCTAGAAAACATCATCCTCATCCATCATGACAACTCAATGGCAAGTTTAAAGTTTTGAGTGG
>PIVX01000641.1 GCA_003353785.1 Gammaproteobacteria bacterium | reverse complement strand
TTTAAAACTAATTTTAACTTTATACATATTCCAACCAGTTTTTGGTGGGAAGATTTATTATATTTATAGTACCAATAATAAGCCAATTAAAAATCAAAGAATAAATCCAGGTAAATTACAGCATCTTGTAAAAAGAGGCAAAATTAATGTAATCGAGTACAAAGATTTTGATTCTCTAACAAGAACTAGAGATGAAGATGCAAGGGCTCGGTTTGAACAATTTGAGAATGGGAAATACATGAATGTGACTCTAGCTAGGGATGTATTTGTATTTGATTTGCACTTAAGAGGATGTACGCTGGAATTTAATGGAGATTTTATAAAAGCTCCAGATGCCTCTATAAATATGGGTAATGTCTTGAAGTTTACAGGAACATTGTATACAAGAGGCCGGTTTGGTACTGAAGAATATAAACAAATGTTGATAGAGCACAACATATATAAAAAAGGTAATAAGAAGAAGGAACGGAGTAAAAATAAATACAGAAAATGCGCTTATTGTGAAAAACTGTCTAATACAACAAAAATATGTAAAGGGGATGGAGTTACTAGATATTGTAGTAGAAAATGTCAGAAAAAAGGCTGGAAAAAATCACATAGG
>PIVX01000640.1 GCA_003353785.1 Gammaproteobacteria bacterium | reverse complement strand
AAGGGTTTTGTCATTCAGAGCAAAATCATTTCGTATCGCTAAAAATGTCCACATCCGACCAAAGTAGTCCCCCTGGCCAAGGGTCCGTCGTTACAACGACTGCGTCAGTCGACAATTTAGTGAACGAACGAGCGGAACCACCTACCGTCGGTGCGTCACTTGATAGAACTTCGATAGTTCTTCCAGTCCGAACGAGTACGCGTGGTCAACCGTCCCAACAAACTGTCTTTCAAGACATTTTTGACGCAAAATTAACAAAAAGTCAGTCATTCGAAGCTGACGTTCGCGTTTTTGTTTCCCAACTACAAACACAAAAACAAGGGATTGAAACCTTATTCGAGGACGCCGAAATTGAGCAAATCGAACGTCTCAAAGACGTCATTTTAGCTGAAAAACGTCTCCTGTCCCATGCCTACGAAAGGGACTATGTAGGAGACAAAATTCAATTGAAATTCGCGAAGGATGATGCTCTGGAGGCATATAAACAATGCCGCATCGTTCTTAACGGTTTAGTCGATGCCCATAATGAAGCTTTGCTTCAACCCGACCCCAATGAGACTAAGAATCTTTTTCCGAAATCACAAAAGTCTGGGGGTTCGCAG
>PIVX01000639.1 GCA_003353785.1 Gammaproteobacteria bacterium | reverse complement strand
CAACAAATATCATCATGATTTAGAGCTATTGGCGAAAATTTTGATAGGGTTAGTCAAGGATGTTGAGGGGGAAATAGGGGGGTATGCTTTCATCGAAGACGCAATATGTTATACTACAAGTGTAGCTGATATCAAGAAAGGTGAGCCTCAAGAATACCTAAAAATAATAGCTCAAGAATTAACAGAACAAAACAGGGGGAAACTCATGACGTTAGCAGAAAGATTTGAAAATACTGCAAGAGAAGAAGGCCGTGAAGAAGGCGAAGAAAGAAGAGCTAAAAAAACAGCTTTAAAGATGCTTAAGAAAAAAATAGATATTGATACAATCAGTGAAGTTACAGATATCCCAGTTGATCAAATTAGAGAATTGGAAGCTGAAAATCAAGCTGATTTTGATAGTGAAAAGAAATAGTATATGAGTGCAGCAGATAGACTTAGAAAAGAAGGAGAGAACAGAGGAGAGGCAAGAGGGGTTGAAAAAACAGCTTTAGGGCTTCTTGAACAGGATATTGATATTGAAATAATTAGCAAAGCAACAAAATTATCTGTCGGGAAAATTAAAAGTCTTCAAGCTCAGAATCAAGCTGGTTTGGGTAGTGAGA
>PIVX01000638.1 GCA_003353785.1 Gammaproteobacteria bacterium | reverse complement strand
TAGTTTCTTATCCCACATATCCCATGGTTATAGGGTAGTCTGGAAATCAGAGAGAGTCTCAAGAGTAAATTAGTTTCTTATCCCACATATCCCATAGTTATAGGGTAGTCTGTAAATCAGAGAGAGTCTCAAGTGTAAATTAGTTTCTTATCCCACATATCCCATGGCTTCAGGGTGGTCTGGAAATCAGAGAGAGTCTCAAGAGTAAATTAGTTTCTTATCCCACATATCCCATGGTTTTAGGGTGGTCTGAAAATTACAGAGTCTCAAGAGTAATTAGTTTTTTATCCCACATATCCTATGGTTTTAGGGTAGTCTGAAAATCAGAGAGAGTCTCAAGAGTAAATAGAGTAAATTAGTTTCTTATCCCACATATCCCATGGTTTTAGGGTGGTCTGGAAATCAGAGAGAGTCTCAAGAGTAAATTAGTTTCTTATCCCACATATCCCATGGTTTTAGGGTGGTCTGAAAATTAGAGAGAGTCTCAAGAGTAAATTAGTTTCTTATCCCACATATCCCATGGTTTTAGGGTGGTCTGGAAATCAGAGAGAGTCTCAAGAGTAAATTAGTTTCTTATCCCACATATCCCATGGTTTTAGGGTG
>PIVX01000637.1 GCA_003353785.1 Gammaproteobacteria bacterium | reverse complement strand
AGTTTAGTGTTACAATAATGTAATGGCATGCCAATAGCTTTTGTATAACAAGAGATAAACTGAACTGTAGTTGGAATTTAGTGTTACAAAAATGTGATTACATTCTAATAGCTTTTGTATAACAAGAGATAAACTGAACTGTAGCTGGAGTTTAGTGTTACAAAAATGTGATTACATTCCAATAGCTTTTGTATAACAAGAGATAAACTAAACTGTAGTTAAAATTCAGTGTTACAATATTGAAATGCATGCAAATAGTTTTGTATAACAAGAGGTAAACTGAACTGTAGTTGGAGTTTAGTGTTACAATAATTAAATGGCATGCCAATAGCTTTTGTGTAACAAGAGATTAAACTGAACTGAAGTTGGAGTTTAGTGTTACAATAATGTAATGGCATGCCAATAGCTTTTGTATAACAAGAGATTAAACTGAACTGAAGTTGGACTTTAGTGTTACAATAATGTAATGGCATGCCAATAGATTTTGTATAACAAGAGATAAACTGAACTGTAGTTGGAGTTTAGTGTTACAATAATGTAATGGCATGCCAATAGCTTTTGTATAACAAGAGATTAAACTGAACTGAAGTTGGACTTTAGTGTT
>PIVX01000111.1 GCA_003353785.1 Gammaproteobacteria bacterium | reverse complement strand
TAAAGTTAGCAAAAGATGCTGCTTCAAAGAAAAAACTAGCATCAACCATTAAGGTGCTTAGTAAGAATATTGCAGATTTAGAAAAATCATTAGGATTATTAAAAGCAAAACAGCAATATTTAAAAGATTTAGCTGCATTAGCTAGAAAATCCATCAAAGCAGTACCTAGCAAAAAGACAGCAGCTAAAAAGAAAGTAATGGTGAAAAAACCAACTAAGAAAAAGGCTGTAGTTAAAAAAGAAACAGTAACTAGAGCTATTGTAAAAGCAGCTTAATAATAAGGAAAAAATGAACCAGAAGAAAATATATGTAAGTAGTTTATCGTATGATACTAAAGAAAATGATCTTGAAAGTCATTTTAATCAATTTGGTAGCATCAATGATGTAAAATTAATTCTTGACCGTGATACAGGTCGTTCTAGAGGTTTTGCTTTCATTGAATTTAATTCTAATTCTTCAGCAGAAAAAGCACTAAAGAGTGATGGAGCTGAATTGATGGGCAGAAACATTCAGGTTAGTATTGCTCGCGACAAAGAAAGATAACATAAGCATGCCGCAGGACAAAGGCCATCGGGGACATTCCCGAAGCTTACAGGAAATGTTAGAAAACATAATGAAATCGGAAGATAAGTGGGAAATGAAATATTGAATAATCCAAAATCTATTTTTAAGAGGTTGCCGGATGGAAAAATTGTTGTTAGAGATTATAACAATAAATTTAAATTTGATAATTATGCTCATTGTTAAGAGATTCAAAATCTTCTATCTTCACAAATATCACAAAGATAATTATCCTTCTACTGATGAGCGTCATAAACTATCAATCTAATAGTTTGAAGAGATTAGACAATTTTTTAGAATGCCAGGAAAGACTCGTGCTGAATGTCGTAGAAATATTGCGATTAAATTTCAACAATTTAATAATCTAGAAATAACAAATAGCTGAAAATTATGAAATCACATAGCTGAAACAGAGTTGGGACTCAATTTTGACAGAACCGTATTTCTTGAAATGGATAAATATTATTGTATATCAATTAATTAAGTGACCACGGCAATTCCAAGAGACCCAAAATATTGCTTGATAGAATGCCCCAAACATAAATAAATTCAATAGGGGAATATCAAATAACTCGCATTATCGTTTTATTCTAACTATATTATTTATAACAGCGTAGCAAAAACTAATAAAAGGAGTTTTGAATTATGTTTAGTAGCTTTAGGGTTTTTGTGTTTTTTATTTTGAATATTGGTTTAACTGTGTGCGCCGAGGAAGTGTTTGTCGAAAATAATTCTGGAGATGCTGCAATAGTTTCACTTTTGGCTGGAGGCACTAATTTAAATGTCTATTTTGACAATAAATCAGATTATTATAATACTATTTTTCATCAATATGAATCGCATACCACAAGTCCTAACCAACGTGTAACATTGGATATTGATGTTGGAAATCCAATAATGGTGTTGAATGTTCCAATAGATTTTGCTGTAACAAGAAAACCAAGATGTACATGTTGCCCTGTATTCTGTTTTTTTAGTTGTGGTAGCTGCTGTTGGTGCAGCAAAAATGTTAATCAAGAAACATCTTTTAATATAACTTATTGTTTAATTGCAATGGAAGCTGAGATGGAAATTGAGATGAAAACGAAAGAAAGTATTCTTAGTGTCAGTAAGGAGAAAAAATCTAATGTAATCGCAAGAGTTTATGGCAATAGATGTGCTTGCGTAAATGAACAAAATAATCCTAAAGTTAAATGTTCGGAGGTAACAATGCCTATAAATAAAACTAATATGACTCCTACTGAAGAAAGAGTATCTAAAGAGGTTTCTAGTAATACAATACCTGTTTTGAAGCATGGTCATTCTTCGTCCGGAGATTCATGGAAAAAGAAGCTTGGCCTAAATAATAATTAATATCTGATGATACATTACAGTTGTCATTTATTGACACCATATCTGTGAATATAAGGGTAAAGGCTAATTTTTGACGTTTTAGGGGACTGATGAGTGCTAGAATAAGGGGGGATGTAAACAATGAATATATGGAAATGTTTTGGATGTGGGTTTTGTTTTTTTTGTTCTGTCAAAATTGAGTCCAAACCTTACTCTAGCTATGCTATTTCAGAATCTTTAACTATTTTGAATTGCTAAATTATTAAATTGTTGAAATTTAGACGCGTTATTTCTACGGTATTCAGTAAGTCACACCAAATGATGTAACTCTTTAATTAACAAAGCAGTAAATCACTACAAAAACTTTCAATTTTATCTTGTTTATAGTAATAATCTTCATATTATCAATATATTATGATTTTCTAGTTTTAACTAAATTTGTAGATTATATTAGAATAAGTAATAAATCTATCTTTCTTACTTGTATAAATATCACTTCAAGTGAATAAATTATTTACATTTTCTATATTATGTAATAATATAGAACAATAAAGAGCAATATTTAAGCTGATTCACGGATGAGTTATTAAACAAGTTTGTG
>PIVX01000636.1 GCA_003353785.1 Gammaproteobacteria bacterium | reverse complement strand
GTCTGCAACTCCCGAAGTTCACGTTCTTTAGTCTCCAAAGCCAATCGAGTATCTTGTCTTAATCGATCCATTTCAAAATCTCTTTCCTCCAAATCAACTCGGTGATCATCACTAATCTGCTCCGCCCAACTTCTTTCCTCAGCAGCGCAGGCACGAGAGTCTTCATGGCCTTGCACTGCTAAATTCCTTTCAACTTCCAGTTCAAGAGATTCAGCTACTAAGTTTTCAATAGTTCGGTCTCTGTCCTGTAATTCAGCCCGATGGTCAATGTGTATTTGTTCAACAGCCCAATCTGGTACAGTAGAGACACTAGCACGCGAATCCTTGTGACATTGTGCTTCCAAATCTCTTTCATTGGTCCTTAGTTGAAGTTCCTCCATTAATTCATCAATGATCCGACTCTTTTCATTCAGTTTGTGATCTTTCTCAGCATTCACTTCCTCTATTCTCATCAACACTTCAGCGTCTCCATTTTCTTGTGCATCAGTGATCAATCGTTTCAACCTTCTCACTTCTTTGGAATGTTCTTTCTCTAGATTTTTAATTTGAGTCTCCAATACTTCTTCCCGTTCACGACTATCTTTTCGAAGTTTCATTGTCTCTTC
>PIVX01000110.1 GCA_003353785.1 Gammaproteobacteria bacterium | reverse complement strand
TCTCTAACAAAGATTTCAAACAATTAAGAGAAGTTAAATATAAATCCGAATTCAAAAAATATAATTTAATCACAGAATTTGATTATATTAATTATTTAGACCTGTTATTATTAAATAAAGCCAATAATATTGTAAACTTAAATTTATCTCATTCACAAGATGAGATTGACAATGCTGAAAATGATGAATTTAAACATCCAAATTATAACGGAATGTCACATACATTCGGAAATGATTTCACTTTCTCCGGCTCAAATCTCTTAAATTTACCTGAAATTAATAAATATACCAATAAATCCCCGAAAACAAATGAAATTGAAACGATCCCATCCTCCACTAAATCAAAACAAATTAATTCCAACAGAAATAAAACTACGGCAACGACTGCAGTCAAATCAAATAAATCTAATACAAATACAACTGCAGCAACCGATACATCTTCAATCCATTCCCCTTCTTTCCCAATATTCACAACAAAAGATATTACAAACAAATCCAATTTTGAAAATTTCTGTGATTCCATAATTGGAGAAACATTAAATTTATTAACCAATGATTCATTATTATATCGTCAGAAATTATTAATTGCAATATTAGCGAATATATATTTATTTAATTTCAGCATTTCAATGCCAACTTCTTCTCCAATTAATAAACACATTGCAATTATCGCAAAAACAAAAGACTTAAATTGCTTATTTAGAAATATGAGGAAACAATTACCGACTGTAAGAAAGCAATTATTTGATACAGGAATAATAGATAGAAATGGTACAATTATTAATTTAAAAAAATATAAAACAGTCCTCAAACATCGTAAAATACCACATTTAATAATTACAAAATACTCCCCACAAACTCGTATACGTCCAAAACCAGATAATTGTACCCCTTTATTTGATAATTTATTCCAACCCCAACCAAGAAGACAAAGAACGTCAACCCCGCTAACTGTCGCAACTTTAAATAAACCATTAACTAAAAATGATATGGTATTAATGCAAAATCAAATAAATACGTCAATTAATGCAAAATTTGATTTATTAAAACAAGGATTAGATCGAAGAGAATATGCAAAGAAACCTACCTTTGAGTGGAATGAAAATAAATCAAATCATAATCAATTAATATCAATTAATACAAATGATATGATTGCAGCAGTAATAGATAAAGAGAAAAAACATGAATGTATATTGAAAATTGTTGATGTAGCAATTACAAATAATCGAAATAAAAATGTTGTATTAGTAAACAATTTAATTAATCAAAAAGTAGGTATAAATGGCCAAAGAATAACAAATAAAGACATTGTACGTCAATTAGAAGGTATATATTTACTTATTTTTATATATTAAAATATTTTTTATTCGTTTTACTATCTTAATCTGAATGCTTATAAATTATAATGATTTGAAATGATTGAAATCTTTCTTACATATTAATTTCAGTTCATTTTAATGATTATTAAATCAATAATTTTATTTTACCACAACCACACTTATAATTTGCTAATTTTTGAATTAAATTTAATCTCTAATTAATTTTTAAGGCAATATTACAATGTCAAATATTGCCATCATGCAATCTCCAGCAAATTCAGCGAATATGAAAAGTGTAATAAATACAAAAATTATATTGTCAATAAAAGCAGATTTAATAATGTTTATTACTGGAACAAATGATGAAGATTTCTCATTTTTAAACTTAATGTATCAAATTAATAAATATTTAAATAAAAAATGTAAATTATTGCATGACAATTTTTCAATGGAATTAAAATCATTATTTAATAATAAATGGAATATTTATAATACATTTAATTGGATCAGAGAATATATAAATGATTTGAATATAAAATTTAATAAATTGATTCCAAAAACATTGGAAGAAGCCGAACTATTTAGAATGATACGTCTTTGGTTTGATTATAAATCATATGATTTAAAAAAATTAAATGAAACTTTATTATTTTCAGTAAAAGATCCTAAATTTGATCCTCATTTAATGGCAGAATGGGTCAATAAAGGCGTTCGCGATGCAATTGTAAAAAATCAATGTTTCACTGTAGTATTTACGAGTAATTTTATGAATAATCATCGAATTAAAAATAACAAAATAACTTTGGATATATTCTTATCAAATACATTTAATAATTATTCCAGCGAAGATACACAAAATAAATCAAATCCAATAACAAAATTGGATAAAAATAAAGATCGCAGGAAAAATGGCAATAATCGAGAATCAACAGACAACGATGCTTATTATAATAGACAGAGAGAATTAAATGAAACCCGTTATAATCATCCATATCCACTCAATTATCGAGATCGTCGAAATCGAAACAGAAATAATGATCGAGATCGCCGTCATCGAAATAGAAATAATGACAAAAAAGGATCAAATCAACAAAATGAAACCAATCAAAATCGTAACACTCGAAATTATAATCCAGATTTCAATAGAAATAATAATCGAGATCGAGATCGAAATAATT
>PIVX01000635.1 GCA_003353785.1 Gammaproteobacteria bacterium | reverse complement strand
GCAATATATTCAGCAACATTTGGTAATTTAGATATATTGAGGTTTATTGTGAATAAATATCCTGATGCTCTTAAGGATAAATCTGCTAATAAAGAAACTCCAGTAACAGCATCTGCTGCGAAAGGACATTTGGACGTGTTGAAATTTATTTATAGCAAAAATTCTAATTTTTTAAAAGATAGAAATAAGAATGGCACAACAGCAGCATTGGCTGCTGCATGGGAAGGTCACTTAGATGTACTAAAATTTATATATAGTAAAAAACCTGGTTTTTTAAAAGATAGAAATAAAGATGGTAAAACGGCGGCAATATATGCTGCTAAAAATGGTCATTTAGATATACTAAAATTTATTCATAATAAGTATCCAAGTTCTCTTAAAGATAAAGATAAGAATGGAGTAACTCCTATAATGAAAGCATCAGCTGCAGGTAATTTAGATATATTGAAGTTTATTGTGAGTAAATATCCTGATGCTCTTAAGGATAAAGATAAGCAGGGTTTTACTCCGGCAATATATTCAGCAACATTTGGTAATTTAGATATATTGAGGTTTATTGTGAATAAATATCCTGATGCTCTTAAGGATAAATCTGCTAATAAAGAA
>PIVX01000634.1 GCA_003353785.1 Gammaproteobacteria bacterium | reverse complement strand
CGTTATCCATTCTAGTACTCTGAAAGCCAATGCCACTATTTAATTCAAATATCTGATCAATGAATTAATCGATAATCACCATGGTATGGGTTATGTAAAATTTACATAAAATCGATATTTCAATATTGATTACCAATTGATTTGGTGATCGGACATAAAAACAAATACTGGTATTGGATTTGCTGACCTCAAAAACCTTAGTCGACGATGCGAATATAAAATTAATATACGAAAATTATTTTTGACCAAAATAAATTTTCTAAATTGATGATCATTTTACCTTGACCATTTACTACAAATTAACGTTTTTGCTTGTAAATTGGTCAATTTTCAAAATAAACTGCTGAAATTTGGAACATAGGGTAAGGAGATAGGCTCTTTTCGATGGATTATTCAAAAATAGGAAAAGGTACCGTACTCCGGGTCCCGCAACGATAAGTTTGTTTTTGCAAAATTGACCGATAAATCGATTTTTCAATCATTTTTTCGGATAAAGGATTCGAAATTTGTAATATACGCCGTTAAGTTAGTCTAAAACCATCTATGCAAATTAAATATTCTGAGAAATAAAACCTCAAATAAAGAAATTTCCAAATTTTTGTCCCAAC
>PIVX01000109.1 GCA_003353785.1 Gammaproteobacteria bacterium | reverse complement strand
CAAATATGATAAAATACTGTGCTGAATTATTATATATTTAATATGACAAAATTTAATTTCACAAAAATCTTAGTTTTATTAATATCTTTCCAATTATTAGTAAGTTATGGCTATTCTCCTAGGATAGACATGGAATATAAAGGGGGCAATAAACGTCATATTGGTAGATATGGCATGTTAATCCCTTTGTATGAACCAAGAAATAGTTTGTTCTTTACTAATATGTTTTTAATGCACGATAGTAAATTTAGTGTAGAGGGCAATTTTGGCATTGGTTTAAGAAGAAAGATATCAAACTATTCAATCTTAGGTATCCATGGATTTTGGGACATACGAAAAATAAAAAATGTATCGAAAAAAATTCATCAAGCGACATTTGGTGCAGAATATTTAATGAGTAAATTTGAAGTTAGGATTAATGGTTATCTTCCTCAAAATAAAAGATTCTTAGTTAGTTCATTAGATGTAAGAAATGCTACTAAATTAACTAGAAGTTATGATGCTAGCATAGGAGCAATAGGCGTGACTACACAGACTGTTGACTATAACATAACTACTACTAGTACATATGAAATCCCACTTGCAGGATTTGATGCTGAAGTTGGAGGCAATATATTTAATAAATTTGAATCTCATGTAGCCTATTATCATTTTAATGGAAGAAAAGGGGCTAAATCCGTTAATGGTTGGAGGTTTAGAAGTCTTTTGTATTTACTAAATAAGAAAAATCAAAGACTAGATATTCAAGGGGAATTAAGTTATGACAATGTCAGGAAATGGAGTAACTATTTAGGGATTAAACTTACTTGGTTTTTTGCAAGAAACAATAGTAGGCCTGTTAGGAATTCTATCGAAGATAAAATGACACAGATGGTTATAAGGGATGTTGATGTTATATCAACAGGGTCAAGTGAGGATACCGTTTCATTAATAAGCGATATAGAAAAGCAGGATGGATTTTCTGCGATGTTGCTTTCTAGTGATGATATTAAAGCTTTAGGATTAACAGATGTTGAAATTGTTGGAATAAATGAAACTATTTTCAGTGAGGCTAGTACTGTTTTCACTAACAAAATTCGAAGCATGAGAAGTAAGTTAAGCTATGATTTGATGGGTGGGATTACAAAAGATGAAGATGGAATATTAACATTTGTTCCCCTTTTGAATAGTGATAATAGTATTAATATTCAAGTAAGTGAAAAGATAGCACAATCTTTAAGTGAAGCCGGCAAGACTGTTAGTACAGTTTTAGCCAGAACTGATAAACAAAAACAAGCGTTGATAAAATTATATAATCAAGGAGTATCTGACAATCAGGATAACTCATTATCAGCACAACTTGCAAGGAAACAAAAATGGAAAGATATTTTTAATAAAGAAATTCAACGAAATAAAAATTATCGCTTAGTAACTAATGAGTTAGTAGATAAAGTATGTGAAGTCTATGCTAGAGCATTTCTAGGATTAGGATATCACGCTGTACCAATTATCATAACTGATCCTGTAGCTGATCGCGAACTTGGCTTACCTAGTGTTGATATTATTTTAAAATTACCCACTGAAACTTTTAATAATCTTCCTAATTCTATAAAAAATACATTAATAAATGCAGGGGTTAACCCTGATAATGAATTAGATATTTTTTATGAAATACAAGATCTAACATTTTCTTTCTATACAGCTGCTCCTATTAATCCGGCTGAGTTAGCAAGAGTAAGATTTCACCCTTATGTTCACCCAGATGCACCAGAAAGACCACCAGTAGCATATGATAGAAAAAGTTATATTAAAACTTTTTTTACTAGCGCAAATGGTAATAACTTAACCGAGGTAGATATTGGGCATATAAATAAAGGATTAGTATTTACACATACTGTTGGAGCAGACCCTTATACTAGGTGGTCTCCAGCTGGAACAATGGGAGTCCCATCTGTAATATATAATCCTACAAATAAAATTCCTGAGGGTGAGCAACCTCCAGGTATGTTTTATAGCATTGGAATTAGAGACCAAGAAAATGCAGTAACACTTGGTAAGCGTAGTGTAGTAACACTTCATCATATAGTTTCAAGTGATGATTCTAGGAAATTAGGTAATTTAATTACTAACAATGATTTTGATGATAATTATAATTTAGAAGATACTTTGAATATTATTACTGTGGACACTAGTGCTGTTCCTTTAGATAATACAGATGGTTTTATTGATAATATTAAAATTTTTGCTGCTCTTAATTATTTAGATTTAAATACAAGTACAAATTATTTTGAATATAATGGAAATTTCAGATAATAAAAATTTTTAAAGATGGTGTTGCACTTATCAGTTGAATCCAGGTTTGATGGATTTATACAGTTTCCAGTATTGAAAATTACTGGAAGTAAGTGATTGATTGGGGAATCTGGCTCTAAGTGCGAATATATTGCCTCTAACTTTTTGATTATATGATTCAACATACTCTCTTGGTGTGGATAAGTCTAGAAGTTTATTTTAAACTATTCCTTGTTAGTTC
>PIVX01000633.1 GCA_003353785.1 Gammaproteobacteria bacterium | reverse complement strand
TGCTGCTGAAATTCCGGGCAGGTTTGACTCTAATGTGCTTGGGATTTTTCATTCTGCCTTGTGCCAATGCTGAATATTCTCCAGTAGTAGAGCTAGATATCAAAGCCGGTAATAAACGCTCTATAGGTCGTATGGGTACATTAGTCCCAATAGTACAAAAAGATGGTAGTATATTATACACTAGCATTTTTACCATGAAGGATACAAAATCAGCCGTTGAAAGCAACCTAGGGCTAGGTATGCGTAACCTCTTCAATAACGATTGGATAATTGGTGGATTTGGGTTCTGGGATATACGTAAAAGCCTAAATAAGAAAAGCTACCTTCATCAAATTAACATAGGCGCAGAGCTATTTTCTGAAAATTTTGAAGCTAGAATAAATGCTTATATCCCTCTAAGCAAAAATGTAATACTTGGGGAAATATTTTCAAATATAAATAGTAAATACCAACCCAGTGCTAACCAAACCATTCATAAGATAACTAATATAGAACAACACGAAGTATTATTATCAGGATATGATATTGAGATTGGAGGCAATATCCCTTACATAGATAAGCTAAGTGCTAATGTCACCTTCTATCATTTTTTCAAAAAAAATCTATCTC
>PIVX01000632.1 GCA_003353785.1 Gammaproteobacteria bacterium | reverse complement strand
CTTCTTGCATAAGTTTCTGAATAGAATGGTGGTCTTGTGCCGGATCTTCTGACGTCAAGATTTCATCATTGAAAATCGGTAATGGGCCAATGGGCGGTGAAGTAAGCGTCTCGCACATGGCCTCAAATTTGTCTTCTGCCCAAGTTCGGAGGGCGGTGGCAGCATCATCAAAGTGTTCACTTCGAGTAGTAGTTGGCATATGTTCGTCTAAGATGGTAACAGCCTCAGCATCAGTCTTGAGGAGAATATTGAGACCCAATCGTTGAGCCAGAAAGACTTGGCCTTTGTTGATACGGGTTTTGATGCGGAGGGGTTTGTTGAGCGGACGCGGTTTATCCTCACGTCCTTTTGGTTTCTTCCGAGGTACAGGTCTCTCATACGGCGTAGATCTGGATGGTGGCGATTCATAACGTCGGCGTCGTTGTTGTTGACGATCAGAGAGCCATCTTGGAAATTGATTTACTTGTTCTTCCTGACGTCGTCTAGGAGGTAAATCGTTTCGTCGATCATCGTAGGATGAAAGTTGCATGTGAGATCCAATCCTTTGTAGAGCTCGACCCCTCTCTGACTGTTGACGAGCGCACAGGGAATCGTAATAGGACATGGTAGTA
>PIVX01000631.1 GCA_003353785.1 Gammaproteobacteria bacterium | reverse complement strand
AGGCATGGGAGGTTTAATAATATTTTTAATTGGGGTGAATGTGCTATTTCTTCCTACACACTTGGTAGGACTTAACGGAGCACCGCGCCGGTACGGACACTTCCCCGATGTTTTACTAATTTGACTGAAAGTTAGAACGGGGGGAAGCCTCATGGCATTTAATGGGTTGTGTGGGATCCTGTTTAGCTTTTTCCTGGGGAGAGCTCAAATACGAGGATTATTCTCTTCTAACAACGTAAGAAGAGTAGACCTTTCCTTTAGGGGCAGAAGCAGAGTTATAGGAGCTAAAGTAGAAATAACGAGGTTCTGTTAAGAAAGATAGGTTAATAAGACCGGAAAACTTCAACTTTTCAGGTGAGTGTCTCTTTCTATTAGAGAGAGTGTTGCGCACGTTTTATTGTTACTAAAAAGGTAGTTCTAATACTCGCTTATACAGCGAACGAGATAAGACTTCTCTTATGGGATGAAAACCCATGGTGCCAAACACCGTAGCCTTTAGCTTCTGTCCTACTATTAACTAAATTCCCCTACATACTTTTACCGAGTTACGGGTGGGACGAAAGCATAACTTTGGTGTCATTTCAGAATTACAAATGACCCTGAAAATCACA
>PIVX01000045.1 GCA_003353785.1 Gammaproteobacteria bacterium | reverse complement strand
ACTAATTGTATAGCTAAATGGAATTCTTCTATAGGAATTGTTGCATGCTCAGTAGCTCATGCCCAGTTGGTGTGTCTGGACTGGTGAGAAGAGGTTGTTGGCTGCCTAAGAGCTCCTGGCCTTTGTTTAGAAATCTTGTTATTGGGTTATTGGTTATTGCCCCAGTTAGAAAGGGTAAAAGATAACGACCTATATTTTGGTTCTGGCCCTCTAGGAAAGGGCAATAAATAACGCCCTACATTGGTTATTGACCCTCCAAAAAACGTAACAGATAACGCCCTAAATTGGTTATTGACCCTCCAAAAAACGTACCAGATAACGCCCTATATTTAGATTTAGATTTGTATTTGACCCTTTGGATAGGGTAACAATTAAAACGACCGTGTTGGTTATTGCCCCACTACACCGGGTATTATCTAAACCGACATTTGTATTTGACCCTATAAATAGGGTAATATATAACGCCCTTGTTGGCTATTGACCCTCCGGATCAAGTATATGAATATTGCCCCCACTTCTGGACATAACCATAACATAATAACATCATATATAACGATCACCAGTCTAGCACATATATATTATATAATTATATGCTTTATGCTATATTATTATCAACTGGATTGCTTAAACATATTATTATATTACTACGATATTAACATAGTACTATCATTATGGAAAGAGAAAATAGAAATCCTGAAAATATTCAAAAAAATTTTTGTTCACATGACAATTTAAGTTTATGTACAGATGTATGTGTAACTAACCTTTCTACGACTACTACTAACAATATTTTACCGACTGAAGTTTTATCTACAGATTGTAGTACTTCCAATGTTTTATCTACTAATATTGCGACCAGAATACAACCCCCAAGGGCTGTGAAAAGTAAGTTTTTATTAAAGATGGAAGAAAATAATAGATTAGCCGAAGAGAAAAAACTTTTAATTAAAGAAAGAAAGCGACTTAAAGAAGAAAATAAAAAGACGGCTATAAATATAATTAACGTAGATAAGAGAGTAGATAAACGGAAATCTTGTACTGCGTCTAATTCCCAAAGTTTTAATACTACTACTATATTAGAACCTTTACCAGTTCCATCCACATCAAAGACTTCGACCTCAAATAAAATATTAGAACTAAAATCAAAGAATAATATGACGGCTAATACAATGCTAGATACAGAAAGAGTACAGTATGTCCCTCAACATTTAGATAAAGAATTCCTTAAAGAATTAGAAAATGACCAAGATGAAGAGCCCAACAACCTAAATGTTTCTCTTAACTCAACTATAGATAGATTAAATGACTCCCTAAAATCAACTAACAACTCAATATTAGATCATGGAGATCCAGATATCTCAACTATTGATGATATCTCAGAAATATCAAATATCTTCGATCTGGATAATACTGGTAATATAGAAAATCTTATAGACTTATCAAATAATGACCGAATTTGTCACACGTTCAAAGATGAATCAAAAGATAAGGAAGCCAATACTATATTAAAGGAACTTATATCTATAGCAACGAACACGAATCCTGTTATAGATAATACAACGAACACGGAAACCAAAACATTTATATCTAACGAATCTAATACGGACGAATCAAAAGATAAGGAAACCAATACTATATTAAAGGAACTTATATCTATAGCAACGAACACGAATCCTGTTATAGATAATACGACGAACACGGAAACCAAAACATTCATATCTAACGATTCTAATACGGATTTGATTACAATAGATAAAACTACGAATACTGAAATTAATGAACTTAGATCTATAGATTCGAATACAGATCTGATTACAACAGATAATAGCACGAACACGGAATATAAAGAATTTAGATCCAACGAATCAAACGAATCGAATACAGACTATGGTCCATCATATAAACCTACGGTGAACCAATCCAAAGAAAGTATATTAGACAGTAATGAAATTCGAATACATATTCCTAAAGAATTAGATAGCAAATACTCTATAAACATTAATTTAACTCCTAGAATACCGTACCACGACGGGCGTAGTTTAGATGATACGTCAATTGGAATTAAAAGCGACGCGCCAATTATAGAGCAAAATGAAAATAAAAATTTCACAATACCACGAAAACAAGAAATTCACATAGATAAACAGATTTCTAAGGTAGAGCCGATGGAGGGAACTTATGATTACGATGGGGCTATAAAATGTATATCATATCACGATAAACAAAATGCGAAAATAGCCAAAAACCGAACATATTTATATAGCGGGCGCAATATTAGATCCATAAAATCGCACCATAATGCGTCAAAAGGCGTCATAGATCGTGCTAGAATTAGAGCGCCGTTTAGAATTAAAATTAATTCTATTTTCACAACACGACATTGGATAAATTTTATATACCGTAACCCTTATATAAATTTTTTACGTAAATTATTAAACCCAAGATACGGTACGACAACCGCGAAAGAAAAGTTTTTCCCGTTTTCTTCATTTTGGAGTGCGTCCCCCAACAAAGCTATCATAAATTTGTTCTGTGGCCTTCAAGAAGCGAAAAGAAAAAAGGAAATAAAGGATAAAAAAATCGATCCGAACTGGAGAATAAAGGAAAGAAAAAAAGAGGAAGAAAAAGATTATATCAAAGAGGTAATTTTTATTTATTTATTGTATAATATGAGTGAAAGGAAACGTTCTCCTATTAGATCACGTAACGTGTTAGATGGTAAAAAATTACCAAAATTAGTGACCAAAGGTCGAAGAAAACAATCAGCAAAAAAAACCGTATCTAAGATAAAATTAGATTTAGAAAAAAATTTACTAGATACCGTAGCTCGAGGATTGACGGTAGATGTCGATACGATTACAGATACCGTACCTAAAAGTTCAGCGACTGATAATGATAGTATAGATATAGACACCGTAGCTAAAGATGCAAATTTATGTACTGACAATATGATAGATACCGTAGCTCGAGGTTTACCTCTAGAAATTAATAAGACAGATGTAGATCTATCTAAATCTTTTCAAAAACTAGATATATCATATCAACTAGATTCTACAAGCACTTCATGCAAAGTGTCATATGAAAGAGATACGGTATATGATAACCATATCACCTTAAAACACAACATTTCAGATATGGCGGAAAAATTAAACGACGACATAGATATAGATAACGATGACGAAAAACAGAAAGAAAATACAGACATAGATAACGGAGAACTTGCGAAAACTCAAGATATAGATGACGCAATAAAGACATTCGACCAAGGATTTATGAAATCTTCAGATATATTGAATTTCTCAATGGAAGATCAAGATAACGATATAGAACGTTCTGAATTATTAGATGACGTTGAAAAGAAATTCCCGGCAGAGAGAAAAGCATGTTTAAAGACGTCGGCGGTATATTTGAATCAAGATTTAGATAACGTGAACGCTTTGAGAGGATATGTAACGGATATGTTAGACAAATATAAAACCCAGATTACGGAGCTCAGTAAAACTCAAGAGGAATTAGATCACGGTACGGAAATATTTCAATCATTTAATATGATCCACGATTTATTTATCGAGATTACGAACAAACTTTGCGGTATGTGTTTTAGTTCAATGTTAAATGTCGTCAACTTAACTAGATTCGCAACCGTAAATGCCGCATTTATTAGCAAAAATATATTAGATCAAAAGAAAAATCGAAATTTCACAACTAACGTAGAGACTATGATGGGAAATCATATATCAGATTACGAATTCCATATAGCTCAAGCCCAAGATCACGAATGTGGAACAGAAACCGAATTAACATCCCAATATGGCGTAGCTTTGAAACATATCACGGACCAGTTGAATGATATGAATGCAGCACTAGATAACGAAATAAAAAGAGGACAAACTCAATATGCTTCATATATTACGGTCCAAAAACAAGAAGAAATTATATCTAATATGAAAGCTAGAATTACAGAGAATAACCATGAGATTTTGGACTTAAAACGAAAACTTTCAGATCATATTGCGAAGTATACAGCTACACCATCAGAGAGTAGAGAAGAGAAAATGGATGAGATAGATGACGACAAAGATATTATATTATTAGAAAACGATAGATTATCATCCGAACTATTAGTAGGTAGCAATAGAGCAGATCCTCTTGCATGGCATTATCCAATAGATGTATATATTGACTTTTTATGGAAAAGACCCGATCAACCGGAAGATTTTCCCTTCCCATATGACGAAGGTATATTAACGAGAAGTTTCGACCACTTTCTAAAAATTCATATGTGTGGAGATTGCGGAGATTTGGAATTATTATCAAATCTATCCATGAATATGCCGTACGAACTATATTACGCAATATTAGATGAAGTACCAATCAAAAACTATTCGATTCATAAACATAAATTCGATGGTCTATATAAAGCAAAACTATATGACGAATGGTTAGAATTACGAGCACATGGAGATGAAAATTGGAAAATATTTATGGGTAAAATTGGAACCTTAGATAACGTAGAAGTTCTCTTTCTATCATATGACGTAGATTTAGGAATCGGTTATACCGGATACAATCCACAAATATATACCGAAAAAATCGAAGATGAATTTGCTAATAGCATAGGGCTAACTATTAGAGAAAAATGTACAAAATATATAACGGCTTATACAAAAGCTTCCAAAGCTAAACAAATCACCATAGATGACGTTTTCAACAAAACTATTTGTGTCTGGTCGGTATATCACGGTAAAAACAATGAAATAGGATATATGAATGAGTGCGCAGCTAAAATAGCAAAATATCACGTGGAAAGAAAACGAGTATCATTTAGAGATGAAGATTCACGGGAAAAACGTATCAAATTCTTCACCGCTAGAGACAGTGAAGGTTTCGACTATAGAAATACGCCGTGGAAATATATGGACTCACGACCAACCGTAGATACAAGAAGAGTTATAGAAACTAACAGTCGAAGAGATATACCTAAAGATTACAGATCACGAGATCACGACCGTCCTCCCGGTGCTCAAGGACTTTCATACGGTATCGCTTCTGGCAACCAGAGATCTAGATCTGAATATATCAACCGTAGACCCCAAACATCTGACAATCAGAGACAAAAACCATATGATATTTCCGTTGAAGAGAAAGCCAAAAGAATTAGATCACTTCAATTAGATCCACATCCCCAAACTTTTGATAGATCACGAGGACTTACTAGAGACGTTAGACCACATAGTGGACAGACTATATCACGGGGATCATCCGTATCTTCTGCAAATAGAGCATGGGATATGGCACAGAAAGATGATACACCCTCAATAGGCGAAGATCTAAAATATTTCAAGAACATAGATCCCGAGAAACTTGCAAAATATCAAGATGTCAGAGATCATATGGGAACTTTATATTATAATAGAGTTTTCAAAAAATTCGTTCAACCGAAAAAAAATCAACTACAAGAAAAAGCAGATTACGATTTAGATGATAGACATGGATGGTTACACCCAGCTAGGAAAATATCTGGGCAAGAACCTGATGGAAGTGATAGAACAAAACCAAAAATCCAAGATATAGAGAAATTATATATTACGGAGATTAGAGAAAGAAATGGATATAAATTAGCGGGACCTCAAAATGTCAATTCTACTACCTTCCCCGAGTTTAAAATATATATGGCCGGAGATTCAACATCAACAGGATTAGAAGAACCTATATTAGAGACATTTGACGAATCTATATGGAGTAGAAATATATTATATGCCGGAATGAAAAGCCTTGGGAAAGCTTGTGTAAGTCAAAGATGGCGACATATGAGAAATTGCATACCAGCAATGGTTATGGGAGATGAAGATGTCGTTATATTAAAGGGGGTTATGGACTTCACAGATATAATGGCAGATTATTATAGAACGTTAAATATAGATTCCGCTAGAGAACAAATATATAAAGTCTTAGATCTTCTGAAAAAAATGATAATAGATATCCACAAATTGAATCCAAAATGTATTATATTAATATCAACGGTACAACCTGTACAAGGAGAAGATACTTATATTAGAAGCTTTGATGATCCAGGACACTTCAAGATAGCGTGTGAATTAGAAAAAGTGGCAACCTCAGAGATCAAAAATTTCAGTGTCCAAAACCGAATTATATGTCGAAATATACAACTATCCTACGCCCTAGATGAAGCCGTTACAGATTATTCCAGATTTAGAAACGTATCTATATCACGAGCATTATATCAATTCGTAGCAGGAATCCATCTAACCAGAAATGGAAAGAAGATTTTGGCAAACGAAATATGGAGAGAAACTATATATGGTTGGATAGAAGGATTACATTACGGAATATTAGATGCCCCCCCTGTGCCACATAGATTACGGGAAAACTATTAAGGGACAACAATTTTACTTTAGATAACGGTGACACTTTAGATAACGTTTATAACAATAAAAATCATCGCCGGAATAGTAGCCATCATCGCCATAGAAAAAAGAACACGAAAATGAAACAGAAAATGATTAAAGAAGAGAACTATATTACGAAAAATATTACGATCAAATATAAATCTTTATCTATTTTATATAATAATATATGTGCAATAAAAAATAAAACTGATATTATATTGTGTAACATTGATAAATTATCACCAGATATTATATGTATTGTCGAAACTAGATATAAAAATCTTCTTGACGTTCATAGCTTCGATGACTATGTCGGCTTCCATAACCTGCAAATAGGTAAAAAAACTGGTGGTATAAGTATATGGGCTAAAACTTATATTAAACCAACTAAGCTAGACATAGATGGATATGCTGACGAATTAAGTACTATGTACTCATGGATATTATGCCAAAATAATGGCCCGACCGCTATATGTACTATATATTTTAAAAACCAAAGTGACGAAGATGCCGCTAAATTAAATGTCGATATATGCCAAAGATTACTCAACCATATTAATTGGTGTAATGATAATAATTATGAAGTTATATTAGTGGGTGATTTTAATGGTCATATCGGTAACGACGAATATGGTATACCAGGTAACCATACAAAAATAAATAGTAATGGTAACATAGTACGTGACTTCATCAGATTGTGCGATCTAAATTTAGGTAATAACGATAAGATAACGGAGGGAAAATGGACATGGGGTGCAGGGAGAAATAACTGCCAACCCCAAATTTTAGATCTAGTATTTCATTCACCATCCAGTATTATAAACAAAATGGTTATAGATGAAAAAAACTGGGAACTAGGTACAGGAAATAAAGATCACTGTTTTATATACCTAGAATTTAGAATCTTCCAATTAAACCAAAATGGAAATACAAACCTTCCAATACTCAAAAATAAATGGAATATTACGACAGATGTAGACTGGACAGAATATAGACAAAAACTAAAAGATATTACGGATAAGCAAGATACCGATGATATAAATGAAAAGACAATAATAGATATTATGATTAAAGCTGGGGAAGAAACAATTGGATATAGAAAGAAAAAGAAACACAAACCAAAAATATCTAATAGAGCCAAAAAATTGAAACAAAAGATAACAAATATTCGGAAGAAACTTAGACATGGAGATGGTGATACTCAAGAAAATCTAAATCAACTATTTACATATATTCAAGAACAAAGAGAACTTAGAATGAAAACCGAAATGGCACGCATAGAAAAAGCTCACAATAAATGGTTGGCTGATCCAAAACGTAAATTTCACCAATTATATGATACTATGAAAACAATGAAACGAGGATTACAAGAACCTGTGACCTTACTAGATAACGATAAGAAACCAATAATAGAAGAAATAAAAATCAAATCATATCTAAAAGATTTTTGGAATGATATATTCACATTAGGTATATGGCCAGATGCTAATGACACCATGAACCGAGTAGGGTTAGATAATATCATAAAGGGTACGGATAGATTAGAACAAGAAAAAGATATCACATATAAAGAATTAGATGACGCTATAAAAAGACTAAAAAATGGTACATCGTCCGGTACCACTAATATACCCCCAGAATTTATAAAAAACTGGCCAGAAGAAATGAAGCATATGGCTCTAACATTATTCAACAGATGGTATGAAACTGGATTTTTCCCTGATATTGGAAAAACTCAAGATGTCACCCTTCTACATAAGAAAGGATCAAAAAGTGATATCAAAAATTATAGAACCCTTTGCTTAGGATGCAACCTATGCAAAATATACCTAACAATTCTCACAAAAAGACTAGAGAAAACAACGGAAGAAAAGAATATACTTGGATATATACAACACGGATTTAGAGCTAATAAAAGAATAGAAGACTGTATATTAGTAATACAACACGTCGTAAATAAAGCTAAGAAAAACTCTATATTAGCTTTATTGGATATATGTAAAGCCTACGACAGAGTATGGAGGAAAGGATTATGGAAAAAATTACGAGATTACGGATTTTCAGAAAAATTAATAAGAGCTATAGAAAGTAGTTACCATAATCCTGGAGCATTTATATCTTTCCAAGATTATATATCAGAAAGATTACCTATGCCAGTGGGTTTACGCCAAGGATGTGTAATGTCCCCAATTTTATGGGCATTATTCATAGCCGACTTGGGTAGTGAAATAGAACGATCTAACTTGGGTATCACAATCGGCAACAGAGAAAACAAAGAAAATATATCGGGAATATTCTTCGCTGATGACATGTTATTATTCGCATCATCAGAATATAATATGACCAAATTACTAGATATCGTTGGTAAATACGCCAATAAATGGAAAATAGAGTTCTCAGGACCAAAAAGCCTGATTATACCTATAAAAAGAGATATAGACCCAGACAATAAATGGAAATTAGGGAAAATGTATATATCAGAATCGGAAGAGAGAACTATATACATTAATGAAGAAAAAGAAGCAAAATACCTTGGTATAACTCTAAATCAAAGCAAAAACGATATATTAGCAAAACATAAAGAGAATCTATATAACGTTACAAAAAGAGAAACGGGTAGATGTTATAGACCAGCAGTAACCACAGCTAGACCTATAACATATGGAGCACAAATTTGGACTGTATATGTCGCCCCGAAAGTATTACATGGTATAGCAGCCATACCATTCAAAGCATATAACTTCACTAAACCAGAAACCCAACAAAGAGAGTATATTAGATTAATATCTAAACTACCGAGACATACCCACCGAGCAGTATTATATGGAGAAACAAAAATAATGCCACTCATGTATGAAGCTGAAAAAAGAACTATAAACTATCTACTACATCTAATGAAATTAGATAACAAAAATATAGTCAAATTAGTATTACTAGAACAATTAGAAATATATAACGATAATCCCAGTAAACAAACCTGGCTACAACATGCTATCAAATGTTGTCAAAAATATGGAATAACATATACGGACAAAATTACAAGCTATATAGTAAAAGACATTGTACGTAAGAAATGGATTATCGAATATAACGAGATGATGGAAGATTCTCCAACTTTAAAATATTATAAAACCAAAGAGATTCCATATATAAATAAAAAACTGAATCTAATAGCAGGTGGTGAATACTGGATCAAAGCAAAAAGTGGATGTTTACTAATTAATAATAGAAAACACACTACATGTACTAGATGCACGACAAGTGAAATTGAAACTCTAGAACATATGCTATGGTTATGTCCAACCAATTACATAGATAACATGTTAAAGAAAGGACTTTACGAACTTTGGGGAATGTTACCACCCAAATTAGATATATATAGTAAAACAAATATAATACCCACAATATCAAATGAATATATAATTTTATCAGTACAATGGATATTAGATGACAGTACATCGGGATCTATTATAAACGTGGCTGGAAACATTATAAAGAAAATATTTAAATCACGTCCAGAAACACAAGAATATAACTTATATATACGGAACAGTAGATCAAATAATACCAATGATAACAATGATAGTGGAGATAACGTAAACAGAAATGGCAATGATGGCAGAAATGGCGATGATGGCAGGAATACCGGCGATGATAATATCACGTTGAATAACAGGCAGAATCAGACCATTCCGGACAATAGAGAAGGAATAACATGATCTCCTGAAAGATAATCTAACATTAATGTGATATGTGTATGTGCCAATTATAAACTGTGATAACTAGATTTAAGGTAGAACATTATATTTGTACGTACATTGTTTAGATCGTGTATACGGTATAAGCTATTGTACAAAGCTATACTTATATTATAAGTGCTTACCAAGTAAAATTGTTGTCCCAAAAACCTGGTCAGCCGAGACAAACAAATGACACAACGGCTGCCACTGTTACGCCACCACCACCACCACCACCGGCCTTGGAATGTCTATTACCGC
>PIVX01000630.1 GCA_003353785.1 Gammaproteobacteria bacterium | reverse complement strand
ACAGCAGCTAAAAAGAAAGTAACAGTCAAGAAATCAACTAAGAAAAAGGCTGTAGCAAAAAAAGAAACAACAACTGAAGCAATTGTAAAAGCAGCTTAATAAGGTAAAAAATGAACCAACTAACAGATTATGCTCTTTTAGGGTGAAAGCTACGTTGATAGAAATTGATAGATATGTCAAGAGCTTAGGTGATTCTCCTGTTGTTAATACTTGGGTGCAAAAATACTTATTTACGAAATCTGTGAGTATCCTAGTCAACCAAGATAAGTTCTTTAGAAAATACATGTACTTAATGCAATGTTATATTTTAATCAGGACTAAATTTAGCCCAGATGGGGTTCTAGGTTCCTGCTATCGGAAGAAATTTTTAATGAGGCAAATAGGCTTATGGAACAGAATAATAGGGCAACAACTATATTTTTATGAGAGCTATTATGGGTTGCTGGACATAAGAGGGCGGTTTGTTACATTAAAATCTACTAATCTTTACTCTATGCTAATAAAAATTTGAAGGTAAATTATGAAAATATATATTCAAACGCTATTTCTTTGTATTAGTGCAATTTTATCTAGTAATTGTCATTCAGAGGAATTAATAGTAACTATTTTAA
>PIVX01000629.1 GCA_003353785.1 Gammaproteobacteria bacterium | reverse complement strand
GAGTTCCCGCCAAAAAAAAAACCCTACTATGGACAAACCCCCATCCCCGTAGGGGATGGGGGTTTGTGCACGCCCCTGGCGTGCCCATAGTAGGGTTTTTTTTGGCGGGAACTCGTTGCCAATATAGGTTTCTATATGTTTTCTATAGTTTTTCTATATGTTTCTATATGTTTTGTTAGGTTTCCACATGTTTTCTATAGGTTTTGGTATGCTTCTATAGGCTTCTATAGGTTTTATATAGTTTTTTCTACAGTTTGCTATAGGTTTTTGTTTGGTTTCCACATGTTTTCTATAGGTTTTGATATGCTTCTATAGGTTTTCTATAGTTTTTGATAGGTTTCTATATGTTTTGATAGGTTTCCATATGTTTTCTATAGATTATGATATGTTTCTATAGGTTTTCTATAGGTTTTGATAGGTTTCTATAGGTATTTGAAAGGTTTCTACATGTTTTCTATAGGTTTTTGATAGGTTTCTACGTGTTTTCTATAGGTTTTGATATGCTTCTATATGTTTTCTATAGGTTTTGATAGGTTTCTATAGGTTTCTATAGGTTTTCTATAAGTTTGGTATATGTTTCTACAGGTTTTATATAGGTTTCTATAGGTTTTG
>PIVX01000628.1 GCA_003353785.1 Gammaproteobacteria bacterium | reverse complement strand
TGATGGCTTAGCTGAATTAAAGCAGCATCTAAATAATTGTTATAAAGAACATCATGCTAGTGAAGGTTTATTTATTGCTAGAAAAAGACATTTACAATCAATCCAGATGGCTTATAAAACTTTACAAGCTGGTTGGGAACAACTTCAAACTCAAGGTGCGTTAGAATTTATTGCTGAAGATTTAAAATATGCTCATAACTATTTGGGAGAAATAACAGGGGCAATATCTTCAGATGAATTACTTGGTAAAATATTTTCTAGTTTTTGTATTGGTAAGTAATTAGTATTGAAAGTCTTGAATAATGTCGATAAGTGCAGGAATGTAGTTAGCAGGAAGTTCATCATCGTAGTCTTTATCTAATTTTTTAAATATTTAGGAATTTCAAAAGACATATTTGATGATTCTCTGACTGAATTTAAGATTTTTTTTGAAAATAAAATTTGAAAAATTCCAAGAATTAAAAAAATCGCCACGTATAGATGTATATTTGATCAAAAGATAATGAAATACCAAATTTCAGACACACTAATCCCTGAAAGAAATTAGACTTTTTTCATCAATGCTAATTCTCTATGAAAACGTAATAATTTTTTAACACCAGTGATCCCAAAC
>PIVX01000108.1 GCA_003353785.1 Gammaproteobacteria bacterium | reverse complement strand
ACAGAGATTATAGCCAACAGGGTAGGTCTGATTGAGAAAAAAGAAAATCAAGAACATACCAATCCTAGCACTTCAGCAGTACCATTTTAGAACTTAAGTTCTCTCTTTTGGGGAAGTACCATACAACATGGTATTTCCCCCCTTTTTTATATTTCGCCAATCAAAAACTATCATGATAAAATTAGAATCACAACATAAAAAAATAAGACAGCTAAAAGTCAAGCTAAACAGACTAGAAAAGAAATTAGAAGCCAAGCTAGAAAGACTAGAGATAGAATTTCACACATTAGAATTCGAACACAGAACATATAATCTTTAAATCAAAACCAGTCTGAAGTTTGATAAATCAAAAGATAAAACTACTCTAAAGGTTGAACCCTAGTCCCCCCCTACCCTACTCCACACTAGGAAGGGCACCTAGACCTAGCACGGAAGTCAAACATATACTCACTTATAAATAAGTATATTAACAACCTTCAGATATTTTTAGGCAGGAAAAAGTTCTGCGAATTTCCTACCTAAAAAAAAATTAAAACCTTAACTTTCTCACATTATAACTTAAAATTATATATATTACTTAACACTAAAAATTAAAACTACCATGACAAACAAAAACCAAACCAACACTTTAACTCTAGAACAACAATTAGAGCAATTAGAACAACAGCTGGAACAACTATATAAAAAAGAAGTTCCAGATGACAAAGAGAAAAAGTTCTATTTCGATAGAGAGAAATCAGAGCTACAAGACAAAATAGAAAAACTAGAAGATAGGATAGAAAATCCAAACGAAACCAGAAACCTAGATAAGAAAGAGCTAATAAAAAAGATACAAAAAGCAATCGACATAGCTTATAAGAACCAAGGTTCTTATGACTCACTCACTATAGATACCCTCGAAGGATTCCTTTTCCAAGAAAATGACTATGATGAGATTATAAGCACTCTACAGGATATGGCTAATATGAGTATAAATGGACTTATATATGATAAAGATATGTTTACAGATATGGATAAATACTACACACATTTTGATAGCACCATAGAAGAAACACTAAAAGAATTTGGCATGAATTGTCTCAAAGAAGACAACCTAACTACCAGATTATATCATCTTTACAACTACGCAGTTGCCGAAGAGATAGCTTCCTATCTAAATATAGACCACGATGATATACACTACTAAGATAAGATGGGGGTAGTACTACCCCTATTATCTACTCTTAAACCAAAACATTTACTAAACCTTAAATTAAAACTACCATGACAAATAAAAAGACACAACAAGATATAATAAAAAAATTAGAAACTTTATTAAGAGAACTAAACAAACAATTAGACAAGCTGAAGGAAGAAAAGAAGAATATAGATTTCCACATAATCGATATAGAAAATACCATATACAACTTAAACTTAGAAGAAGCAAGAAGACGAGGAAACAAGTTAGTATTTAAGATAGATGCCTTAAATGACATGACAGACAACCTCTCTGACGAAATTCGAATAAGAAAGGCAGGCAACACTCCCCTTCCTCGACGATAACACAAAATTTTGAACTAAAATTACTATGAAAAAAGTAGAAAACCAACTAGAAACATTACAATTGGAACTAAATGATTTAAAAAAACTTTTTAAGTTATTAAAAGACAAGAAACAAGAGAAGTTAAAAATTATAACAAACAGAATAAAATATGACATAAACAAATCCTTCTCTAAAGTATATATAGAAATCAACAAGCTAGAAGCTGAGATAGACAACCTAGTTAAAAATATACATATTACCTAATACTAAACCTTAAAATTAAAACTACCATGACAAACAAAAACCAAACCAACACTTTAGCTCTAGAACAACAATTAGAGCAATTAGAACAACAGCTGGAACAACTATGTAAAAAAGAAGTCCCAGATGATAAGGAGGAGAGACTCTATTTTAACAGAGAAAAATCATACCTACAAGACATGATAGAAATGCTAGAGGACAGGATAGAAAATCCAGATAAAACTAGAAACCTAAGCAAAGAGAAGCTGATGAAAAAGGTAGAGGAGGCAAGAAACAGGTCTCTTAATAACCAATATTCTTCTCCTTCACTCACTACAGATACCCTTCAAAGATTCCTTTCCCAAAAATATAGCTATGATAACATCATAGAAACCTTACAGGAAATGGCTAACATAGACATATACAAGTATGATAAAAACACATATTCAATTTTAGACCAATATCATTACGATTTTAATCATACTATAGAAGAAATATTAAAAGAAATTGGCACAGATTATCTTCATAAAGATAACCTAATTACCAGACTATATCATCTTTACAATGACAGAACCGCCAATGAGATAGCTTTCTATCTAGATATAGACCACAAGGATATACATTACTAAGACAAGATAGGGGTAGTACTACCCCTATTATCTACCTTTAAACCAAAACATTAAACCTTAAAATTAAAATTATTATGAAAACCAAAAAGAATCCAATAAAACTATTTATAGAAATAATAACAGACGGAACCTACGAAGAG
>PIVX01000627.1 GCA_003353785.1 Gammaproteobacteria bacterium | reverse complement strand
TATCAGCATCATCATTTTGATTAATTGTACCTTCAATTCCTGTTAAGATTTCAACTGGACCATTGAAGGTTATATCTCCACCATTTAAGGAGATAGCTCCATCTACATCATATTGATAAGTAGTAAAGCTTGAGCTTATTACATTCAAGTCTTCTACTATGGCAACTTCATTAACCCCAGCTTGAGATATGAAATCAGATGATGCTGCTTCTGTATATAATTCATTATGAGTAAATGGGCTACTAAGTGCATACAAACTAACGGTATCTTCTAATAAATCAACAAAACCAAGCCCATCAATATCAAGTTGTGCTAACGCTACGCCATTAATGCTAACAGGAGGTTCTTCTTCTTCTGTTATCTCTGCTGTAATTTGGACTATTTCACTTGGACCTACTTTAGCATCCCCTGATAATAATCCATAATAAAAGCCTATATCATTGTATGGAGTTAGTTCAGCTAGAACCGTGCCATTTTTAGCAATAGTAACTTTAGTTTCTGCTGATAATGCTACATCTATCCCAAATGGATCGGTATATATTATCCCGTTGATTGGTTGTAAGTTACTCCATTGGTGATGAGGGAATGTATGCCCCTCTTTAATTTCCCATAT
>PIVX01000626.1 GCA_003353785.1 Gammaproteobacteria bacterium | reverse complement strand
GGATTTATCTCTGACTCCAATTCCCGGGTTGAAGCACTACGACTTAGAACATCCGGTATGGACGAAGATCGTGCACTCCCACCTCTGGTCGGACCCGGAGAAGCATTTATGACCTCGCTAACAATTGGTTCAATGTCATCTTCAAGAGCAACTCCCCATTTTCGTAATAGGGATTGTCTTTGGGCCATATTCCTTAATGCGAGGAATTGTTGTAATTGTTCCACCGTTAGATTTACGTGACTGGGTAAATGGGCGTGAATTGTCATAGCAAATCGTAAAATTGCTTCGAATCGCTCCCGAGTGACTGGAGGAACAGTCGGGGTAGTTAATGTGAAGTTTGACACAACATTTGACAGAGTGGTGTTATCTGTTGTTGAAGTAGACGTTGCTACGTTAACAGGGTCCGGAATGGTTCTAGGGGTTGAATGAGCCCGAGACCAGCTCTGTCGCCATGCGGAACGAGCTTCTGGATCTGTCAATGCTCTATATTGTTGCATTTCGTGACGTTCTAATAAGGCCACTCTAAAGCGATTACCGTTAGCTTTCAGGGGTGCTTCTCTACCCCACTGATCTAGTAATGTTTGTCTACGATTTCTGGGTAGAGCTATTAGCTG
>PIVX01000625.1 GCA_003353785.1 Gammaproteobacteria bacterium | reverse complement strand
GTCGAAATTTGCATATTTGATTAGCATAATTAGCATTAATTATGAAATTTTTAATTTTTATTTTGATCGCATAAAATTCGGCACATTATTAGCTCTCGATCGATGTAGGTTTCAATGTCTGTCGACAAATATTCGAAAAATCGAAATTTGCATATTTGATTAGCATAATTAGCATTAATTATTTAATTTTTAATTTTTATTTTGATCGCATAAAATTCGCGACATTATTAGCTCTCGATCGATGTAGGTTTCAAAGCCTGTCGACAATTATTCGAAAAATCGAAATTTGCATATTCGATTAGCATAATTAGCATTAATTATTTAATTTTTAATTTTTATTTTGATCGCATAAAATTTGGGACATTATTATCTTTCATTTTATGTATATATCGTTATATATTATTAGTTATTCGAAAAAACGAAATTTAAAAAATATTTAATTTTAATTTATTTTTATTTTAACATTTAATTTTTTAATTTTTTTTGGGCCTATGTAGATATTCGGACCATAAGCTATCTATCGGTATATAGATCTTCGAAAACCGTCGGGCCGATTTTTCTGGATTAGAGCGTTACTTACATACACACACCCACCCACACACAAACAGCTCTCTC
>PIVX01000624.1 GCA_003353785.1 Gammaproteobacteria bacterium | reverse complement strand
ATCGAAGAAAGGGAAAGGGCAGATCAATGGCTTTTTCGAATGCTCCCAGTGTAACTGTTATTTCGTTTCACTCCAAACCTACTTATATACCGTATATACTATAATAGAAGCCCTCCCTAAAATAGAAGCCCTCCTTACAATAGACGCCCCCTTTGGCGACTCTAAAAAAATAGAAGCCCTCCCTATAATAGAAGCCCCCCCCAGATATGGTCATAGCAAAATCAATGCTATCTATTGTTATAAAACACTATCAAATGTCTTTCTATAGTTTAAAAAGTAATATTTGCACAATCTCTTTAGCCTTTTGGGCTGTTGGCAGTATAAAAACCACTATATTTGGTCAAAATAAGTTGGTTTTGCATAAATTTAGTACGGTTTTCTATGTGTACCAGTACCGAATTTGGAGTTGAAAAAATAGAAGCCCTCCCTTTAATAGAAGCCCCCCCTATAATAGACGCCCCCCCTTGGTGACTCTGAAAAATAGAAGCCCCCCCTATAATAGAAGCCCCCCCAGATATGGTCATAGCAAAACCAATGCTATCTATTGTTATAAAACACTATCAAATGTCTTTCTATAGTTTAAAAAGTAATATTTGCACAATCTCTTGAGCCTTT
>PIVX01000623.1 GCA_003353785.1 Gammaproteobacteria bacterium | reverse complement strand
GTTACAATAATGTAATGGCATGCCAATAGCTTTTGTATGACAAGAAATAAACTGAACTGTAGTTAAAGTTTAGTGTTACAATAATGTAATGGCATGCCGATAGCTTTTGTATAACAAGAAATAAACCAAACTGTAGTTAGAGTTTAGTGTTATAATAATTAAATGGCATGCCAATAGCTTTTGTATAACAAGAGACAAACTGAACTGTAGTTGGAATTTAGTGTTACACAATATTGTAATGGCATGACAATAGCTTTTGTACAACAAGAAATAAACTGAACTGTAGTTGGAGTTTAGTGTTACAATAATGTAATGGCATGCCAATAGCTTTTGTATAACAAGAGATAAACTGAACTGAAGTTGGAGTTTAGTGTTACAATAATGTAATGGCATGCCAATAGCTTTTGTATGACAAGAAATAAACTGAACTGTAGTTAAAGTTTAGTGTTACAATAATGTAATGGCATGCCAATATCTTTTGTATGACAAGAAATAAACTGAACTGTAGTTAGAGTTTAGTGTTACAAAAATGTGATTACATTCCAAAAGCTTTTGTATAACAAGAGACAAACTGAACTGTAGTTGGAATTTAGTGTTACAATATCGTCATGGCAT
>PIVX01000622.1 GCA_003353785.1 Gammaproteobacteria bacterium | reverse complement strand
ATATATGAGAAAATTTAGAAAATACCAAAAACATAATAAAAACATAAAATCATAAAAATTCAAAAAGATATATATAAAAATATAAAAAGTGGCTTTGCTAAATTGGTGTACGTAATGACCGCGTCTTTATGATCTTTTTCGCATGTACTATAAATATCCGTTTTGATATGACATTAGAGCTTTAGCGCGCGCGCAAGGATTAGTTACCAATATGGGAGCAAAAACAGGAGAGACGGGGCCTGCTCTCGGCACGGGAGAGGGGACTCTAAAACGGTACTAAAGTCCTAAAAACTTTTAACATTTCAACAATGAATTTTCTTGTTGATCTCTGCCTTCTTAAAATGGTAAAACTGTGTCTGTATATATTGCATTATTGTACATAAGTAAAGTTACTGATTTATCAGTAACTAGACTTTCTTATAGTGTATAGGTGCGAGTGTATAAAGACACCGTATCCTGTGTTGATACAAATTATAACGAATGTTCCATCCACAGGGACATTCTCCAAAAACAGAGAGTGTGTTTACATAGTAAAAACCACTCCACCGAATGTTCCATCCACAGGAACATTCTCCAAAAACAGAGAGTGTGTTTACATAGTAAAAACCACTCCACC
>PIVX01000621.1 GCA_003353785.1 Gammaproteobacteria bacterium | reverse complement strand
GGGGGCATATAGAAACTTTTCAAAACCTATAGAAAAACTATAGAAAACCTACAGAAACATATCAAAAACCTATAGAAACCTATATAAAACCTGCAGAAACATATAGAAACCTATAGAAACCTATCAAAACCTATAGAAAACATATAGAAACATATCAAAACCTATAGAAAAACACGTAGAAACCTATCAAAAACCTATAGAAAACATGTAGAAACCTTTCAAAACCTATAGAAACCTATCAAAAACCTATAGTAAACCTATAGAAGCATATCATAATCTATAGAAAACATGTGGAAACCTATCAAAACATATAGAAACCTATCAAAAACTATAGAGAACATATAGAAGCATATCAAAACCTATAGAAAACATGTGGAAACCTAACAAAACATATAGAAACCTATAGAAAAACTATATTAAACCTATATTGGCAAGGCGTTCCCGCCAAAACTCCCCTACTATGGGCATGCCAGGGGCGTGCACAAACACCCGCCCCCGGGGGCATATAGAAACTTTTCAAAACCTATAGAAAAACTATAGAAAACCTACAGAAACATATCAAAAACCTATAGAAACCTATATAAAACCTGCAGAAACATATAGAAACCTATAGAAA
>PIVX01000620.1 GCA_003353785.1 Gammaproteobacteria bacterium | reverse complement strand
GTCGCCTCTCAAGCCACACTTGTATGCCGAATCGCCTTGCCGTTTGTACACTCAGTAGAATCTCGTCTGTATCGGACTTGGTCATCACGAACGTAATCGATTGATCTGGCTCACCATCAATGCTCATGGAAGTCGATATCCTTCGGACAATATTTGTTTGGCCTGATAATGCGTTCCGAACTCGTTCTTCTCTGTTTTCCGTCGCCTTTCGTATTTGGAGTAGCTTGCGTCCGATTTTCTCTGGTAACACATCAAAGTCCGTTCCCGTATCCACAATAACCCGCATATTTGATACATCACATCCTGCTATTCTTATCTTTCCTCCAATTTCATTTGTCTTCGTTCTACTGCTGTTTGTCGTCCTTCCAGAATACGAACTGCCGCTATCCGCCCATTGTAACCTTCGGCTTGTCCTCATATCTGTAGCTCCTGATCCGGTTGAATTCCAATTCCAATTTGTTCCTCCCACTGCTGGTTGACGTGTGCCATTAGCCAATTCACGCCCGCGTTGCACGGCGTAGCACTTATCTGACTCGTGACTACAATATCCATGAATGAGGCAATATGGCTGATCTGGTTCTTGTATATCGTATGACTGATGTGGGTTTGAATATTC
>PIVX01000619.1 GCA_003353785.1 Gammaproteobacteria bacterium | reverse complement strand
GATAACACGCTCCACTAACGTAACCAAAGACTCTTAAATTACTTTAGTGACACCTGTGTGCCACCACACAAGCGCCGCACCAACGCAAGAACACAAAGTGCGTGGTTTAAAACAGTATTATTTCAACTAAGTCCACTACCATCTGTCAGTTGAACTACTTGCAGGTAGTCAGGATCTTCTTTTGACATTTGTTCAAGGGTAAATCGAAATTGTTCTTTCTAAATATGCATATAATGACAATGTCGATGTGGATGTACATTTTCACTATGCGGCAGGGGTTCAGGTTGGAATTGGGTGGGCCCCCACCACACACTAACAAGAGTACATATCGTGGCGAGCGCGGAAGCGCGAGTCCCACATATGTGGGCCTCCGCTGGAGAGCAGAGCCATCTATATGACTCAGCACCATGTGCGCGCAGTAATTAGGGATCGCATATCCCGTAACTCAGGAACGAGCTATCCGATCCGGTTGAAATTTGGCACACACACTAACATCTGACCCCTAACTATCCACAAAAAAAATTAGCCCGATCGGACGATTCGTTCCCGAGATATGGGATCGCAAAGAAGTTTAGCGTCTCTTCTTTCTTCTTCTTTCTTCTGGTTCCAGCGTTTTG
>PIVX01000618.1 GCA_003353785.1 Gammaproteobacteria bacterium | reverse complement strand
TTTACAAGAAAAAAAAAAATATACGCTCATATACTGGCGGGTGGCGGGTACCCAAATGTTTTTTTCTAAAGGGGACTGGGGGACAATGTTGGTTGGGGTTTATCCGGGGAGACCGCTGGTGACATGGTGGTCGAGAGTTATTTATGACGGGGCTTGGTGACAAAGTTGGTCGAGGTTTATTTGAACCAAACCCTAAGAGGAATGTGGTCCAAGTTAGCCTAAGGTGAAGGTGTCAGTTTTCCCTTCAAAATCACGCCCAAGTTAAGTTTAAAAATTTGATAATATATTGCTCATATATTGATCATATATTTTGACAAAATATTAGTATATATTATCCCTTGACAGGTCCACCATTTATTCAATATATTAGCAGTATAATATATATATTAGTACTAATACTGTATGACCATCGAAGATTTGTGGTGGAATTAAGAGGGTTGCAGTGGTTTTGGGAAGTCGTATTGTGTATGTTTGTAATTGACTCTAAATATAAGCACACCGTCAATTATGAATAAGTAGCTGGATAATCGGTCATCCCCAACATCGCTCTCTTCGAAGATTGCTTCTCAATTTCGTATAGTATATCATTATTATATATTTTAATACGTGTTATTTAC
>PIVX01000617.1 GCA_003353785.1 Gammaproteobacteria bacterium | reverse complement strand
ATCCAAACAGCCGCTCAGGCATTTGAACATCAAAATTTATCCAGAGAGGAGAAAGAACCCGCCTGGATGGAAGCCGATGAAGCTCTACGCTCATGGGCTGAAGCCCGTTATGAGGAACTCTGTGCCACACTGGACAGCCCTCCAACCGCCTATCTGCCACTATTCATGGGCATAAATCTCGAGCCCGACCCTCAGTTTCCTGACAAGATAGCATTTGCCAGATTGATCGGCAAAATCTGCCAAGAAATTGAACAAGAAACTCACGAACGATTGGTAACACAAGGTTCTCACTTGTTGGACCCCGCTCATTATCAATACCCGACAGACGATCCAGAGACCGGATCTCAGCAAAAATCGGGGATGTCACGTGGACCGAAATAAATTCAGAAAAGTCCAGATGAAGATACCAAAAACGTTGCTTGCAAGAGAAATTCCTTCAAGTTGCGCTTTCCTGACTCACTGGACTCTATGCATTATTGGCCCAAATGTATTATATTGATGTATTATGTGTATGTATTATTGTTATTTTATTATTATGTATTGTGTTCTCTCGGAGCTTAGCGCCCGAGAAGATTAATATGTACGCTTTGTGGGCCTAGTGGCTTCTGTTTCGGGAG
>PIVX01000107.1 GCA_003353785.1 Gammaproteobacteria bacterium | reverse complement strand
CAGGCGTTCGAAAGAATAATTATATTTGGACCATTAATTATTCTAAGAAGCATAATTATACTTTGAGGCAGGCTGTGTTCTTTTCCCTTCCATGCGGGGCTTTGGATAAGAAGCCTGTTCTTTCTTCTTATTCTTGGACTAAGAGTATACGGAGTGTTGCTTAGGGGGTTAAGAGGAGCGTCCAAATACAGGTTGCTAGGAGGCGTCCGAGCCTGTATTCAGAGGGTCAGGTATGAGATTAGGTTAGCTCTGGTTATTTTTTCTATTGTTATATTACTCGGGCACATTTCTTTTAGAAGATGAAGAACAAGGCTCCTACTATTGGCCTTCCCCGTCTGGGCACTAAGTATCATTGCAGAAACCAACCGCGCCCCGTTAGATTTAGCAGAGGGGGAAAGAGAGCTGATTAGGGGGTTAAACCTGGAGCTGGGGAGAGTCTTCTTCGCGTTTATCTTAGTAGGAGAATATGGGATAGTCATTGGTTTCGCCTGATTAACCTCTCTTTTCTTCTTTGGAGGAACAGCGGGTGCAGTTATAATGTGAGTTTTATTTGCTCTCTTCTTACGCAGGGTTTTTCCTCGTTTCCGTTATGATAAGCTTCTCTCTTTATGTTGAGTCAGCCTGCTCCCTATTAGTGTCGCGTGAATACTTTTAAGAATAGCGGTTAGGGGAGCCTAGTGTCTTTTTTAGTCCTTTTACTCACTGTCCCGGTGTGGTTAGTCTTCACCGGGGCATGAACAGAGATCTTACTTGTTAAGCTTATGTTAATTGTAGGGTTAAACGCAGGCGCACTCATCTTCCTTTTTAAAAAGGAAGAGAAGTCCCCTGTAAGAGTGTACCTCTTTGAAGGAAGTGTCTTTCTTATTCTCCTTGTCTGGGTCTTTTTAGGGGGAAGCTTCTTGAGGGGCCTAGCCTTTAAGAGAGCCTTTTGTATAGGACTTTTCTTAAAACTCCTCGTTCCAGAGAAATTAATGCGGGATACCTGTATACGGGGTGTATTTCTGTGGGCTTCTTCTATTTGACCGGAGAGGAGGCACGTTTGAATCTTCTTTATGCTCCTACTAATTGTTAGTAGCATTTTTAAATTAAGATCCTCCTGACAAGACTGAGGAGCAGTCTTATTACTAGTTTTTAGAAGTGTTGTAGTTTTTGTAGTTTTTATTATATTAATAGGCCAAAATTTACCCATTGGTCCTGGGGCAGGAGGGGGAAGAGGAGGATATCCCCCTAATGGAGACCCAAATCTCCTCTTCTGGTGAATTAAAGGAACGCCAGAGGAAGATAATTCTGTTTCAGGGATAATGTTTCTTTCTCACAATGCGGTGACAAACAACGTCCCTCTTGGAATTACGGAGATACTCACCCTGGATCTTCCCACAGGGTACACTCTCGGTTGAAATGTAGGAGGGGGGCACTGATTTAATATTCCTCTTACTGTTTCTCCTCTCCCAAATGCAAGGTATGAAGCCTGGGTAGTGACTACAGAAACAGTACACACCATTGTTTTTTTTCGTAGCGCGTACTTTAATGCTCATCCTCTGATTCTTTAGCTCACATATGTGGCTTTTGCAGGTTTAATGTCTTTTTTAGCTCTTTTATCTGCTGCTCCGGGAGCTATATTTTTCTTAGGGACCTGAAGAAGTCTTCCCTTCATATTAAATATTTTTTTAAGCCTGTTAACTGGCATAATAGTGCTCTTTCTGTTTCGGAGAAAAGAGGCCTCTCCAGGAGTAAGTCTCTTTCTAGTAGAAGAAAGGCTATCTCTTGCAGTAATAGCAACCTGATTCCTTTGAGGAGGGGGAATATTTATTTTTATTTTTCTTATTATTAAAAGAGCTTTGGCTCCTTTTCACTTGTGGCTAATTTCTGCTCTATCCTCTTGTCGTAGAGAGGCATTAGTTTGAGCAATTTCAATACATAAGGCTCCCGTAACAATATTTTTTATTAGGTTTAAAATAATGTCTGCCATTCCTCTACTAATCTTCAGATTAGTCAGGGGCGCTTTCTTTCTTTTAAGAGCAGGAGAAACACGAAGAATGGTTGTTCTTTCTTCGAGGAACGTGTTCTCCTCTCTCTTCTTATTTTTATGATTTTTAAGAGGAGAGGGAATTCTCTTTTTCCTCTGCTACTGTTTTATTCTTTGAAGAATACTCCTTAGGCAAAGAGCAAGATTAGATAGAATATTCTTCTTTATTGGCCTTATCGGAGTGCCCCCTCTTCTTCTATTTCAAATAAAGTGAATGGTGCTCTATCCCCTATTCCAGGAGGCCTGGGCCCCTGTCTTTCTTTTTATCCTTGGCTCTGCCCTCGCAACAGTTGGATATATTCGCTACTGCTTTTTAATTGATTTAAGAAACATTAAGCCCGGGCATACGTACTTAATAAGGTGGGGGCTGATAAGAGGTGCCCTTCTTCTAATCTAACTTACCGATCTCTTCGAAGCCTAAATCCGATGCACTTAATTTGCTAAAGTAAGCAACGTGTTATTTTATAGGTCTTATAACAAATCAATGTTTGAGGGCCGACTTAAAACTCTAACTAGAAGAAGAA
>PIVX01000044.1 GCA_003353785.1 Gammaproteobacteria bacterium | reverse complement strand
ATAAAACTCATCTAACTAAAAATAAAACTTAATATTAATAACTAGATGAGTTCCTATGTATTAATTTACTATAAAATAGGACGTTTCATGTAATCGCTAGCAATGTAAAGAAAACGACCCTTAGAGTTAGTCTCTGATCTCTAGGCTTCTGTTCTCTCGTAGTTAATTTCAAAACCGGCAGAACAAACAGCTATTTGCCATCCAAATCTTATTGTGTTAAATCCGAAATATTTGAATAAATTTATCCCTGTTACTTCTTTTTTGACAAGCTTTGTTACTGGATAATAATCAAGTTTGTCCTTGTTGCTTGCGTATTTAGCAATTAAGTTTCCAATTTGCTTTATATTTTCGCCTAAATTTCTATTAAAATTTTCTGCTGCAAGTAGCTTAGCATTGGTTATAGCTTTAACGTCGATAACTATTTTGTTTATATCTTCTTTACTTAAATTCTCAGAATCCCATACTTCTATCTTAGATAATGGTGAAATAATTGTCTTGAATGCAAACACATCTTGAGTTTTGTGATTCTTGCGGATTTTATATTCAACCATTATAGGGAAACTGTATTCATTTTTTAGAAATAACTTTTCAGCTACTGATGAGCTGGTAACTAGTAACGCTAACACTAATAAAACACAATCTTTAAACATATCCATTTTTACATCCTTAGTTAGTTGATTGTTTAAGAAAGTATGTCCTATTTTCTCTTAAAAAAATATTGGCGAAGTTTACCTAGAGGGGCTATGCCCGCAACGTATAAACCACTGCATTGCAGCACGATGGCTAAGGAATTTGACTCTTGTTACTGAGTCTATCAATGAGATAATCCTAAAAATTAATTTTGTGTTTCTTAGCAGTTTTCTTCAGACTAGCGAAAATATCTCTACACAATCGTCCATCATCCGAGCGAGTAGAGCCAGATATTTTTCTGCTTTTGACATCCTCACCTTCCTTAAAGCGCTTTTTATCAATTACTTATAAAATTGGTCAAAAGTTATCAGTGAGGGGCCTGCTTTATTTATCACGGGCTTGCAGTTGGCTATGCAACATATGTGAAATTCCGATAGTCCAAACCTTTTAGTGGCATTGTTGAATAAATATGATATAAAACAACTATGGCTTTAAATAAAAAGAATACATTTGATTCAGCATTGCTGTATAAAACATCAATAATTGGAATGGTCTTTCTAGTTATTACATATATTATTGCAATACTTTCAAAGCCCGTAATTTCTCCAGAGATAGGAATGACTTATCTAATGGTGGATGTAATTCAAACTATAGAGCAAGCGTTAAATAAATTTGCTGAGTTTAATGAAACTTGGTATAGACCATTTACTTTTTATCTAACTAGCTTTTTTATTTTTCAGTTAATAGATATAGACAATATACATCTGATAAAAATCATTGCATTCCTAATTATACTGTTTAATAGCTTTATAGTTACTGAGCTTGCTAAAAAAATATTTAATTCAGGTATAGTTGAAAGGATTATAATATTTTCATTAGTAGTTTCTCATCCACTTTACTACAATGTAGCTTATGAAGGATATGGAATAACTGAGCCAATATTTAATATATTTATCAACATTACAATAATTTGTTTTCTTAGGATATTAGAAAATATTAATAGCAAGATCAGTATAATCCCTCCTAAAGATTCAGATAGTCACAAAACAGCATTAGCTTTTCTATGTTGCCTATTTATCACTCTCACTGTTCTCTCTCACGAGCGCGGTTTGGCGATATTTGCAATGATTGGGGTTTTATACTTATTCTATAATTGGAAAAGTATTTTAAACAAAAAAGTAATACCTAAAAAATCAACACTGGTAGTTCTTATATTTAGTATTTTTATCTTGCCCTATACATTATTCTAGTTTATAAAAGCAAACAAGTTCAAGTAGGGGCTTATTATCGTACTGGATTTGAAATTAAATATATTCTATTGAACAGTCTTAAAGCTATTACACTTCCATTTAGATTGCTTTTTTATAAAATTAATACACATTATGATGCTCATCTTTTACCTATGTTTAATATATTCTCTATTCCATTTGTAATTACATTAATTTTCTATACAAAAAAAGTCTTTCAGGGTCATGATTCTCAAGAAAAAAATAGGCTAATGGTTCTTGCTATATTATTTTTATGTTCATTACCAATTCCTGTACTCTTTGGCGGATTTTCTTGGCAATTTTTTACGGCATCGATGTACGTTAGTATTATAATGGGTAAATCCTTCTGTTATTGTTTAAATAATTTCACTAATAATAAATATACTCATTCCATCATTATAACTTTATTTTTTATATGGATTTCTATTGCAACAGTTACAGGGTTCAATCACGAATTGCCAAAGGGAGGGGGTTATACAAAAATGGTATCCATGATTAATGTAGCTCAAAATAGTAAAATTTTAAACAATATAGAAATTATTCCAGAAGTTGTTTATTATGATACTGGGAGTTGGAAAGACTTAATTTGGCCGTTTGGAGGGGCAATTTATGGGAAAGGACATTTGTTTAAATATCTTTATAAGGATAGAAATATTGTTGAAATAGCGATTAACGATGGAAAGGTTATTCAGTCAAATAAGCGCCTTTGTAATAATATATCTGGGGAAGAAAAAACATTATATTTTGGTTTCAACGTAGAAAAAATGTCATGGAGAACTATTGAGAGTAGAAATTATTGTAAAATCACTTATGATAAGTAAATCAATAGCTGTTAAAAACATGTTACATAATAATTCCACTTTCATAATATTCTCTAGTTATTTATTTTGAGTTGCTTCCTTTCGTATCCATAAAACTACTATTAATGTTGGCTCTGAATAATCTGGTCAATCTCAACAACCAAGACAAGGACAAATTCAGCAAGACACCTCACAACAAGGTGGTACTACTCAATCATCCACTGAAAGAAGCTTACTTACCACCAGTGAAATATCTAGTTTTGGCAAGAAAGTTATTATTGCTTTTATCAATGATGAGTGTCCGCCTATTCTTTGCCATAGGATTAATTATTTAGAAGACAAACAATATCAGAATAAGTTTGATGATAATCCTTTGCATTAGCTATTCATAGTATAAGAGTACTACGAAATATCGTGGTTATATATAACTTTCCTTAATAATATCTTTGTAAAAATATTTTGAAAACTCTCATATTTGTTTGAAATTTGAATATATGGTATGATGCTAGTATAAATTTTTAATATGCAAAACTTACAGTATGTTGCAAAAAAATTACTTCAAACAAAGTAACCTAATATTTATCTTATTGTGTTTCACATTAATGAGTTTTGTTACTTTTAGTTGTGTTGCATCTCCCCAACATGCTACTCAAGAACTCGTATATATAAGGCATGGTCATAGAATTAAATATTCTAGTGATAAAAAAGAAAAAGAAGCATTTAGAAAATCATCTCGCTTTAAACAAAACCCCTTTGATGAACCATTAACTATTAAAGGAATTAAAGAAACAAAACAAACAGCTAAAGAGTTGATAAAAAAAATTGATGTATCTAAATATAATTATATATATTCATCTCCAATGTCGAGGTGTGTCCATACTGCCAAGATATTTTTAAACGAAATTTTTAAGATGACTGGCAAAAAGCTCCAAATACGAATTGAATATGGTCTTACAGAACGTTTGCTTATGTACGGACAATTTCTTCCGACATTTACTAAGGATAAACTAACTATCAATTATATTGGACCATTTGAAAATGGTGTATTTTATGACTCTCCCATCGATAGTGTTTTATATTTTGATAGTCTAATTAAGCTCTACCCTGAAATTGATTCTGCATATAGGTCAATAATATCTGAAGACATAATACTTAAAACACCATATGATGCCGCAAATATGCTAACTAGCACTGTGAAAAGACTTATAAACGAAAATAAGAATATTTTAATTGTTGGGCATGGAGGAGGTCCCTATATTTATATGCATTATTACTTAACTCAGGAAAAGGATGACTTACAAAAAGAAATGAAGATCTTTATGGGAACTGGAGGGGGAGATAGCACTAATTTTGTATCTATTTTTCATAAATCAAAAGAAAACGGCTGGGTCAATGTTTTTAACCCTAAAAAGTTATTTTAATTTGTAAATTGTATATAATTATTCTATGTAACAACCCCCCCCTTATGTCATACAACCCACATTAGCTCAAGAATTGGGACTGACAGAGGGCTAGAAATTATGGCAAGCGTAATAATTCTGAATTATGCATTCAATGTTTCAAAAGAATTCTAGGCAACAAATTACATTCTAGAAAATTCTCTAGATAAAAAAATTAAGCCATGATTGGATGCGGAATTTTAAATAAAATGACAGCCCTTGGGATGCCCAAAAGTTATAAAATTTCTTAAATTCTTATAAATACCACAACCAGAAGGGTTAGGAAACAAAGCCCTTATGCGTGTGGATATAAGCTGCTCGCTAAATGTTCTCTTAACACGTTGATTATGGTCAATCACTCAATGAATTATCCACCGCGGCCTAAACTATTTGTAAAACTATTTAGATGAAAAACTTTGGGCAGAGATTTTAGATATTTACACGGATTATTTAATATACCAAAACAAATACGCCATTAAGTTATGTATTAGTTGCCAAAAATATCTTGAAAATTATGTTCGCTGGATGGGGTGTTCTATGGCTGATACTAAAGCTTATCAAGTCTTTGTCAAATCTACTCCCTTTTGGGAAATGTTAGAATTGTCGTCGCACAAATGGCATGATTGGATTGCTAAGAATATTAAAGAAGATGTATTGGCAACTTCTATGAATCAGGAACTTTTGCAAACGAGTGATCTAGTAGTAGCCTGCCTGAAGTAAGATTCAGGAATCACCTGTGGTGAGAATGTCAACAATCTTAATCTGACCAGTCGTCACTATCATTGCCGCTATTCGCATCATTATCCGAACCACTTGGAATATGCATCGTTGACATTATAGAGAAAATATTGTTAGTAGCAGCTTTTGTTGTTACTGGTTTTTTTTGTGCTACATTTTTTTTAAGTTTTGGTTTTGTTTTACTTGATATTAAATCTAAAAACCCTCTACGCTTTCTATCATTCTTCATTTGATTTTTAATAGCCTTGCTATCTCTACTAGTAACAGCAAACGATTTACGTCTTAGCTTCGTTGTATTTTTAGGATTCTTAGGGATGATAACTATTGGTTTTATAACTTGTGTACCGCTACCTCCTTTCCAATCGTCATCACTACTCTCTGTATCGGAGCTTTCAGAATCACTTCCCATTGTGGCAACTCTTTGTGCCAAAATAGTGTTTGCAAATATTTCTTTTATATTATTTGTTTTTGGAAAATTCCTACCTTGCTTTCTAGCTTCACTTCTTGCTTTCATTGCTTTCATTGCTTTACGTTTTTGTTCTTTTCTTTCTCGTCTTGCTTCTTCTTGTTTTCTTTTTTTCGCCTCTTCAATTTTTTTCTTTGCATTTACACTATTACCATTCTTCGAGGTACGATCTGAGCCTATATTAACATTTCTAGCATTAGTTTTTAGATTTTTGGATTTTAGTTTAAGAGCATCTTGTATACTTGTTCCAGATTTCTTAAAAGCATTAGCCATCTTACTAGCAGCAGATGTTGCAGGCACTATCCCTTCCTTTATCGTAGTACTTGGTTTTATTTTAGTAGAATCTTGTTTTATCTTAGTTTTTTTACGTCCATTCCTCTTAGAATTCTTAGATTTCTTTAAATTCTCTATATCTTGGAATAAGCTAGCATTGCGTTGAGCTTTCTTAGTTTTATACTGTTTAGGTGCATCGTTAAGCTCATCAGTCTGTGGCTCATCAGTCTGTGGCTCTTTAGTCTGAGGCTCATCAGTCTGAGGCTCATCAGTCTGAGGCTTATCAGTCTGAGGCTTATCAGTCTGAGGCTCATCAATCTGAGGCTCATCAATCTGAGGCTCATCAGTCTGTGGCTCATCAGTCTGTGGCTCATCTATCCGAGGTTTATCTGCCTTAGGATTACTAAATAAAGTTTCTAGAATAGTTATTGAATTTGAGTTAGCGTCCATGTTAACTAGATTATCTAGTGTAATACTAAAAAATGCATCAGCTTTCAAACCAGACTGAATCAATTCTTCTTGAGATTTGAAGAGCTTAAAATCAAGTTCATCACCCTCCAAAATTAATTCATCACTTGAATTAAAACTCTCTAATAGTAAAGCTTTACCTGTTCTAAATCTTTTTCCAGGTACAATATCATTAAATATAGGTGCTTGTTGATGCACCACATCTATATCTCTTACAGGTAATTGGGTCATTTTTCTAGATATCCAAGTTTTTCTTGATGGTTGACTTGAACCAATATCCCAACCTAAACGAATACCACCATAATTTGTACTCCCTCTTGAGCCATCATAATTACTTTCTAATTCTACCGACAACCATTCTGCTACACGTATATTAGTACGTACTCTGAATCCTGTTACTGCAGATACATCCTTTGCGTTAAAATGATAGTACGCAACAAACATTTCATATCTTGATAAACTTGGCAATGCCCCTCCTGCCTCTATATCAAACCCTGGCATAGCCTTTTCTACTAATTGCTTGTTTTGTACACTTATTTCAGCAACTCTTGTATTAGAAGAATACTTTATTTTATAAATGTTCTTATTCGACAACTTGTGCTCTTTGGTCAATATCGGCATATACCCATTTATTCTAAATTCCAAATATTTAGATAGCGCTTCAATACCAAAAGTTGTTTGATGCAACATTTTTGCATTCTGAGTCCTTCTCAAATCATAAAATCCGTATCCACCAACTATCCATTGGCTATTTAGTAGTACCCTATGACCTGCACCAAAGTTACCTTCTGCATGTTTAGCATTATCTTTTACACCTATTAAGGACAAAAAAGTCACAGCATTAGATTTTTGGTATATTGGAAGAACGAAACCCAAGCGAGCTATGTCACGCCTCTGCTCCTTTTTCGAGCTATACCCAAGTTTTCCAGCTAACTCTATTCTAGGACTATAATGAATATCAGAAAACTGACTATTATTAACTTCACTTACTGTTTGTTGCGCTGAGAAAGATAGACTAGTCAAAGACACCAATATATAAGGTAAGATATTGTATTTTAAAAGAATTTTATTTACGATATTCATAATTAATTAAAATTTATACTATTAAAGATAGTTATTTAGATTATTGTATCAAATAATGCCTTTTAGATCAATATATAATTAGAAAGAGATATAAATGGTTGATTTTAGGCAATATATACGCACTTAAATACAATATTTGCTTTACATTTCATTTTCGGTTCTGGAAAAACTGAGTATAAAGACTGCTTGAATCCCTGGTATTTAAAGGTTTTTAAACATTTATTATTGCTAGATTATTAAATTGTTGAGATCTAGACGTAATTAACCTACATTTTCCTGCACTAGCCTTATTCGACATTCTAAAAAACTGTCTAATTTCCTCAAAGGTAGTACAGAATATTAAAGCACAGAAAATATTCTTAAATCCTTTCATCTGCTTATATCCAGACTTGATACCTTGTTAATCTTGTTCCAAATTATTATTTTTACACTTATAATCTCTATGTTTGGTTTTATCACCAAACACATTTTTGATAGCAGGATACAAGGCCTTTTCTTTGTCAATAGCAATTTGCTCTGGAATAATGCCGGTAGTTCTTTGTACTAAAGATGTTTAGAAATTACCTTCTTATTAAGAAAGTTGTTTTTCTTTGATTATTTTTCAAATTCCTCAATAAAAATAGTATAATATAGTAATTTTAATATTTAGGAATTTCACATTTATTGTATATCTTTAAAAAATATCTTAACGATAACGATTGAGATGAAATAGATAATGTTTAATTATCAGCTTTTTACCGATGGTAGTGTAAATACTAAATTAAAGATTGGCTATGGTGCTTGCCTTTTGATCTCCAACTCACTATACGATCAGAACTCTATAGACGAGCTAAAAGATAGAGTAAAAGTAAAGCGTTTTGAACAGACTAGTTCAACCAAGCTAGAGTTACAAACATTGTTATGGGCATTAGAACAAATAACACCTTTAATCAATGGTGAAAATTCCTCTTTGGCAATTTATACAGATTCACAAAACATTCTTGGTTTGCCACAAAGACGTATTAGGCTTGAACAAAACAGTTATTTTTCTAGTAAAAATAAACGTTTTAACAATTATGAATTGTACCAGAAATTCTACCAGCTAACCTCTAAGCTAAATTGTAAGTTCGTTAAAGTGCTAGGTCATCTAGCCTCTAGAAAAAAAGATCGAATTGATACAATATTCAACCTAGTTGATAAAGCATCCAGGCATGCATTGAGAAAAGATTTTAGAGGCCTGAATTTACACTCCAGTTAAACACATTACAGGATTATTATAGGAATTAATTTTTTAGGAAATAAGGAGTAAAACAAAACATGAATAGATTTTTTAAATATAGTCTACATTGTTCTTGATATTGCTGGCGGTTATTAGTATTAGTCTTATTTAATTTTGAACCCGTAGCTGATTTGCTAAGCTCAAAAGTTGGTGAAAATCTATTTCTATATACATTGTATATGTCAATGTCACCAGTCATTTTGATGTGGCTATCCATGTTTTTGCATGGATTTGGTCTCAGTAGCTCTATTTCCATAATATTAATGATTTTTTATCTTATATATCACGGTTCATTTATCACTATAGAAGCTTGGGAGTTTTTTAAGCCAATTATTAATACTCATGATATCTTCTATATCTAGGATGCAATTACCATACAAAGTGTTAACTCTATGGTATATTTATCTTCTGGAATATTTTGTATCGAGGAAATACATCTATTATTGCTAAATATTAATCTGTAATCTGTTTCTTTAAATAAAAAAGAGAGGCAGCAATGACAGAGAAAGAATAATTACTACACTGGGAATAGATCTCCAAAATTTAGAGCCAATCTACAAAGTCACATGCTAGGCATTATTCTGTGAAAATAGATTTCGAAATATATCGGCTAAAAAAAACATTTAGCAATTTCAAACTGTAGGTTTTTGCACATTCGGGCACATTCTTCAAAATCTCAAAACTCTTGGAAAGACCATATTTTCACCACCTGTAAAACTAAAATCTAACCTGACTAAAACTCTTTCCCATACTGCTGATTGTGATATTTACATAGTACGAACACAAGAATAATTGCTGTAAGAATGGAAGGTTCCGTCAAAACTCAATCTAAATTTTACTTGTTTTTGTGCTTAAAAAGCTAGGAAACAACTACTTTTCTTCTCATCATCAAAATTTATTATAAATATATATCTCAAACTCTATCATGCAAGCTTCTCTTCATCCTCCCAATTTAAACCACCAGACTGATATTCCATCACTCTTGTTTCAAAGAAATTTTTTTCTTTGCTGATATTTGCTTGCTCATCAAGCCATGGTAGAGCATGTTTCGCATTAGGGAATGGTTCTTCTAAACCCAGCTGTCCGGCTCGACGATTTGCAATGAAGCGAAACTGTTCAACATGAACTTCAGATGAATAACCAAGAATGGGATTCCTTAGTATATAATTAGCATAAGTTACTTCTGCTGATTCAGCTTCATCCCACATCTCTCTGATAGCAGACAAATCTAATTTTACATCATTTTCAGCTATAATTTGCGATATTACACGAATGCCAAATGTTGCATGCAATATCTCATCTCGCATTATATATTGCAGTTGCTCTGCTGTTCCTTTCATCAATCCCCTTCTCTGTAATGCAAAGATAGGACTAAACCCATTATAAAACCAACACCCCTCAAAGATTGTCGCAAAAAAGATGTAAGCCAAAACAAAATTATGCAATTCATCTGGATCGGTAAGATCAATGTCAGATCTTAAAATTGAATTAATACGTTTGTTAGCAATTTGTATTTTATTATTAATTTCAGGAACCACTCGATAACGATTATAAATTTCCCCTTGCTCGAGTCCGAGTGTTTCAATACAGTGTTGGTAAGCCCATGTGTGCAACGCTTCTTCATAAACTTGTCTAGCTTGGTAGATCTGTATTTCTGGCGCCGTTATTTTTTCCATTACAGCAAGACCAATATTACGCATTGCTAAAATATCTGCAGTGGTCAAATATGCCAGTACATTTTCATATACATGTTTTTCATCATCAGTAAGCCTATGTTTGTAATCAGAGATATCACCTGTCATACTTATATCCAAAGGAGTCCAATGATTCTTGTTAGCGTTAAGAAAATATTCCCAAGCCCAAGGATATTTAAAAGGGGCTAATTGATTTATATCAGCAATTCCATTAACAACTTTTTTATCTTCAGCCCGTATCGGTGCTATCCCTATAAAACTAAGTTTATCATTATTATTTTGCATTTCTGTATCTCCACCTTAAAATATTTTCCAACTCAATTTTTTCTATCATTAATAAATATAAAGCAATTGCAGTATATCATTTTTGGTTAAGGATTTAAAAGTAAATGTAGA
>PIVX01000043.1 GCA_003353785.1 Gammaproteobacteria bacterium | reverse complement strand
TATTGACACAGGCATCCCTAATTGTACCATAGCTTATAACCTAGTAGATAAAGGAATTCTTTTTTTCCATGAATTTGAATCTCTACTAGATACTGGAAGATCAGTTTTTACATTCAAGCCATCACTATCAATTGTGTCAGTAGGTATGTTTGTTGAATTGGTAGTATTATGAGTATACAGTTGTACTGATATAGAAGCATCTGTAGCATGAGGTCTAGGCGTATAAGACTCCTGATTAACACGCAAAGACAACTCATTGCTCGCACCATCTTTTGATGTTGATAAAGTTGAAGTATGAAGATTAGACACATAAAGCTCATTATTAACGTACACGGCTAAATTACGCTCTGTCGTATTGTTAGTATTTCTTGATGACTCAAAAGCTGTGGTATTGATAAAAACCGTTCCTATTGTACAGCTTATATTATTGTCACGCATGGCCTGGGTATTTAAACAGACATATCCATCATGATCGATTAATTCTACTACTGCTACAATTGATGAGGATTTCTTATTACTATTTTTTTGTCCTATGCTAATAGTACAGTACTGCAAGAGAAAAGATTTCTCTTGGATTGGTGTTTCTGGGCAACATGAACATTTTGCAAAACAACTAAGACAGCATGAGGTTATGCAGGAGCAGAATGTTGATTGCTCATCTAAAAAGATGTTCTCTGGTATGCTAATCATTGTAAAAGAAGAATTATGAGCTACATCTAATTCCTGTAAACCCATAGAATTGATAGAAAAATTAGAGGGGTGATTACGTAGAAATTTTGTATAAAAATCTTTTTTGTCATCGCAAGGGAAGTGCAGCTCTTGTAAGTCATTTAATAATAGCAATCTAGACGCAACTGCTTGTTTATTAACAATAGATATCCCCTGAGCATATGTATGTAAACAGACATTAATTAAAATGAATATAAATGCTTTTCTATATCTGTATTTAGACATTCCATTATCCCTATTACTTTACTAAAAGCATATTACAGATTGTAGAATTGTCAATATATGGAACGCTACCCCAAATATAGAGATGGCTAACTATAATGTTAGCAATGTTGGTGATTCATAGATGAAATTTGTTGATGTAATAATTCAGTTACATGCAACACCAGGAGGTAAACAGGTTACTAAAATATATTATCCACAAACAGGGTAAAAGCTAAAACTTAGTGAAGATGATTATAATTTTAAGCCAAATACAAATGTGATTAAGGGTGATTTTAAAAGGGTTAATTAAGATATTTGATTGCGAAAAAAGGCTAGTTTAGATATGAAAAAAATTGTTAAAAATGAAACAACTAACCGTTATGTCTTTTTAGGGCGAAAGCTATGTTGATAGAAATTGATAGATATGTCAAGAGGTTAGGTGGTTTTCCTGTTGTTAATACTAGGGCACAAAAATACTTATTTACGAAATCTGTGAGTATCCTAGTTAACAAAGATGAGTTCTCTAGGAAATATATACGCTTAGTGCAATGTTACCTTTTGAACAGGGAGAAAATTAGCTTCGATAGAGTTTTAAGTCCTACTCTATCGGAAGAAGTTTTTAATGAGGGAAATAGGCTTATAGAACAGGAGAATAGGGCAACACACTATACTTCTTGCAAGAGCTATTATTAACTTAAAATAGGAGATTACAATGACAGAAAATACGGTAATAAAGAACCATTGATAAGTTTTATTGGAGATGCTACGGGATTTTTTAAAAGATAATGAATCATTTATGGATGAAGAATTGTATGCTTTAGCAAAAGAAGCATTGGAAGATTTAAAGGTTAATTCTAAAATATTTAAATCTGAGTTAACAACTAAGATTAAAAATAGTAGCAATCGCTAAAGTAGATATTTTTTATATTCTAAAACGTAATTAATCACTCAAAAAAAGAGAATTAGTTACCAAGTCGCCACGAACTGGCTTTTTCTTGTAATAAATTTCTATTAACAAATCTAATTTGTTGACATATACCTTACGGGGGTATAGTGTAAGGTTTATTCATTCTAATAGGTATAAAAAATATGGTTGCAAAAAGTAAACAAGTACAACACCCAGCTCACCAAGAACATTTACCACATTTAAATCGTGTTAAAGGACAAATTGAAGGAATAAGAAATATGATACAACAACAACGTTATTGTCCAGATATTTTAATACAGCTAGATGCCGCGCGTGCATCTATTCGTGCCATTGAATTAAAAATTCTTGATAAACACATTTCATGCTGTGTTGCAGATGCTTTTGCAAAACCTAATCTAAAAGAACAACAACAAAAAATCACAGAAATATGCAAAATAATAAGAAAACTTAAATAAAGGGGATGAATTATGCACACTCTTATATCTTTTGATAAAACAAATTGGTTAAGTATTGCTGCAGCACTTATTACAGTAACCATTGTAGGAGTTGGTTTATCATTGAGTATGCCTCTTTTGGCAATGTTATTTGAGTTACGTAAAATTCCCAGTTCATTAATAGGATTAAACGCAGCAATATCAAGTATTGGAGCTATTGCTATCTCTCCAATTGTCACACCTATGGCAAAAAAAATTGGCACAGCACAATTATTAATTTTTTCTATAATTTTGTCTGCAATTTCTTTATTGAGTTTTTTTTGGATAACAAATTTTTGGGCAATAATCCCTTTAAGATTTATTTTCCATGCTGCAATTACCACTATCATTATTTTGAGTGAATTTTGGATTAATGCGGCATCACCACAATTTAAACGAGGTGTTATTTTAGGCGCTTATGCCACTATGCTAAGTTTAGGTTTTATGATAGGCCCACTAATTTTGAAATCATCAGACATTCATAGTATGACTCCTTTTTTATGTGGAGCAACTATAATTTTTATGTCGGTAATACCCGTATTTGCTTCTTTGCATCAAATACCAGAAATATTAGCAGAAGAAACAAAAACATCTTTTTGGAAATTTTTTGCTTTAGCTCCTCTAGCAATGGGCGCTGTACTTGTGTTCGGAATATCAGAAAGTGGTCTTTTGTCTATATTCCCAGTATATGGGTTAAAAATAGGATACCAAGCACAAGAGTTTGCAATATTTCTGATTGCCATGGGGTTGGGGAATATTGTTTTTCAAATTCCGATTGGCTTTTTAATCGATCGTTCTAAGAAAATTTGGTTATTTTCATTGTTTACATTATTTGGAACAGCTGGTGCTATATGTATCCCATTTATAGCCCAGCATAAATTAGTTTTAGGTATAATTATTTTTTTTTGGGGTGGTATAATACCTGGGTTATATACGGTAGGATTAGTTAGTATTGGGTCACGATTTAATGGAGCAGAGCTAGCTGCTGCAAATGCTGCTTTTATTATGACTTATTCTACTGGAATGTTTATGGGGCCATTAATAGTTGGTACTAGCATGGACATTTGGGAGCCGCACGGTGCTATGGGAATAATCGCATTTATCTTTGGGATATATGGTGTTTACATATTAAGTAGAGTGTCTAATAGAAAAGAAAATATAATGAGAGTTAGTTATGATTGATTTTAACAACAATATTTCATGCATGATCTTAGTGCATATTTCTAGAGGTGAAATAGTTTTAAAGATGAGGCGCTATAAAAATATAATACTTAAGATCATATAAAATGAATTGAATTTTGAAAAAACTAAAGAAGCGAAGATATTTATATTAGAAATCCCTAAATACTGAAATTTTTAATTGGGAGTTGCGGTTATCAAAGGTGGTATTGAGAATGCTAATAATTCACCTAGAGTACATTTCCCAAGAAGTATAGATATAAGGTTAGTAAGTCAAAATAAAATAGACATATTAGCAAGAAACATAAATAATAGACCAATAAAATGTCATGGCTATCGTACAGCAGCAGAAATATTTAGTCGAGTAATAAGGATAATAAAAGGGTATAATAAACCTAAGAATTAAAATAGATATGGAGGATTTATTTTGAATACATTAACAAAAATATTTATATGTCTTGTGCTTCTGTTAGACGCTTCGCAAATTTTTGCCCTAAATATTGAAGTTAAATTTAATGTAAAATCGCAGTTTAACTACTTAAGAATAGTATCTATGCAAACTAAAAGTCTCACTGGATGTTGTAGTGGCTTAAGAGAATGCTGTTCATGCGCTACGTCTTTAGATACTTATTCAACCAGAATATCAATTAATCAAGATCAAGAAATTCCGTTTTGGGCAAGCGCTAGTATTGAAATACCTAATAACATAATTGCAGAGTCTGCTAGTATCAGTATAAAGGTGATTGGTATTACCAATGATGATATTGAAACAGCTGAAATTGTTCAAGAGGCTAATGAAACTGCTTTAATGCTAAATAGATTACGTAATGAGAATCATGCCAGAAGAAATTCTTCAACCAATTTTTTAGTAAGTCTTTGTGAAACAGTTAGTTCTGCATTTGGTTGTTTTTTAGGGTGTTGTGCAAATTGTGCAGAAACCAATATAGAATCTGTAGGTTATGAATTTGGTAATTTCGATATGAATTCTTGGAACGATTCCGATATTTTTGTCATAACTATGGATGAACCACTTGAGGAATAACATATTTTGTGTTTCCAGCATAATATCGGAGTGCTTTTGTAGCTTTTTGAATGGTATGGTATAGAAGTTAACATACTCTCGAATATCTATCTATCTCAGATATTATTAAATTACTATAAGTGTCTAGAAATACGGCTACTAGGAAGCTTGATAAATTAGTTAAATAAGAAAAGGTAAAGAATCATCTGTTGTTTCTTGAATTTAAAACGTTGTCAGTAAACAATTTTGCTGGAAGTGTTTGCGCTATTATACTAGGGTGAAACGTATGTTAAAAGTTTTTAAACAAATAGTTTTTAGAATTAAATAGGAGAAAATATGAATAGATTTTTTAGACAAGGAAAGCTATTCAGGTCGCACAATTCTCGAGAAGTGAATGTCGTGCAATTCTATGCAAAGATCCTGGCTTTACCCTTTGAAGAGAAGCAGCAACAAAGAGAAAATAAAGCTTTCGGGAAATATTAACTCACAGCATTTATCAGTTCATACTTGTTTTTTTCTGTATCGCTAACCTTACAAGGACTCTTAATTCTTTCTTTGTATCTATATCCAAACCATTATAAACATTTCTTTTTGTGCCGTATATTTTTGGATATTTGCTAGCAAACAATTCATCTCTTTCCAGGAAGAATTTAGCTATTCCGCATTCAATAGGATAACACATATCACTAATCTCTTTAATTAATGCATCAGGCACGGAATCAATTACTTTTTGATTTGTTTTATCACGGGGAATCTTTTTCTCAATATCAAATCCAGGCTCAATGACCATGTTTAAATACTTGTTCATATAGCGAAATTTTTCTACTGTTTCTCTACTCATCGCAGAATTAATATTACCTTCAATTTTTTGGAATTGATCACTATTTTTAATATTTACAATATTCAAGAAGTCATCAAGTAAGTCTTTATTTACCCATCTCTCTCTTTCAAATGTTCTAATAATAATATTATCTTTACCTATCTTGTTGGATAGAGATTTTAACATATTTAGGGACTGCAAATATTTATTTACTCTTAATCTAATAGATGACTCTAAATCTAATGTACTATTTAGATTTATTTCCATTGACTGTTCCCATAATCCAGCTTTTATATCTTCCTTCCACAATCCAGCTGCATATTCGCAAATATTTCTTAGATATACTATTACCTTTAGTTCATATTTTGATGAATCAAAAAAATCACATATACTAAACAATCCGCCGTTATATTCATCGAAAAGAGCCTCTTCTGAAATAAGCATGTTAGAACATTCACTTTTATCAAATTCTTTTAATAATTCTTCTATAATAGTCTTGTCATCATTAGTAATGGATCCTGCATTATTTTTAATAGCGGGTAACATTTTTAAAAGAATATATCCATTAACAAATATTTGTCCTAGTGGTCCCGCAAAATGTCTTCCAACAATAGGATAAAACACATCGTGCTTCAATAGAGTATTATGATTCAAAGTTGCAAAGGCCTGTATAGAAGTCGAGCCTGTTTTCGGACTACCAATATGGATATATATGGTTTTCTTGTTATTATTATCAATACCTATCGTATCCTCAACGGCATATGATCTGCATAATAAAATACAAATTAGAACAGTAAGTAAAGATTTTAAGTATTTTTGAGCATTCATGATTTTTTCTGACTTATGTTTATCTATACGATTTTATAAATAATTAAGTGGTAAATATTTATACTACAGAATGTATGGGCGGTCAAGTCTGAAGTGCGATAAAACGGTAGAGTCTAACCCCAAGTGCGAAAACGTATGAAATAGGAACATCTACGGATAATGGGAATGAAATATAAACACATGAATAGTGAAGATAGAATATTGCTGTAGTATCTACTAGATTCACAAACAAGCAAAAAGAGAATAATGATTTTATTCTAAAGATGATAGGAGGTTTATGAAATATATATTTTTTAATGGTTGTGAGTTGAATCCAGGCTTAGTGGATTTAGATAGTTTCTAGTATTGTGGATCACTGGTAACGCGAAGGCTAAGGAAACACAACAGCTCGAAGTGAGCGCAGCCATGATAACAGCCAAGTCTTATGGGAAAAGAATAACAAAAGCTCAAAATATTGTGAATGATTTTAATAGTTCTCATGAAAGTAAATTATCCACAGAATTAATATCTAATTTAGAACAGTTAGCTGCAAAAAATAAGCGTGCTATATCGGAGCTAGAATCACTAAAAAATTTTGATGAGCCTTTTGCTAATAGAGATAAAATAAAGAAAGCATCTATAGAAATTGAGAGATCTAATAGTGATTTTAGTTCTATTATTGAGAAATATGAGGATTTATTTTTAGATATAATAAAAGATGAGAAAATGGAAAAAATTTTTACGCAGCTAAAACCATATAAAGATTTCAAAACACAATATATAAATAAAAGGGAACAATCTGGATGGAAAAAAAGATCATTTAAGATAATAGGTGTAATTGCATCTGCAAGACCAGAACATATTGAAGCGGCAATTAAAGTACAAACAAAGTTAAAAAATCTGTTAGAGGGGACAAATGATATGACAGATGATGAAAATTTAAAATCTCTCATAATTGAATTATCAGCGTGCAAAGATGCTGTTGATGAAAGTGAAAAGAAGTGTGCTTTTCGGGCAGGTAAAAGCTCTTTGAAAGCTTTGGTAGAAGAAATAGAAGATCAAATTAAACCATTTATGAAAGCATATCAGAATACTACTGCTCCTAAATTTAATATGTAATTAGTACTTTTACTTATGATGGAAGGTAAGTGTTCATTAAAACAACATCTACTATTGCTAAATATTAAGCTAGAATCTGCTAATATACAACTCAAATATTATCATTTTGTTTTAGCAGTCTTAATTGTGAATAGAATGACTTTGGATCTTTTCGGTATAATTCTAACAATGAACCACTAAATTTTTCTGGAATAACAAATGTAGAGTCAATTTGCTTTTTATGTAAGTTATAATAGTCTCTTGTAATATTAAAATACTCTATCGCATTATCTAGAGATTCTGTATTAGTAATTTCTTCTAAAATTAATGCTCGTTCTCTTGGAACTTGAAAATGCATATGATCAATAGGCATATCCCAGTCTCCGCCCCAATCATTCATCCCATGTTTTGCAAATGTCTCAACAATATTTTCAACCATTCCAGCTCTATTTTTTAGACCATGTCGATTTTGTTTACGGTTAGCATATCTAATTCCTTGACGTGGGAAATATCTAGCTAACCCTTGATCGAATTGCATATTACTGTTTTTATTAAGGCTCTTAGAAAGCTGCGTCAGTTGTATTTGATTAGCAGCTATAAAATATAGTATTGGATTTTGTATAGGATTAATATCAATAGCGAAGCCATATGCATGCAAAGATTTTAAAGGGGTGTCAATTTTTGTATACATAGATTGCATTTCTATGTCATCGTTAAGCATATATGATTTATCATTGTTATAAGGTGATTTAAATAATTTGATGATGTTAGCTATAAGAGATTTTGGAGAACTTTTAGACGCATATACTTTATCATGTCTATGATAAATACCAACATGCTTAATTTCTCTATCGTAAAAAGAGATAGTAATGTTATTAGCTACATCAGCTTTATTTTTAATGAAAAGTTGTTCTATTAGTTCTATATTATTTATTGGAAATTTGATGGTTAATAAATCTTTGAAAATGTCTATAAGTGCATGAGCAATTGTTGCGTGAACAACAAGCTGACCATTTTTAACTTTTCCCTCAAAATTATAATAGTTGATATTTAGCATTCTTAAATTGTGAATATCTACAGGGAGATTTTTAGATATTACTTTATATTCTTTCATTAATTTAATTTGTTCTGGTTTTAATGGAGAAATTTTAAATTCTGAGAATGCTGTAGCAAAAGATGAAATTAATATGATTATTAAATATTTTTTTTTCATTTGTATATATAATTCTCTCTTTAAACTTTCTTTGAATTTAGAAATCTAATTTTACATGATCAACAAATAAAAAACCATAGTGTATCTACGCCGTTCTCATGGAGGATAATTATACTCGATAGTATTTAATATATCTTTAACCAGTTATATGCAGCATGACTGATAAAAAAAAATAATTTCGTAATAGTGTAATCGCAAAAACATACACGAACCGAGCGTTACTTATTTTCATATTGTTCTAAGTTAAATAATAGCAAGAGTATTAGTACTCACACAATAGATTGTATTTAAAATTATCTAATGACAGATGCATTTCCCCTATCTCTTACAGGACAACAGCAATTTTTGTTCTAATAAAAATATTTGCTTAAAGGCAGCCAATGAAACATGGATATTTTAGGAAAAAAATATTTAATCTCAGTGTTTATTTTTTGCTAATGTCGTTTTTCTCAAACCTAAAGAATAGTACAATAACTAGATTCAGTTGATTTTTTCTGTGAGGCAAATTGTAGAACATGTTCAGCTCTATTGCCATTATTTTTCATTTTCCTAGCAATATCAATAATTTTGTCATTGACTTCCGGATTTGATAGTGCATCACTAAAATTAACAATCATATCTTTTCGGATTTCTTCAACTTGTACGTATTGTCTCAGTTACATTTTTTTTGCTTAGGAGCTCCAATCCCTTTGTAGCCTTTGCCTTTTGCTCCCCCTAGGTTATTTATAATATGGATAAGATATGACTTTCCATCATCGGATTGGCCTCTACCTCCACGAGACAGAAAAAATCCTACTTGTAGGGTATATCCTAGTTTAGTATGAGTATGGTCTTTTGTTAGGAAAATAATACTTCCGATAGTAGTTGTTAGCAGAATAGATAATCAAATATTGTTATGTGTAAGGTTATTGATAATAATTGTTATTTGATAAAACGCCTAAGAATATTATATCGAGAGATAACTAGCTTGCTAGCTCATGATCTAATAAGCTCAAGATGACTCTAAAACCAACAAAAAAACACCATAAAGAAAATATATTAGACAAAATTTACTAAGACACTTTTTAAATAGCAATAGTTTTTATACTATATAGTTCAACTTAATTAGGTTGGAAATAAATTTGATTAATGTACTAGTGGAGAAATTATGAAGATAATGAATAGTCTATTTACTAAGAATTTTTTTTTATAAAAATATTTATTTTAGCTTGTTTGAATTGTCAGCTAAGTTTTGCAGTGGATTTTTTCCTTGAAACAGATGGTAGTGAGCAAAGTACTTATACTGCGTATATTGAAAATGCAGTAACTGAAAAAATAGTAACATTTAAAGCTGGCAAGAGGCCATCGTTTTCTTTTTATGATTATTACGGATTTTATAACCAAAAAGTCAAAGATCTATATGGAAAAAAAATTATTATAAAATGTGAAGAGTTAAATTCTACTATATCTGTAGATATATCAAATGAAACATTGAGGCTAATTGATAAGTTTGGACTTGATAATATTCGTGTATTAATTACTCGAACACAAAATAACTTTACAACCGATTTATACTTTATGGATACTAAATTGCCTTAATTAATCTTATTATAGTTTGTTGGAAGCTTATATTTTACTGATACTCCCCATGTCTAAAGTCAGGGGCTTTACGCCATATTTTCGGGTAAATTTAGTTAAAACTGGTAATTTATAAGTTATTGATAATATAGAATAATTGCTACCAACAAGACAAATTTGAAAATTCTTGTAGGGTTTTACTGTCTTATTAATCAAAGAGTTCCGTTACTACTTTTTTTGTTCATTTTTATTATCATTAATAATATAGATAGGACATATTATAAACTTTAGTGGTGTTTTATATGACAATTACTATATTAGAAAAAGCCGCTCAGCAATATACTATTAAAAAATTTACTATATTTACAATTACTAATTCTCTGAAATGCCATTACTAGATGAACTTATTCAAGCCATAAAACAAAATAATAATAAAATTTTTCAAATTCTTCTAAAGAAAAGCAAAAGTGTTTTGAATAAATGT
>PIVX01000616.1 GCA_003353785.1 Gammaproteobacteria bacterium | reverse complement strand
ACCATTAAGGAATGGTTATAGTATGTATTCTGACTAATTGAGTATGAATTTGTAAATGAGGCCGGTCAACTGCCAAAGCTAGTTCAGACCATTGTTTCTCTCGATTTACTAATTGCTGAAGAAAAATCATTCTAGGCAGGCAATCGGATGAACCAGATCCTATACAGGATACCATGGAACAATTACAAACTGCGTTGGCAAGAATGCATTGATACTACAGGAGATACTCTTGTCATAGTCAAGGGATAAGTGGCGATCTTATCATATAGTGGCAATCTAGCCATTCCTATGGACTTACTGATAATTGAATACTGTATCATCAACTGTTTCTCCGCATTCTCCTCTGACAAGGGCTGGGGATGACAGTGTCGAAAGCCTAACTCGAATAAATAGTCAGCTTCTTGTTGTAAGTCCAAATAGACAAAATGGGGCCTGTCCTCTGGCTTAAGCTCAGCAGGAGAATGTCCCGATTGTACTAATCGGTCTCGAAAGATTCGAGTGGCCAGTTTCCAATCATTTAATCGACTTTGAAAATCAATCGAATCCACTGGTTCATTTGGGGATTCAGATCCTTCAACTAGAGGATGGGGTGAATCTCCCAAAGCGAAAATATTCTCTT
>PIVX01000615.1 GCA_003353785.1 Gammaproteobacteria bacterium | reverse complement strand
AATCAGTTATCTTACAACGTCGTCGACTGGGAGCTCTATATTGGACCTTATTAACTGGTCATTGTCCGAAGAAAAGGTACCAGCGCCGCCGGACCATCGTCTGTTCAAGAAAATATTAAGTGACTCCAATTTACCAGAAAATGTCCTTCCTAGAAAGAAAAAAGTGACATTTGATAAAGGGGAGGGTAATAAATGGATACATTTGTATTGAATAAAATTTGTCTTTTGGCCTACTTTAAGTCCGGCAGACTAGTAATTTAACCTAACGATAATATTTCTAACTTTCGGTCTCGATCGTCTGAAGAATAGGGTGAGCAGATTTTTGGGGCGTCTAATCTACATTTGGAGCGCCAATTCTATATTTTCTGGATCGGAAATTTAATGTCAAAATTTTGGAGCGTCGAATACATTTGGAGCGTTGATTCTATATTTGGAGCGTCGATTCTATATTTTCTGGAGCGTCGAATTTTTTTTCCGATTTTTGGTTCCGAAATCGAGTATCGATATCGATGTTTTTAATTTCAGCTCCGACCGATTATTATTGGCCGAGTTATGGCTATTTCTATACTTTCGAATTTACGGTCCGGAATTTACGGTCCGACCGTAAAATGTAATTTACGG
>PIVX01000614.1 GCA_003353785.1 Gammaproteobacteria bacterium | reverse complement strand
GATGTTTGTTATGATAGGTGCGAAAGGAAGGAGGACAGATATGCGAGAAATAACCATCGCCATCAAGGACGCCCTAATTATAACAATAATTATAACAATAATTATAACAATGATCAAGAGTCGAGTTTATATACAAAATGGATGCGAGTCGCAAGCAAGATGAATAATGGAGTTTTGACTAATAATGAAATTGGCCGATTGTGTGACAACGGTTTGTGTCCAAAAGTAATATACAATATTTCTAATATGAAATATCAGCAAGACGTTAAAGTGGGGGAGACGAAAGCTTATTTGCGTGGTGTCGTTCATTTAGATGTGGCAAGATATTATAGTATGATTTTAGCGATTGGTGCGGCAATTAAATAATTTTTTTTTTTTACTATAATAATTTTTGTTTTTTGAATTTTTATTCATTTGATTCTAAAGGTATTTGATGGGAAGATCTCATCAATTGATATTTGCTACATAATACATTTGCCTACAAGATTGTATATCTAATTCGCTAATTTCTTGCCTAATAATCCATTGTGTAAGGATGTAGATTGCTCACCTTACTACTTAAGTAACCTTTTGGCAGCAACACAAGACAATGAACCTAGGCGTACACAAATCAAATGTATT
>PIVX01000613.1 GCA_003353785.1 Gammaproteobacteria bacterium | reverse complement strand
CTTTCCATATTGTTCTTTTTTCCATTTTTCTTCTCCTTTCGTTAAAATAAGTTTGTATCCAGCATGTACCATCAATTCTGGACGTGTACCAACTGCAATCAGGTTCTGAAACAAAAGGGGTCGAAGACATGATTTTGCAATAAACAGTCTTTTTTAAAAAAAGTCACACTGTGCGAATGGACGCAAAACATGGTGTCCCTGTTTTAGTTTTGATATGATGTCGTAAACAGTCTGTTGCTAGGAATCATTGTTTGTTGTTTGTTTTTGCATGAATAATAACGGTTTTCTAAACAAACTGTTAGTTATTGTTTTTACGTAATTAAACAGACTTGCATACAAAAACGCATATATAAACTAATATTTTATCACACAGAAACATTTATGGGATGAGATAACAGTAAAATAGTTATTTTGTTGTGGTTCCTTATAACATGATGTTGAATTATAAACAGTACGTTTTAAAAACAGCACTAGGAAGCAAGGAACGCAATGTATTAATTAATGTTATTTATCCATCAATCCATTTCCTAACCTGTTTCCATCCGATTTTACTAAATATGAAGCTTCCATGGCCGTGTCCCTTACCAACAAAATATTGGACATTATGTATTTGTAAATAGTT
>PIVX01000612.1 GCA_003353785.1 Gammaproteobacteria bacterium | reverse complement strand
ATCCATATTTTGGTTCGTTCACTTTTGCAACAATCACGATATCCGAACAGGTCACTATGTATATCGTTGGCGCAGTCAGCACATGTTTGAATAAGACAAAAAACAAAGGGGATAAGATATCCTTCTGCTGTTTCTCTCGTTTCAATATCAAAGTAAAGAAGTCTGGTATTTGGTTTAAAGCAGTGTTGCTCGGATGGTGCTCGCAAGTAGCATTTATGATTCAGATCTTCCCATTTGTTGCAGTTGAAACATTTTGACTTTAGGCAGTGGTGGTCTTCTGGCCGAAAATTTTCACTTTTTACTCTTTTCCCGCATGCTCGACATCTTTTCAGGTCATCGCAACAGCTAACATCAGCGTTATTCTTTGTTTTATGTTGATTGAAACAGAAGTTGTCAAGAAACAACCCATTGCAGTCTTCACATATGTGTGTGGCAACCACAGGTTTTTGCCTATTGTACACAGAACACATATTTGTTTGGCAGTTAAGACATTTTTTCATACACTGATGGCGAGATTTGGCTTGCAGGGCTAAGAAGCATCTGGGACAATAACCTTTTGAAGTAAAAAATAGATCCATGCTAGTGATAAGCCAGCAATGTCCCTCTGCTGTAAGCACTGCCA
>PIVX01000611.1 GCA_003353785.1 Gammaproteobacteria bacterium | reverse complement strand
GGGCTCCCGCCCCCCACACCCCCTGGCAAGATGCCAACATCCAGCGTCCCTTAAACAATACATTTTTATTTTGGGGGGCTCCCGCCCACCACACCCCCCGGAAAGGTGTCCGCGTCCCCATACAATACATTTTATTAGTATAGCATTGTTTTAAACTACTTTTGATGGATAAAAAGTCGATTTTAGGCGATCCGATCGATTTCGCATTATCCCGAGATTTGGCAGCTAACGGCCGAATCGGTGATGATCCTGGTTAATTTATTATTCGGATACATCGGAGGGACAGTTCTAAATAGTTTTCTACTACTTTTACCAGATTAAAAGTCGATTTTCGGTGATCGGGTCGGTTTTTCGCAAATTCGGAGATTTGGCAGCTCACGCCCAAATCGGTGACGATTTTGGTGATTTTATGATCCGGACATATCGGATGGATAGTTCTAAATCGTTTTCAAGTCTATTTAGCCAAATCGAAGTCCATTTTCGCATGGACTTCGGCGGTCGGGTCGACTCCGAACGATTTCGCCGAATCCACGATTCCAACATCGGACAGCAAAAACCGTAAGTTATTTTGTTCCCCTAGAGGCCACGGATATCCCACATAAATTTCAGCTCGCTCGGACAA
>PIVX01000610.1 GCA_003353785.1 Gammaproteobacteria bacterium | reverse complement strand
AAATATGGGTCGACGAAAACATTATTAGCTCTTTATCCGGTCCTGATCTGTCTTGTATGGCCAACCTTTGACCTCTGAACATGGAACATATGCGCTACCTAATTAGCATATTAAGCATATGATTTGCGCTCTCCAGTGTGACATCACATATTACACGCAAAGTACTGGGGTCTATCTTATAACACAGGGACAAAACACCCTCTTTTTTCGACTTTTTAAACGGCCAAAAATGTGTATTATGTTTAAATTTGAGCAAAGTTTCTCACGAAAATGTAAAATATGGATCAATGAAAACATTATTAGCTCTTTATCCGGGTTCTGATCTGTCTCGTATGGCCAACCTTCGACCTCTGAACATGGAACATATGCGCTACTTAATTAGCATATTAAGCATATGATTTGCGCTCTCCAGTGTGACGTCACATATTACACGCAAAGTACGGGGGTCTATCTTATAACACAGGGACAAAACACCCTCTTTTTTCGACTTTATAAATGGCCAGAGAGGTGTATCATGTTTAAATTTAAGCAAAGTTTCTTGCAAACATGTAAAATATGGATCGACGAAAACATTATTAGCTCTTTATCCGGTCCTGATCTGTCTTGTATGGCCAACCTTTGAC
>PIVX01000609.1 GCA_003353785.1 Gammaproteobacteria bacterium | reverse complement strand
TCCCCAAGAGGAACAAGAATGCGAAGTTCATGTTGGGTTTAGAAAGAGTTTCTCAATACCATGAATTATGATTTTCAAACAAAAAGTACGAAGTCAGAATATTTATCTCGAATAAATAATAAAGTACAACAAACCTTACGACATATGGATTGTTGTCATCTTCGAAAATTATCCGATTTTTTTTTTTTTTTTTAAAAGTTTTCCTAAAGGATTTACTTAAGGATTTTGTATAGGACTTTTGAAAAAAATTTCATTCGTCCAGTCGATCATTTATTTTTTTTCGAAAATTTTCATATGTTGGATTTTTCTCATTTTTTATGGATTTTTCTCATTTTCATGGATTTTTCTTATTTTCATGGATTTTTCTCATTTTCGTCGATTTTTCATGGATTTTTCATCGATTTTTCTCTTTTTCATCGATTTTTCTCATTTTTCATGGATTTTCTCCCACTTGAAAAAAGAAAAAAATTCCTCTTGGGTTTTTGGGGCTTGTCCCCTCCTAGGTCTTCATAGAATAGATTATTTGAATGCATCACTTTTGCTTACAGCATCTCACGATAAAAATCATAACATAAAATATTGGGGCGGCAGGATAAAGATAAAACCAATCAAAAATCACTTTG
>PIVX01000608.1 GCA_003353785.1 Gammaproteobacteria bacterium | reverse complement strand
TATGTTTTTTTTTGTTTGTTAATGCGGGCAACCCGTGTGGTTGTCCATGTGATCATACATCAATGTATGATCAAATTCATATGGATAACTACAAAGCTTTTTTGCTCATGTGCCTCAAGTGCATGTGATCATACATATATGTATGATCACATGGACAACCACACGGGTCGCCCGCATTTAAAAAAGAAAGGAAGAAGGAACTACACTGAGAAACTACACGAAGACCCTACACTAAGACACTACACAAAGACCATACACAAAGACCCTACACAAAGACCCTGTACTAACACCCCCTTGCCCTAAGACATTGCACTGGGACCCTGCACTCAGACCCTGCTCTAAGACTCTGCACTAAGACCCCACACTGCATATATGGAGGCAAAGATAGGAGTCATAGATACGAGTCATTGATTGGAGTCATAGTTTGGAGTCATAAATTATAGTCGGAAATTATAGAAAGCATTATAGTACCGTTAAGCGGTAACACGGTCAAAGCTATAGAAACGAGTTCCTATATAAACTCTAACTTTATCACGATTGTAGACTTGTGGTACATTTTTTTTTTTTTTAAATTCGGCCGCCCCTGGGGGTGGTCACTGTTATCATAAATATATTTTTGATAAC
>PIVX01000042.1 GCA_003353785.1 Gammaproteobacteria bacterium | reverse complement strand
AAGGAAAATAAATCTGGACTGTTGTTCTCAAATATCTTTGGTTTGTATGATAGTCGTGATGCAGTTGAAATCAATTTAGGTTTTGGTTATCGGGAGTTATTTAAGAATTGTATTGTAGGCGGAGCAATTTTTTATGATAAGAGAAAGAGTAATAGTGGCAATATATTTTCTCAGCTAACCTTTAGTGTAGAGTATTTCCGTCGTTTCCTTGAGTTAAGGTTAAATGGGTATGTGCCAATAGGTAAGATATCAAAATCATCAGAGTCATCAAAAACCTATAAACCTCTATCTTACATTAAGGTAACTCAAAGTGGCTTTGTCACTGAAAAAGCTCTGTGGGGCTATGATGTAGAGCTAGGTGGTAATTTACCAGAGCTTGAAAGATTATCTGGTCATGTTGCTTATTATCATTTTAATGATAATGCAATCAACCCAATTCATGGAATAAGATTTAGAGCTGGTTTTAAGTTAAGTGAGTATATATCAATAGAGGGAGAGCTTGCCCATGACAGGTTAAGAGCTATCAATTATCTGGCAGGTTTTAGAGTTCATTTAGAGCTAGGAGGAAAATCAAAAAGCCAGCTATTGCCGCTTGAGAGAAAAATGACTCAGATGGTAATACGAGATATAGATATCATCACTGATTCAGTTGAAGATAGTTATCGAGATGATGAGGGCAAAGAAAGGAAACTACAAATTGACTGGAACGATGATGGTAACTTTATAGAGCCTACAGAAGAAGAATTAAAAGATATTGAACTTAGTATCGATGTTGCTGGCACTGCTTCTGTTATGTTCAAGGGAGCTAGGAAGCCTAAAGGATATTTGCGTGATATATCATCGAAGCAATCACTGCCACAACCAAAAAGAGTGCTTAGTGATGAGGAGTTAATTTTCCAAGGTAAGGAATTAAGCAGAGCAAACGCATTAGAGTTATTAGGATTAACTGTTAATTCTACAGATAGAGATATCAAAAAAGCTTATAGAAAATTAGCAAAGCACCATCATCCAGATAAAGGCGGAGATGGAAATGATTTTAATTGTTTGAGAGAAGCCTATGATTTATCTTTGCTGGCTTTAACAGGAGATTGGCTTAAATTTGTTGATGTAGTGAAGAAATCAGCCCATAAAATCAATAAAATATTTAGTCCTATGGGTTTTGGTATGTACTCAAATATTCACCAGCCATTAAATAATGGCTATGGTCACTTACATGGTAATTCTGGATTAGCTTTAAATTTAGTTCCAGCAAATAATATCAATCTGCCAAATAGCTTTGAAGACCAAGGGGTGGTAATTAATAATATTCCAGGCTCTAATGATATATCTGGAATAGTTATTTCAGATAGTAAAAACATTAAACTTATTCCCAAAAACCTTAATCCGAATATTCCTGCTAAAGACCAACTAATTTCAATTGCACCTTATGATATTAGAGGGAGTATTACAGAAATCCCTGTTGGTGTTATCCGTAAACATAAAAAATTATTTAAAGATTTGGTGCAAGATAAATTACATTGGCGGGTAAGTAAATATAATACTGGTGAATATTGCCTAGATAGTAATTATCGGATAAGAGGAGGTGCAAAATGGAATATTGGGGTATTTTTTAAATCTGTTTTTTCAGGGGGCTCTGCAGGAGCTGCAACTTACAAAGGATTCAAGCATGGCTGGGGTGCTGCTGGAGCGGGATTGGCTGTTGGTGGCGTTGTTTATTCGATACTTAGCGGTAACCTCGAAGAGGCTGACAGAGCAAGAGAGGCACAAACTCAAGAAGAGTGGGACAGGCAACAGGAAGAACTCAAGAAATTAAATGAGTCTGCGGGAAATTTACATGCAAAAGCTAACGAAACGATGGATGCTACCATAGCAAGGTTCAAGCAAGAAAATGCTGAAAAGGAGAAGAGAAGCATCCAGGGTTCAAAGGATGCATTCGAACTCACTAAAAAAGAAATCTCACAACGAGCAGACAGCCAAATTGAAATGCTTGATGAAGAGCAGCAGCGAAGACACTCACACCTTCAGGATAACTTAGAAAACAACTATCATGCAGAGAGAGATGCTTTGGGTAAATTAAACGTGCCTAATGTTCCATTGAATAATGTAATGGGAAATTTTATTAAGATGAGGCTTTCCAGAAATGGAGTAAAAATCCCTAATTTGCCAACATTAACTGAGAGTGAACAAAATTCAATTGCCAAGTTAGAATATCTAGATAATGAATTCGCCAAGAAACTTAATTCTCTAAATAGTGCGCGTGAACGTAAACATCAAGAGATAAACGGCAAGTTATACCATTATCGTCAATTTGAATTAGCTAGGAAAACCCCAGCTATTGGTGGAAGTATTTTTTTTGGTCTTAACAGACTCCAATTAATGGGAAAACATGCCGTGACTAATGAAGAAACGGAGCTGGTAAATAAAGGATTTACAACATTGCAAAAAGAAATAAATAGCCAGGCTGGAGAGAATTTAGATATCTCTAAAATGAAACAATCTAAACATGCTGTAGAGATAAATGAGCTTGCGGATAATTTTTGGGAAATTACTCATTCTGGAGCGTTTGATAGAAAGTCTCTTGTAAATATTTTTGAAGGTATTTTTAAAATAGCAGAGGTTGCAAAAGAAGATAGTTCTTTAACAAAACCAGAAAGAGAAATTTGGATGAGAGAATTTTATAAATTTAAAAGGGGGCTAATGGCCGTTAGGATTTCTCGCTCATCTTCTACAAACAAACTTCCTGAAAATCAAATTGCATATAATAAAGCACAGAAAGAAGGTAGATTTATAGAAGCAGTTGGAATAGCAAAAAAAGCTCTTGCCGAGGCTAATAACAGTACAGAGTCTTCTCAATGGCAACATAATGTAGATATAATTGCATCATCAGCCCAAAGTGAACAGGCAGTAATTAATAAGTTAAACGAGTTAAAACAAAGGTTAGATGACAACCATAAAAATGAATTTGACAAAATTAATAACGAAAAACAACAAATCCCAAACAAGATTAAGGCAATTGAACAACAAGCTGAAGAAAGAGCGAGAATAAAGACTGAGCAAGAAAAAAATCAGAGTTTAGGTGTTGATTCAGATGTTAAGCAATTAGTAGTTAGAAAAGCTTTATCTTCGTATCTGAGTAAATTATCCAATAACTCTAATACACCAACAAACACTCAAGCAGTATTAAGGGAAACCAGCTCTCAACTATTAAATGATACAACAGTTATTGATAGTGTTTTTAATAACAACTTAACCAAAAGCTTACGATATATGGAATCAATGGGAGCAGATGGAACAGATGTCAAAATGTTTATGAGGAATTCCTTAAAAGCATCCCATTCATCCGAAGCACAAGTTTTATCCAATCAAATAACACAAGAACAACAACAGAAGAATGAAAAAATCGAAGAAATCAATCAGAGTAAGGATTCATCATTAATTAAAGCACAACAGAAATACGACCAATTAATGATAGATGTTCCGAAAAAGATTAAAGAAAAGCGAGAATATTACTTAAAGTTTCTTAATGATGAACGTGGGCGGTTACATGCAGAAATAGATGGAGCTAAGAGAAAAGGTCGAAAAACTCTTGAGCAAGAAACCCAAGCAAGATTAAATAAAATAAATAATTGGTATCAGAAACGAAAAAAACAGGTAACTGACTTTGGTGTTAATGTCTCTATGAATCTTGGAAATGCAGATGGTTTAGATATAGACACTTTTTTATCTTCTAAAAGCTTGCCGCCTCAACTTGCTTCGAGTTTTTCATTATATAAATCTAAAAAATCAAACTCTAATTCAGCACGTCCAAAAAAGTATTTTTTTGGGATAGATGATTCCAAGAGCAACTTAGAAGTTATTCCAAGTGATATATTACAATCAATAGCAAAAGAATTTGGAGATGAATTAGGAGAAATTAAAATATCATATACAGATGATGACAACCCATCAGCATCATTTACAAAAACAGTGCCATTTCGAGGCGGAGACCATGCTGCTAGCACTTTAAAAAATATATCATCAGGGATTGTGAAAAAAGCAAATGGGGATAATGTATTTATTAACTCACCAGAAAGCATAGTAAGCAACGCAGCACGAATAAATTCAATTACAGACTTTTCTGGTAATTCAAGTAGAGCTATTTCTGCTAACTCCTTAAAACTCAAACCTGCTAAAGCAAGTCCACTTACCTCAAAGACTCCAAACAATGCATTGGTTAAATATAATTCTTCCGCCAGAGGGATGGGCAATGGACATACACAAGCCAGCTTACATCCTCATCTGCCTAAACCTAAATGGAAACCATCTATTGGCCTTGGAATACAACAAATGCTGAATCAAGCGGCTGAAGTTAAAGGGTGCTTTGATGCGCTTCTGGGGATACCTAAAGAGTGTATTATTCAATCATTGAATTCTTTAGGGAGCCGATTACAAAATCAACAAGATATGTTGCCAGGCTGGATGGACTCACCTTATATGTCATCCCTCGAGGCTACTAGCAATGCTATGATAATGCTAAAAACCGGACAAATTTTATCAAATATGCTTCCTAGCAACACAGAGGAATTAGCTATTGGCGCGGCTCTTGGCGTTGCTGGTAAAGCGGTTGTTCCAGCATTTAATGCAGCTAAACCCTATTTTGGTTCGATAGTGTCAGCGGCTAAAAATGGTGATAGAATTGCTGCAGGTATTTTGGAAAAAGTTCTTGCAGAGTCTGGGAAATTTTCGGCTTCTAGTTTAGTTTTCCCTAACAAAATTAAAGGAGCTATTAAAATTCCAGGCAGTGGTAGTAAACAATTAAATCCCAAGCAATTAGAAAACATTAAGAGGTTTTATAAAAAAATTCCAGCTAATGCAAAAGACGCAGTAAACAAACATAAATTACCGAATAATGGAATAGCAGTTCAAGCTACATCAAAATCTAAAAAAATTCCAGATTCAAAAGCTGTTTATGAAAAGCAGATTGACAGTGGGGGAAGCACTATTCAATATACAAAAACCACATATGGCGGTAATGGAAATATTATTCATGTAAAAGATAAAATGAACGGGCAGGTGGTTTAATGGAACAAAATAGAAAAAATATATTAAAAAAATTAGTATCATTATCTTGGTCGATTGAAAAGTTATCAAAAGAACTTGGCAAACTAGATTGGGATATTGATGGAGACAGCTCAATGATAATGACGTATGCTCATTTAATAAATGTGCTAGAAAAATACATAGACGGTAGTTTAACAAATAAAGAGATAGAAAGCTGGGCAAATCTTGTTGAGTGTAGAGAAGATATATCATTTCAAGCAAATGATGATTTTCTAAACGATATTATCTATCAGTTAGCCAACCCAGAACTAGAAGGAAAAACAACTAAAAATAAGGCACAGGATTTAATTGGAACTATAAAGAGTAAGGCTAAAATGGGGTAAAACCAAGCTCCTTGCATAGAATTGCACAATATTCACTTATCGAGAATTATGCGGGGTAAGCCGGAATCATTGCCATTAAGTTAAGGAAATTAATTATAAAGCAAATTGTATAGCTGGCTTGTTTTTCTTAATTTTATTCAGATAATTATAAAAAGAAGGTCTACTGATATTAAAGATTTTTCAAATAATTAAATAATTCGCTTTGTGGAAATGGGCAAGAATTATACACCAAAATATTGCCTGAATGGTAATTTTGAGTCATGGATATTTGGGTTAACAACGCATAAATTGTCTTGCTTCGTTTTTCCCAAGCAAGAAGGAATCGGAGATTCCTTAAGTAAGCAATCCTAAGATTGAATGGGTTTGAGATGTTTAAAAAAGGGGCGGTTATGGGTTGAACTCGTAATTAATCTGATTAACCAATAGTCTAAATTATATTATTATCCATTTTGGCGATAATTGGGTTTATTATGTTTTCGAAAATATCTTCTCCCGACTTCCCTTTATCTGCTACTATTACAAAAACAGTTTCATTGTTTTTGATATGTTTAAAATTTAATAGAATATCTTCAGAATAATCACCTGATTTTAATCTTCCAAGAATTTCACAGTTAAAACTATTACAACATGCAGCTAATATACATGCTTCTTCTATTCTTCTTAGCTTTCTATTATAAATATTTGGATGTTTATTTATAAATTTTATGAGTAATTCTTTAGAGTTCACATTAGTATATTCTGAATTGTTACTTTTTAACCATTCAATGAATGTTTTAGCAAAGTCTTTTAAGTGCGCTAAAAAATACTCATCTTTACCACTTGACTCTTTCCATTCTTTTTGACCAAAATGCTTATCAAAGAGATGTTGTTCTGCAAGATTAGATTGTTTTTCTTCTATCTTATCAAGAAAATCTCTTGCCTCTTGTTTGCCATCTTCTTTTTGGGATACTTCTATAGAAGATATTGTGTTTAATTTGTTAATTGAATGGAAAACAGATTTAAAGATTTTATTATCTGATAAATCGTTTGACAATGTCATTCTAGTATATGCTGCTTCAAAAAGTGATTCAAAGTATTCATTATCATCATATTTATATGCTATAAAAAAATGTTGATTATAAATGCCACATATAAATCGATCTCTGTTGTTAACTATATTTTTCATGTCTTTTGGATAAGGTGTATCATTAGTATTAGGATTAACAATTTCTAGCTTGTCATCTTTGTAAGCAATATATAAACCGGTAAAGTAATGGAAAACTTTATTATTACTTTTATAATCAAAGAAATCTTTCTTATCTATATCAAAAAACCCTCGCCTTTCAATATCTTTTTCAGCGGAATCTAGAAAAAATTGCCTAATACTTTTTAAAGATTCTTCGTTACATTGCGATGGTAATTTGATTTGTTTTAGTATATATAATGACTTTTTCATAACGCCTACTTTTTAACCGTGTTGTATAAGTATAGCATACAGCAATTTATTGATTTTTCGTCTTTGATTCGGATTAAGCCACTATACGTGCTAAAATGACCGATAGAGATATGCGTTATAAATTTTCAGCTTGCATAGCTGACTTATTCTTCTTTGTTCTATTCAAATAATTATAAAAAGAAGGTCTACTGATATTAAAAATTTTACAGATTTCATCAACAGTACTTTTTTGCTCGTCATATAATTCAATGAGCCTTTTTATCTGACGAGAATTTAATAATGGTGGCCTACCACCTAATCTTCCCCTTGCTCTTGCAGCTTTTAATCCTGCTTGAGTACGTTCTGTAATTAGATTTCGTTCAAACTCAGCTAAAGCACCAAAGATATGAAATATTAGTTTTCCACCGCTAGTTGTAGTGTTAATCTCTTCCTGCAAACTTTTGAATCCAGCATTTTTATTATCTAATATTTTAATTGTTTGAATCAGATGTTGAATAGAACGACCTAAGCGATCTAATTTCCAAACAACTAATGTATCTCCTGGACGAAGAAAAGATATTGCCTTATCTAATCCAGAGCGATCTGTTTTAACACCGCTAGCAATATCCGTGTAGATTTCTTTACAGCCTTCTTTTTTAAGAGCATCTTCTTGCATCCCTAAATATTGATCGTGAGTAGATACTCTTGCATAACCTATTTTCATGATGAAACTTACCTTGAAATTTGTAAGAAATGTATAATAACTTATTGGTTAGGGTTAGAACCTTAACACTGATAATTATACGGATTATTATACATTAATTCAGTTGCAAATAAAGCTGCTGATGTAATCATGTTTAGTGTTAAGAAAACCCTCCTTTTTTAGACAGTTACATTTGCATATTATTTAAAGTACAAGAGCAAAGAGCCAATAAGTGAGCTAAACGCTATTAGGTATGCAAATGCAATGGCGCATGATGATAGTGAAACTATTGCTATAAAAACAGTATCAGATATAGAGAAAGCCGTTAAAAACATCTATATGGAAACTCAACAAAAACCCCAACAGCAAGTTAAAATAAAGACGCTTAATGTTAAAAAACAACTTAAATTATCTAAGCAGTTAGAAGTAGAGCAAGAACATGAATTTGATAATGAAATAGAGTTTTAGTGCAAATCTAGCCATCATATTCTAATGCGAATAAATTAATAGATATTTTATAAGTTCCGGCAAATGCTTTTCTTAATTCGTGAGGCTGTATAACAAGATTTAAAAATACAGGGTTTGTACAGTTTTTATCGTAAGCAAGATGGTCGCCGTGATTTTTAAGAAGGGTATCGTGATCAGGAAGCATTGTTATAGGGTTAATGTCATTTGCACTGTGAATCTGTACGCTAACCCTAATTTTCCCTAATTTTCGACTAAATAAAGCAAAATCATTATCTAAAATATTTTTCTTACCAGTGGAGATAACTAAATAAAAAAATTTATTATTTTGGCTTGAATATATACAAGTTTGAGCAATTGGCTCAGTTACAAGCTGGGTATTAGTGGAAAGTGCTCTTTCAAAATCAAGACCACTTAATTTTATTCTTTTACTTGATATTATTCCTGTAATTTTGGGCTTCTTTTGATGTTTTTTATTAGTGCTGTGTTTTGCAACAGCAATTTGAACACAGAAACATAATGTTATTATGCAGATACGAAAGATCAGTGTGATTGCTGGATTATACATATATAGAGTTTAGGTTAAATAGGAGATGGTAGATTTTTAATATCCGTGTTTACATCTATACTGCCATTGGGATCAATATTTATTCTGACGCGCTCTGTATACCACATCAAACGCTCGTTAGGTATTTTCTTTTTCTCAATTTTTATTTGTTTAACGTATCCACCAATAATATCTCCTTTATGCACACATAAATTTTTATTTGTTTTAGGTTTTATAACTGTTTGTAATTTTCGGGATTTGTTTTCAAAAAACATTTCATCATTAGAAGAATTCTTTATTATAATTAATATCTCATTTTTAGGACATTCTATGGGTTCAACTTCGAGATTTGTTAATTTAGAGTTTGATTGTGGAGATTTAGACTCTGCATTTATAGTTTTAGTATTTTGTCCATAGACAACAAAACTCATAATTAATAATAGAAATATATGAAAACGCCTCACAGTTATCCCTGTTTAATGGGTTATGATTAATTATAGTTCATGAATAAATTTTAAACTATTATATAAAACAAGATATTGATTAATGGGCATTAATGCATATATAATGGACATTTCGACAATAATTGTCTATTATTACTATTAGGAGTTTATACTTTATGAACAAAATGGTACTTAGATGAATAAACTATATTTAACCAAAAATTTTACTACTCTATTGCCACTTTTTTTGCTAGCGATAGTAAATGTACCTGTTTTTGCAGAAACTACACAAAATGTTTCCGAGAATGAAGAAGTTGTTGAGTTCATCCCTAAAGAAAAAAATATTTCCGAGAATGAAGAAATTATTGAGTTCATCCCTGAAAAAAAATGTGATTTAAACAATCACGCAGCCGTTTCAGTTGAAAATACTACCAAAACACTCGTAGTACACTTTGATATACTTGATACACCAAAAATAATTGACATAATCATTGACCCAAAGAGTGAAAAGCACTTCTGCTTGGAGCATGGACATATTATCAGCGTCTTTACCGTTAATAAAGAAGGTGTTCGTGTAAGTAATCTTGCTAATGTACGTCAACTATTACCTAGTGCAAAGCATTTAAAAATCAAAGCTATATATAATAGAGAAGCTAAAAAGGTTGAATACGATTTGGTACTAGATATACATGAGAGATAATAACAATTAACTTAATACACTATCAGCAAATTTCTAATACAAGAGATTTGCCAATAAAGTTCCAACAGCAGAAACTAAATATTTACGTCTCCTAGATTACAGGTTTGATAGCAGAATTATGTGGCACTGTTTCTGTATCTATTCTAATAAAACCTTTGCTATTAATAGTTATGTCGAGGCTTTTCATGTACCACATTAAATGTTGTGCAGGGATTTCTTCCTTTTTTATGTGCTTAACATACCCACCAACAATATCACCTTTAGTTAAACAAAAAGCCCTATTTGTTTTAGGTTTAACAACAGTTTTCATTTTTGTTGTGCTATCTTCAAAATACATTTCATCATCAGAGGTATTATGAATTGCAACCAACACTTCTTTTTTGCCGCATGTTACTGGTGTAGAAAATAATTTTTTATTATTTTCTATTTGCTTTCTTGCTCTAGAAGTTAAATGTTTAACTGATTTAATATCATCTTCTGTTATATTTTCTTCTGATTTGTAAATTAGCTTGTCTTGTGCATATGAAGTGATACTTATAATTAAAAAAACAACTACACTTAAATATTTCATTGCCAATTCCTTTTACTATTTAAATTAATATATAGTAGTTTTCACTACTAAAATCACGACAAAATATCAAATTTTAAACAATTATAACCAACATGCTCAAATATAGTATTTAAAATTTATACATTTTTTAATTAAATAAACCTATGCAATTAATTATACTTTTCTTTGCAATACTTATATAGATTTTTTACTTGATAGAATCTAAAACCAAATGTAATAAAAGCGGAACAAATACCCTTTAAATAATACTAAAGTTATTTATTTTTTATGGGAGTATGAGGTATAAACACTAATTAGAAAAAAAGAGATAATTGACCTTATTGGTTTATCTTGCAATGAACATTATCCTGATTCAGGCCATTTTT
>PIVX01000607.1 GCA_003353785.1 Gammaproteobacteria bacterium | reverse complement strand
CGGACCAAATGGACAAGTACTTGTGTTCGTATATGTCTCCAGTACTCCCAAAATAAATTTTAGCGCGATCCGACCGATATAGAAGGTTTTATAACGATTTCCTTTATAACTCTGGGACCCCGCGAATAGGCGGTTCCCGAATCGCCGGACCAAATGGACAAGTACTTGTGTTCGTGTATGTCTCCAGTACTCCCAAAATAAATTTTAGCGCGATCCGACCAATATTGAGAGTTTTATATCGATTTCCTTTTTAACTCTGGGACCTCGCGATCCGAAAATCGGGAATCGGATGATCGTCGATGAAAACGGATATCATTTTTGAATTTCCCGACCCATTTTACCTATACGGGTACAACTTTTAGGCTTCTAGAATGTACCAACAAGCTAAATTAGGAAGGGTCTGGACGGCCGCCGCCAGCCGGCGGCCGCACGGGAACGTGAAATAATAAAGAGAGAGATAAGTTTTTTGGCCATAACTTTTTAACCAGTTGACCGATCTTGATAAAATTTTGGGTGTTAGTACATATGGGTAAGATAAGTTAAGTCGCAAAATATTAAGGAAATTGGTACAATAGAAAAAAAGTTATAGGGTAGACAATTTTGTAATTGTGCATTAACCCTCCTG
>PIVX01000106.1 GCA_003353785.1 Gammaproteobacteria bacterium | reverse complement strand
GCTAAGATTGGTTGTGTTAGTCGGTCATATCCTGCTGCTCCATTTGCATTGGTTAGTTTGAGTGCACTTTCAACTGTTGATGGTAGGGTTATGTCTTCTATTTCTGGTTCCATTTCATCTGTGGTATTAATAATTGTGGGTGGTATGTTGATACTGTTTTCATAATCTTCTTTTTTTTCTTCATTTATGATGGGGGTATGGATTTGTAGTGTTGGTGCTGTGTGAGTTTTTAATTGATTACAGTATTCTGTTGCTTGTTTTTGCATATGTTGGTCACTGGATGGTATAATTTCACTATATATTTGATTGTAATGTATTCTCATTGCTTCACTAAATGGTATTTGTTGATTATTTTCTGTTAGAAATTCAGCTAATGGACGTTGTTCTCGCTGGCTAAAGAGATTGGCTATTGCATGGGTATTATCACTAAGATTTTCTTGGCATAGTTTTTCTGTGTTTTGTTGTATTTTTATTTTGTTTCTTTGTATATTTACTAGTTTTAATTTCTTTTTGAGTTTTTTTATTTCATTGTAGTTATCTTCGGTATGTTTTGTTAAGATGGATATTCTTGTATTTATATCTATTAGGTCAATATTTGTTGGTGACCAAGGATTTGAGTTATCTACTTTTTTGAGGCCAAATCGTATAATTGCTGCTTTGTGCAGTGTGTATATTATTAAGGTAGTAATGATTTTAGAGACTATTTCTTTATCTTTTTGTGTTGTTATTAAGGGGATAAGTTGGGTATGTAGGGCTTTGATTTGTTTATAGTATTTATTTATTAATGTTCTGCATTCGATTTCGGTATTTTCGAGTGGAGAGTTACGGAAATCAAAAGTAAAAAAATCCTCTAGTATCGTGGTGTGTTCTTTTTTTAGTGTAAGTATGATTGGTGAGTGGTCTCCTCGGAACATTGGGTGGGTATCAATATTTATATCTTGTATTTCTATAGTTGGTTCATAACTAAGTATATGGTCAATTTGTGAGCAGCCTCCTTTGGAGTCAGTGTAGGTTGGTATACCTGGTGCAAACATCGGGGTTGCTAATTGTAATTTTGTTTTTTCTAGCATTTTTATGAGTAATTTGCCATTTAAATTCAATTGACCTTTTGGTTCATTGTATTCTGTACCGCATCTTGCATTTAAGTCTCCTGCTATGATTATCGGAGTGTTGTTTTTCTTGGTATGCTGGTTTATATCTAATGTTAGTTTGTTAAAGAATTTTTTGGTTCTTTGTCTATTTATTTCTGAATTCGGTGGTCTACAGTATGTTATACAGTATGTGATTTTTCCTAGATTGAACCAGAAGGTTTCATTTTCTGGGTCTTGGTGGGTTTTAGGTTGGATTTGTTCTTTGAGTGTTCTTTTTGTGAATATCAAAATTCCTCCAATATTTTTTTCATTTGGTATTGGTTTTTTAAATGCAACATTTTTGTATCCTGGTATGGACCAAGTAGGTCGAGTGGTGCAACGGGCATCTGTTATTGCTAAAATGTCTGGTGTATGTGTTGTTATTATGTGGTTAATGTAGGGGTGTTGGTTTGTTAGTTTGTTTTTTGCTCCACCTCCAATGTTGAGGGTGGCCATTGTATGTAGGGGGGTTTTGATTATTTTTGAGGTGATGGTATTGGTCTCAGTATCATAAAATTGGTTCATTGGAAATCTGGAAATATTTTCCTCTTTTTGTTGTGTGGTTGGGAGGGTGGTATATTTACTTATTAGTTCATTTAATCTACATTTTGTTTTTTTCCAGATTTCTGGTTTGATATTTTTAATATTATATATGGCATTCTTAACACTTTGTTCTAGTGCTTCAGTGGCTTCATTTTGGGCTGTTTCTATATGTTGATTATAGTTAGAGGTTCTAATTTTAAGTTGTATATTTGTTTGTTTCCATTTTTGTATCATTTCATTGTGGTTTTTTTGTTCAGGTAGTTCCCAGGTTATGGAATGTTTTCCCGTATGTTTATTTGCTAATTTGGGGCTGTTTTGGCAAAAGTTATGATTTTTTAAGAATTTTTCTAATTTCCTTATTTTGTCTGTATCATAAGAATAGCTTTTGTATTGTCGTATTTTAGAGATTATTGGTTTAAGTGTTTTGAGTGGTTTTTTTATATAAGTTAATTTGTATTGTATGGAGTTTTCTTTTTTATTCTCTGTGTTAATTATTGTATTTAGGGTATTTTTTACTTTTTGTATTTGGCATTTGGATGGATAATATATGGCTGCTAATCTTTTTGCAGGTGCAAAGATTATCTGTGAACCAGCAATATTTTTTCTGATTATTTTTTGATTGGTTGTTAATAGTTTTTTTAATTGATTTGGTATAGATTTTGTTTTTTTATTTTGGAAAAGAATACAGTTTTGGTGTGTTTCATAATTTGCAAGTTTATTATAGTCAAGTTGTTGTTTTTTGTTGGTTTTGTTTTTTTTTGCTTGCTGATTTTGTTTATGGAGATATTTTATATGTGTTTTTTTAAGTTTTTTTAATTGTTCTTGAATGTTTTTTTGTTTTTGATGGTGATGGTTTTTTTTTTTTTTTTTTTTTTTTTTTTTTTTTTTTTTTTTTTTTTTTTTTTT
>PIVX01000606.1 GCA_003353785.1 Gammaproteobacteria bacterium | reverse complement strand
CCATCTTCTTCATATTCATTATCATCACATTTATTATCAATATCCATATCATGTCCAAATACATTAAATTTTTCCTTAATATTCCTTAACAGATCTGATAAATAATCTCTGATTGGCATGTTTCTTTAAATAATAGTGTTTGATCTCAGTGTTTGTGTTTGGATTTAGCTTTAATGAAGTCAGATTTAAAAAATGGTAATAAATACAGATTTAGCTTGACTGAAGCCAGATTTAGAAAAGACTCATAATTCATGTTACATGTAGCTGTGTTAATATTCAATCCTGACCATATGACCTTGTTTTTTGTTGTTGTTGTTGTTGTATTCATAACGTAATCAAGATTGCAAGAAAGATTGCAAGATTGCAAGATTGCAAAAAAGATTGCAAAAAGATTGCAAAAAGATTGCAAGATTGCACGAGCTATTAGTTATTTATTTTCTGTTTGATAATTTATGAATAACTGTAGTAGGTCAAGCCTGGTTCTAGGGTTGAACTAAGGGTTTTTAAGTAAAGTTTTAAAGTAAGGAGTACCTAATAAGTTAGATACAATAAATCAAGAGGATTTAGGATAAAAGGTCAGTTCCTTACATCACCTTCTTCTTTTAGAGTGAGTGGGTGAGAGAGG
>PIVX01000605.1 GCA_003353785.1 Gammaproteobacteria bacterium | reverse complement strand
TACTCCCCAGCAATCTCAGCTAACCTATTAAAAAACACTACTCGATGCCATTCTGTCCTTTCCTGCTTTTCACCCGTAGCTTTATCTTTCCATGTTTCACTAGTAGCAACTGATATATTAACTACTGAGCCACCTGATGTTGTTGGTTTAATTTCAGGAACATTACCTAAATTACCAACTATTATTGCTTTGTTTACACCTCTTGCCATATTACTTACCTCTATTTATTAATTACCATTTCTTTTAACATTCTTTTAGAAAACTCAGAGTATTGCTCAAGAATAGTTTCTAATTCATCAGCATCACCATGTAACTCATGCTCTTCTAACTTAGCAACAAGAGCTAACAGCTGTGCCTCAATAAATCCTGCCTGATTAATGATTTTCTTTGATGCTAAACTCTTTGCCATCTAACTAACTTTCTTCTTCGGACTCAAAACCTTATGTTTAGGTTCAATTTCACTTTGAACTATAATCTTTTCTAATTCAGTTTGCAATTGCATAGTTCAGGCAAATCAGCTAATCAGACTAGTAAAATACTTGGAATATCTAGAAGAACTGTAGAAACACACTTTGAACATCTTAAGAAAAAATTGAAAGTTAGTTCTAAATATGAGTTGAGTGAT
>PIVX01000604.1 GCA_003353785.1 Gammaproteobacteria bacterium | reverse complement strand
GTTGATTTTTTTTTGGTTTGAAGATCCTCAATTGTGTTTTGTTATATTATTATGTTGTTTTGTTTGTTTTTATTATTTTGTGTTGATTTTTTTTAAATGTTTGCATGACTTTTTGTTTTAAGTTTTTGTTAGTGCGAGGATTTGATTATTCAGCAAATAATCTGATTATTCAGCTAAAAAGTAGATGTAAACTTTTTTGGTCTGAGAATTTCAACGTTATTTAACTTCAAAGTTATTTTCTCAATTAAAATATGTAATCGTCACATTGTTAACAAACACAAAGCTGGACCATTACTAGAGCACTCTAAACAAAATGGCTACCTCACTTGATAGAAAACTTAGACCATGAACGATAAAATAAAAAGACTTTTAAGTTTCTGATTCTGACATTTGAGATTCTGATTCTGACATTTGAGATTCTGATTCTGACATTTGAGTTTCTGATTCTGACATTTGAGATTCTGATTCTGACATTTGAGATTCTGAATCTGAAGACTCCAAACATTTCTGGTGGTCACTACAAAACGTTTCTGTGATCAGGAAACTGTCATAACTCCTTGATATATGCAGTATATGATAGTGTGACAACTCTTGTATAATCACTGGAAATTATATTTGCGTTCCTA
>PIVX01000603.1 GCA_003353785.1 Gammaproteobacteria bacterium | reverse complement strand
TTTTCAGTTATCATTAATAGTTATGCAACTGGAGATGTGTTTGGCGATGACGCTGTTGGTGGCTTAGTTGGTGAAAATATTAACTCAGATATAACTGAGAGTTATGCAACTGGAGATGTGTTTGGCGATGATGGTGTTAGTGGCTTAGTTGGTTTAAATATTGACTCAGAGATAACTAATAGTTATGCAACTGGAGATGTGTTTGGCGATGATGATTTTATTGGTGGTTTAGTTGGTTATAATATTGATTCAGAAATAACTGAGAGTTATGCAACTGGAGATGTGTTTGGAACTGATCGTTATATTGGTGGTTTAGTTGGTTTCAATGAATTTTCAGTTATCATTAATAGTTATGCAACTGGAGATGTGTTTGGCAGTAGATTTGTTGGTGGTTTAGTTGGAATAAATTCTGGAAATATTATCAATAGTTATGCTCTTGGTAATGTTATTGGAGATACTGAAGTTGGTGGTTTCATTGGTTATAACTTTGATGGTGAAATAAGCAATAATTATAGTATAGGTACGGTATCAGGTGACACTGATGTTGGTGGATTTATTGGCTATGATGAAGATGAATCAGACTTCACCAACAACTATTGGAATGTAGAAACATCAGGATTTGATGG
>PIVX01000602.1 GCA_003353785.1 Gammaproteobacteria bacterium | reverse complement strand
TTTTTATTAGCTTTTTTAATCTTATCTTTTTGAGATACTTTATCTTCCTTAACTAATACTCTTTTTTGTTTACCATCTTCATCAGTCACCCATATTCCTTTCATACCCTTTGGAATTTTATTTAGTTTTGGAGCTTTATCAGCATTCTTAGGATCTTTATTCTTAGGTTCTTCTTTTTGAGGCCCTGCATTTTGAGGAACATCAACATTTTGTTGTGTTAGTTTATCATCTGCTAAATTTTCATTAACCTTCTGAAGGTCTTCATTAACCTTCTGGAGATCTTCATTCTTAGGATCTTCATCCTTAGGATCTTCATCCTTAGGATCTTCATTTTGTGGCTCTTCATTTTGAGGATCATCATTTTGAGGATCTTCATTTTGAGGCTCTTCATTTTGAGGATCATCATTTTGAGGCTCTTCATTTTGAGGCTCTTCATCCTTAGGCTCTTCATTTTGAGGCTCTTCATCCTTAGGCTCATCATCCTTAGGCTCTTCATTTTGAGGCTCATCATTTTGAGGATCTTCATTCTTAGGCTCAGGCGGCTGCTTGGTTGGAGATTTTATTGATTTAGGAGTTATTATCCCATTACTTGTTTGCAGTTCACCTATAGAAATACTAGCTATTAA
>PIVX01000601.1 GCA_003353785.1 Gammaproteobacteria bacterium | reverse complement strand
TGGATTACTGCAATTTGTCTCCTCTGCTTACTTAGACTTTAGGTAACCTGAATTACTGCAAGTTAGATGCTTTGGCTACTCAGGTTGAAGATCAGTTGGATTACTGCAATTTGTCTCCTTTGCTTACTTAGACTTTAGGTAACCTGAATTACTGCAAGTTAGATGCTTTGGCTACTCAGGTTGAAGATCAGTTGGATTACTGCAACTTGTCTCCTCTGCTTACTTAGACTTTAGGTAACCTGAATTACTGCAATTTGTCTCCTCTGCTTACTTAGACTTCAGGTAGTCTCCTCTGCTTACTTAGACTTTAGGTAACGTGAATTACTGCAATTTGTCTCCTCTGTTTACTTAGACTTTAGGTAACCTGAATTACTGCAAGTTAGATGCTTTGTTTTTCAGGTTGAAGATCAGTTGGATTACTGCAATTTGTCTCCTCTGCTTACTTAGACTTTAGGTAACCTGAATTACTGCAAGTTGCATGCTTTGACTACTCAGGTTGAAGATCAGTTGGATTACTGCAATTTGTCCTAAAGTCTAAGTAAGCAGAGGAGACAACTTGCAGTAATCCAACTGATCTTCAACCTGAGTAGACAAACTATCTAACTTGCAGTAATTCAGGTTACCTAA
>PIVX01000600.1 GCA_003353785.1 Gammaproteobacteria bacterium | reverse complement strand
GCTCTCGGGTATCCTGGAAGTCAGCTGCTTCCAGGAAGAGGCATGTCTGCTTTGACTGGCTGTGCAACCAGCTCCGTCGATCCAAGCATGACTGCTGGACCGTCTAACCTTCAGGACCATCAGGAGACCCCTGTCTATACGGCAACCCCTCAACCTGAACTAACTAATCCTAGAGTACGACCTAGTGAAGCTTTAACACAGTCTAGTCAAACTTTGACTAAGATAAAGCCTGTTGTTGCCCAGGGAAGAGTAAATTTTGCTCCACCTGCAACAAAACAAAACTTGTTATTCCAAGGAATTTTGTCCTAGCCTGACAAAATCCATTCTATTACAGTGGCTTCAAAGAATTGAAGACTTAATACCTGTACCTTTTGATAAGATGACTATGAGTCATATTTTCAAATTTTCCCGAGAACATCACCGGAGAAAAATTTGAGATAATTATGAACTCTTCAAACAAACATGACCATGAAGTTTTTCTCATGAGTAGCTAAGTTTGAAGTCTATTGTCTATTAAATCGGATTTACAAAGACTACCAGAAAGTTAGCTTGTTAGCGGCTTTCTTTATCCGTAAGCATTACGGTATTTTGTCTTGTTTTAATCTTGATATCATATTGAGTTACGAT
>PIVX01000599.1 GCA_003353785.1 Gammaproteobacteria bacterium | reverse complement strand
ATCGTAACTCAATATGATATCAAGATTAAAACAAGACAAAATACCGTAATGCTTACGGATAAAGAAAGCCGCTAACAAGCTAACTTTCTGGTAGTCTTTGTAAATCCGATTTAATAGACGATAGGCTTCAAACTTAGCTACTCATGAGAAAAACTTCATGGTCACATTTGTTTGAAGAGTTCATAATTATCTCTAACTTTCTCCGGTAATGTTCTCGGGAAAAATTCGGGAATATGACTCATAGTCATCTTATCAAAAGGTACAGGTATTAAGTCTTCAAATCTTTGAAGCCACTGTAATAGAATGGATTTTGTCAGGCTAGGACAAAATTCCTTGGAATAACAAGTTTTGTGTTGTTGCAGGTGGAGCAAAATTTACTCTTCTCTAGGCAACAACAGGCTTTATCTTAGTCAAAGTTTGACTAGACTGTGTTAAAGCTTCACTAGGTCGTACTCTAGGATTAGTTGGTTTAGGATGAGGAGTTACCGTATAGACAGGGGTCTCCTGTTGGTCCTGAAGGTTAGACGGTCCAGCAGTCATGCTTGGATCGACGGAGCTGGTTGCACAGCCAGTCAAAGCAGACATGCCTCTTCCTGGAAGCAGCTGACTTCCAGGATACCCGAGAGC
>PIVX01000598.1 GCA_003353785.1 Gammaproteobacteria bacterium | reverse complement strand
CCTGACTAAAAAACTATTCCTTTTCTTTCCACGATTCCCGGTAAATTGACCCCTGGCGAGAGCGAGGTTTTGTGCGTGATGTAAAAACACGCCCCACAGCGCGTGTTTTGCTAAACTATTTGGGGGTTTTAGTCTAAACGCGCTTCGCGCGCCCACCTAAGCATAAAGAAATCAAAAGGAAGGAGGATAGTGCGTCAATTTTCGGCAATCGGGTCGATTTCGCATTATCCTGAGATTTGGCAGCCCACTACCAACACGGCTGACGATTTTGGTTATTTTATCATACAGATATATCGGATGGATAGTTCTAAGTCGTTTTCAACTAGTTTTAACGTTTTAAAAGTCGATTTTCGGCAATCGGGTCGATTTCGCATTATCCCGAGATTTGGCAGCCCACGACCGAAACGGCAGACGATTTTGGTTATTTTATCATACAGATATATCGGATGGATAGTCCTAAGTCGTTTTCGACTCGTTTTAACTTTTCAAAAGTCGACTTTCGCCAAATGGGTCGATTTCGCATTATCCCGAGATTTGGCAGCCCACAACTAAAACGGTAGACGATTTTGGTTATTTTATCATACACATATATCGGATGGATAGTTCTAAGTCATTTTCAAATAGTTT
>PIVX01000597.1 GCA_003353785.1 Gammaproteobacteria bacterium | reverse complement strand
AGAGGCTCCATATTAATTAAATAATAAAATAATATAATAATATCCATAATCCATATCCATTCCGTCTCATCACCGTAGGATTCGAACCTACATCCATTTGGTTTGCTTTCCATTCAAACTAATGCTCTGCCAATTGAGCTAGGTGCTTATCAGCATTATCTAATTCCTATGTGGAGGACTATTTTTCAAATGAATTATAAATTTTATAATCTAGTCAGGGGAGGAGTGTGATGAGTACTTTTAATTAATCCACGCTCCCAGCATGCAATTGACTAAGTGCTTTTTGAGTATTTAAGTATTAGTACTTAGAAAAAAGTTAGTTAGCAGGAGTCAATTAGACATTTTTGCTTTATCGTAAAAATCTGTTTTTAAACAGAAAAAGCAAAAATCTGTTTTTTGTCTTAGAAAATAGATTTTTACGATAAAGCAAAAATGCTTATTGACATACAATTTACATACCATTTACATACAATTTATATGCATTTACATACCAATGATACAATTTACATAAAAAACAATATTTACATATCATTTACCATCAGTAAGGTAAATAGCTAGGTAAATGAAATTTTCTCATTTACTTACCTTCAATTTACCGTCATGATAACTGGCTAAAATTCTGATTTAA
>PIVX01000596.1 GCA_003353785.1 Gammaproteobacteria bacterium | reverse complement strand
AAATATTTCAGAGTGTGTTGAAATAATAAATGATAATCCAACTTCTGTAAAATTAATGAATGGGCAAATTATAAATAATGTTTCCAATAATTTATTATTAGCATCTCCGGTGATTCATAGTATCGATGATATTTGCAAATACAATAAAACATTAATCAAAAATACAGAAATATTATTAACAAAATATATTAATATTATTAAGAAAGCAAACAATTTTGTGTATAAATATGATTTTGATACAAATGGATTATGCTATGCTTTGGGATCTAATTTTGGTGCAACACAATGGTCTAATCCTGTGGATAAAGGTGTTATTACTGTTTCTTCGTCGGGATGGAATGACGGTGTTATTAGTAATGTCGTAGCGAGAGAAGCTGTGGGTAGTTGTTATACAAATAATACACAGAATGGATGGATTTGTATTGATTTTAAAACGGTAAAAATTAAGCCTACAAAATACACTCTCAGACATGATCAGAATGCATGTAATTATCTTAGAAATTGGAATTTTGAAGGAAGTGTTGATGGATCAAATTGGGAGCTTCTTAAAAAGCATACAAATGATACAACAATTAATGCAGCAAAACAATCGCATTCATGGAGCATTTCAAATTGTAATAAATCATAT
>PIVX01000595.1 GCA_003353785.1 Gammaproteobacteria bacterium | reverse complement strand
TTTAATCGATAATCGATCGATAATTTATTTGATTTTTTGATCGCGTTTGATTCGGAACATTATTAGCTTTCGATCGATGTAGCTTTCGAAGTCGATGATTAACGTTTCGAAAGTATCGAAATTTATCGATTTTTAATCGATAATCGATAGATAATTTATTTGATTTTTTGATCGCGTTTGATTCGGAACATTATTAGCTTTCCATCGATGTACCCGTCGAAGTCAATGATTAACGTTTCAAAAATATCTAAATTTATCGATTTTTAATCGATAATCGATCGATAATTTATTTGATTTTTTGATCGCGTTTGATTCGGAACATTATTAGCTCTCGATCGATGTAGGTTTCAATGTCTGTCGACAATTATTCGAAAAACCGAAATTTGCATATTTGATTAGCTTAATTAGCATTAATTATGAAATTTTTAATTTTTATTTTGATCGCATAAAATTCGCGACATTATTAGCTCTCGATTGATGTAGGTTTCAATGTCTGTCGACAATTATTCGAAAAATCGAAATTTGCATATTTGATTAGCATAATTAGCATTAGTTATGAAATTTTTAATTTTTATTTTGATCGCATAAAATTCGGCACATTATTAGCTCTCGATCCACGCAGGTTTCAA
>PIVX01000594.1 GCA_003353785.1 Gammaproteobacteria bacterium | reverse complement strand
GTTGGATTATAGCATAGCTTCGGAAACATTAATAAAACAAGGTGTAGATTATGCAATATTAAATTTTAATCCATTGAATCGTAGTGCTTATTCAGTAACTGACCATTATGGCTTATATTTCATTCATTCCACAAACACAAAGCCGTTGTTATCGGATAATATTGAGTTTAATAATCGTAGGGATAGGAAGTTCAAAATCCATATCAGGCGCTTTAATTATCACAAACCTATTAAAATTAGTCAATATATCGCCACTGTTGGCTATCGTTTGCAACTGTTACAAGAATACATCCATTTATTGCATTCGCGACCTGTGGCAGATATAGCAGAAAGTGTATTAGATTATATTGCATGTGAGTATCGTATGATAATAATTCGCGCAGCTACCAAATATATTGGATATATTGATCGATATGGTATTAAGCCAAAGAAATTTTGGTGTACGCCTGAAATTGCTTCTCGCTCGTTTGAGAAACAAAGGTTATGGAAACGATACCAAGCGAATCCGTCGCGGGAGCTAAAGGATCGTATCAATGAGCTGAGACGTATGAATCGAAAGGCTGTGAGACATAGAAAGCGAGTCGTTATCCAGAATTATGTTACACATACAAATACCAAGCACATTACACC
>PIVX01000593.1 GCA_003353785.1 Gammaproteobacteria bacterium | reverse complement strand
CCGCACAAAGTGCCTTGCGGGGCGGGTTGGGAAGGCTTATTCTCAGCCCGCAGCGGGGCGGGGCGGGTTGTCAAAAAGTCGACCCGCGCCCATCTCTACCCAACCTCCCCAACCCTAATTCCTACTCCATGTATTGTTTATTAAACTATCGTAGGTGTAGTTGGGTAGGGAATGGGGGAACACCCCCAACATGGTCGATTCCTCACCCATTATCCCCCCAGAGGGGGTGGAGGTTCGAGCAACTTTTGAGAATTTGTACCAGAAAATAGAGCCCCATTAGAGGTGTTCACGGGCCGGGCCGGGCCTGAGACATTTTCCAATGGGCCCGGCCTGGTTTTTGGGGTGGCGGGCTGGGCCGGGCCTGACAAAAATTTTCAGATATGTTTTTGTCTAAAATTGGCTTAAAAATTCTAAAAATCGCCTAAAAGGCTCAGTTATAGCTTTAAACTGTTGTTTAGAGCATTAACTAATGAATACTAATCGTTTTAGGAAATTTTAGAATCTTAGTAGAAAATCTCGACATTTTTTGAACGGGCCGGGCCGGGCCGCGGGCTTGAAATTTTGGAAACGGGCCGGGCCCGGGCGGGCCGATGCTCCATTTCCAACGGGCCGGGCCGGGCACGGGCCGTGG
>PIVX01000592.1 GCA_003353785.1 Gammaproteobacteria bacterium | reverse complement strand
TGGGCGAAAGGATAGCATAGGTAGTAGTTTGGTGGTCGAAAGGATAGCATAGGTAGTAGTTTGGTGGTCGAAAGGATAGCATAGGTAGTAGTTTGGTGGGCGAAAGGATAGCATAGGTAGTAGTTTGGTGGTCGAAAGGATAGCATAGGTAGTAGTTTCATTGGCGAAATGAGGTAGCATATGTAGTAGTTCTTTGTTCTGGGTTGTGGGGTCTTTGTTCTTTGTTGTGGGTTGTGGGTCTTTGTTCTGGGTTGTGGGGTCTTTGTTCTTTGTTCTTTGTTCTGGGTTGTGGGGTCTTTGTTCTTTGTTCTTTGTTGTGGGGTCTTTGTTCTGGGTTGTGGGGTCTTTGTTCTTTGTTCTTTGTTCTGGGTTGTGGGGTCTTTGTTCTGAGTTGTGGGGTCTTTGTTCTTTGTTCTTTGTTGTGGGGTCTTTGTTCTTTGTTCTTTGTTCTTTGTTCTGGGTTGTGGGGTCTTTGTTCTTTGTTCTTTGTTCTGGGTTATGGGGTCTTTGTTCTTTGTTCTTTGTTCTTTGTTGTGGGGTCTTTGTTCTTTGTTCTTTGTTGTGGGGTCTTTGTTCTGGGTTGTGGGGTCTTTGTTCTTTGTTCTTTGTTCTGGGTTGTGGGGTCTTTGTT
>PIVX01000591.1 GCA_003353785.1 Gammaproteobacteria bacterium | reverse complement strand
TGTCGAACCAAGGTCCCACTCGACTGAAGAGAGCAGTTGTAAAATGTTCTTCCAATAAATTAATTTACGGCCCGGACCGTGAAATCTAATTTACGGTCCAAATTTTTATAATTTTCAAAATTATTTCAAAGTTTTTTTCCAAAAATTTGGAGCGTCGATTCTATATTTTCTAGGGCGTCGATCCCCTGCCAAACTTTTAATGTCGGTAACTTTTCGACCGATTGTCGTAGAGAGCTGTGGTTTGTTTTATTTTAAAGATCTCATCAAGGGCTTTCTGATAAGTCTATCTTAGAATGTCGATTCAACGGTGTCGTGGGGGTAACGCGTTTTTTTCGTCTCTGCTAACTATATTGTGTGAGGAACGAAACATTCACATAAATTTTATTTGGTAAATAAAATTCTATAATCATATGTCTTAAATCATTTCATTGGGATCTGCAACTTCTTTTGCTACATCCTGTTCGTTTTCGCTATCTTCACTTGCACTTTCTTCCATCGCAGATTTAATAACATTGAGATTATCTCTGATCAATCTTTTCAAGAGATATTTTCTTTCATCCCAAGCCTTTTCAAAAGCTTCATCTTCTTCAAGATCTTTCCGGGAATGGCGCTATGCTGTATTTTGTATTTCT
>PIVX01000590.1 GCA_003353785.1 Gammaproteobacteria bacterium | reverse complement strand
GATCGATAATTTATTTGATTTTCTGATCGAGTTTGACTCGCGAGACAATTACCTTTTGATCGATGTAGGTGTCGAAGTGTATCGAAAAGGTTTCGAAAGTATCGAAATTTATCGATTTTTAATCGATAATTTAATCGATTTTCTGATCGCGTTTGATTCGCGACATTATTAGCTCTCGATCGATGTAGCTGTCGAAGTCGATGATTAACGTTTCGAAAGTATCACAATTTATCGATTTTTAATCGATAATCGATCGATAATTTATTTGATTTTTTGATCGCATTTGATTCGGGACATTATTAGCTTTCGATCGATGTAGCTGTCGAAGTCGATGATTAACGTTTCGAAAGTATCGAAATTTATTGATTTTGAATCGATAATCGATTGATAATTTATTTGATTTTTTGATCGCATTTGATTCGGAACGTTATTAGCTTTCGATCGACGTAGCTATCGAAGCCAATGATTAACGTTTCAAAAATATCGAAATTTATCGATTTTCAATCGATAATCGATCGATAATTTATTTGATTTTCTGATCGAGTTTGACTCGCGAGACAATTACCTTTTGATCGATGTAGGTGTCGAAGTGTATCGAAAAGGTTTCGAAAGTATCGAAATTTATCGATTTT
>PIVX01000589.1 GCA_003353785.1 Gammaproteobacteria bacterium | reverse complement strand
TATCAACTGCTACCTTCTCAAACACTATCTTTTCAAGCTAAATTTTAAACCTGGTGGGACCAACTCTCACTCCATGATAAAATCAGAAGCAGCAAATTGTGTTAAAAATCTATCAGCTGCTACCTTCTCAAACACTATCTTTTCAAGCTAAATTTTAAACCCATCCGACCAAGTCTCGCTCGGATGATAAAATCAGAAGCTAGCAAGATGGTTTTTAACAACTAGCCAACCTGTTCCGCTTCGCGGAACGATTGAAAATTATCAATTTAATCTCATAGTCAACCCGTTCAGCTTCGCTGAACCATTTATCCCAAAAATTTTATATTTGTTTTATTTATATTTGATAAATTCTGTATATTTGACCCGTTGCAATATGACTCATAAATTTAAAGATTGTCCGTTACTAACGCGTTTACTATATTTGTGTTATTTATAATTGATAAACTTAATGATTGTCACTTATGAACCCGAAATACCGATATTTATCGATTTTCGAATTTTATCGATTTTTAATCGATAATTTAATCGTTTTTTATGGCGTTTGATTCGCGAGACAATTACCTTTCGAACGATGTAGGTATCGAAGTGTATCAACAACGTTTTGAAAATATCGAAATTTATCGATTTTCAATC
>PIVX01000588.1 GCA_003353785.1 Gammaproteobacteria bacterium | reverse complement strand
TTGACAAAAATTGGAATTTTCGCCAAATCGCGTAGAGATGGGCAAAAATCGAGTACATATTCGTAATCAGGGTAACTTTTTACGTTAGGAGAAAAAATTTCGCGCAGTTTTGAGAGAAACATTTTTGAAATTATTTTTTGAAATCGATTTTTCACCCCCAGGACACCAAAAATTTTTTCTTTTTTTTTAAACCAAAACGTGCGGCTAACATTTCTCTTTCGAGTAGAGAAAAAAACGGATATGCAGGAGGGGGTCCCTGAAGAGCTACGGCCAATTTAGTAAAAAAAAGTCAGGGGGTAAAACCGAAAAACGGCCAAAATTGATTTTTCGAAAATTGTAAAAAAACAAAAATGTTCGTTTTTTCGAGTACAATTCACTGGTGAAATCCGATTTTTAAAATCTTTTTTCGTTCAAGAGTTATACTCGTGTAAAGACCTCGAAAACATGCCCTTTTCAGCATGCGCATTCTCAGCCTGGTATGCGACTTTTGAAAAAAAACTTCTGTCAGAAACTACACATAGCCCGAATATCACCCACATAAGATTTCACGGAAAAATTCGAAACTTTTATTTTTTTTTTGGAATTGAGGGCCGCCTCATTGGCAAACTGGCTCTTAATAGAAGGTCGAATATGT
>PIVX01000587.1 GCA_003353785.1 Gammaproteobacteria bacterium | reverse complement strand
ATCGGGGAGTATAAACGGTAACAGATTTACGACTACAACAAGAAAAGTATGTCAAACTGTTTGAGTAGGTAACCTAAATTTGAGTAGTAACAACTTTATAAGGGTGATGTTTTATTGTAATTGTTCGAGATAAAACTCAAACAGTCAGAGAGTGATTAGTTTATGTAACGAGAGAAATTTGAGGTTAAAAGTACGCCCATATTTTACGGACCTACTGTTGTAACATTTCGAATTTAAAGTCTAGTAGTCAGAGAGCGGATAACGAGAGAAATAGTACTCTATATATTATAAGACTGTAAATAGAGTTAAAGGTAACCACAGGGATTCAAAATATAGTGATCAGGTTAAGTCATGATAGATAGAGTATCGGTATGACTGACAAAACATTTTGCAATATTTTTAGATGAATTTATTTAACAATTATGCTCTCATTCTGAACTGATGAATAATGTTGTGTGATAATTAGATTAATGAGAATATTTTCAGTCAACATTCTTATTTCGGTCATAAACTAAATAGGTCGACAAATTTATACACATAATGACGAATCAATGATTCGGAAAATTTAAATTATAGATTGGGCGTCGAATCTAACTACCTACAGATACCGATGTATAGTCCAATTGGAAGAAGT
>PIVX01000105.1 GCA_003353785.1 Gammaproteobacteria bacterium | reverse complement strand
ATTCTAAATATTCCCCACCCTTGATCTAAAATAGATTTGTTAAGACCTGATTTAGCTTTAACATCTCTACCGTACTCAGCAATATTACCCTTAGCAGATTTACTCATGTTTTTGATTTTTAAAGCTTCAACCGCTATTAGTGCGTGGTTTTTGCTTAATGTTGTTGATAGCTTATGTAAAAAATCAAGTCTACTATTAGCAATCTTGCTATGGATGTGTTGAATTCGTTTCTTTTGTTTATCGAAATTGTTAGAAAATTTCTTTTTCCTAGACAATTTGCGCTGCTCTTTAGCTAATCGCTTTTCAAGTTTGCGGAACATATTAGCTGGATTAACATATTCCCCGTTAGACATAGCAACAAACTTATTAATGCTCATGTCTATACCAATACTACTAGTAGCCATTGTTTTAGATTTCTCCATCTCTATTTCTACTTGAATAGAGCAATACTAATATTTACCACAACGAGAAATTGTTATATTCTTTGGAGTTCCTAGGATATCTTGAGACTTAAAAAATCCTATCCAACCAATCTTAGGTAAATATATTCTTCTATTGTCAATCTTGAAACCTTGAGGATATCTAAATGAATCATGGATGCCTTTCTTTCTAAATTTAGGTATACGCTTTAATGGTTGCTTTTTATCAAATCCATCTTTGAATGCTTTATCTAAGTCTTTTAGTTTTTGCTGTAATACTTGAGAGCGACAATCTCCTAAAAATTCATATTCTTCTGATTGCTTCCAAAGTGATGATTTTCTATAAATTAAAAATATAAATACGCCACAAATAATTCTAACTCAATAGGATACTATAATTAACAATAAGGATATACATGCACATACTAAACTTGATAGATCTTTTAAAACAAAAACAACAGGATCATCATGTACTTTACCTCGGAACGCAGAAAACCAAAGATATGTAGTCCAATAGATAGTAATTGGGACAATCCCCCACAATAGATCCGGATTATTGTATTGATTATACATACTTGTACTATTCAAATATAAAGTTAAAAGTAAAATTGAATTCATACTAATTGATAAACCTGTTATTCCAAAGAAAATCAGATCCTCTTTAATATATCCCCTTCTATTAACATCTATTTCTTGTGATGAATACCTTTTTATTTCGCAAAATCTTTTAAGTATGGCTAAGCCAAAAAAGAAAAATATTGACCATCCAATGAACCAGAAAGAAGGAATTACATTTATAATATAAGCACCTAACATAATCCTTGATATATAAAAAATAGTCAGTAAGGAAACATCTAGGATAGGATATTTTTTTAGGTGAAAAGAATATAATATAGAAGTAATAGCATAAAATAATAAAAGAAGCTGAACCTTTAGATCAAAATGAATAGTTGATATAGCTATTACACTTAACATCAAAACTATGCTTAATAATATCCCTTGAAAAACTGGGAATGCCCCAGAAGCTAGTGGACGATTCCTCTTAGTTTTATGACATCTGTCATTTTGTAAATCGAATAAGTCATTTATTATATATGTAGATGAAGCCAAAAAAGAAAAAACTACAAGTCCTAATATAACATTACTAAAAAGATATATATTATCGATATTATGAGAAACAACCAAAGGTAAAAATATTAATATGTTTTTTATCCACTGGTGAACCCTAAGCTGCTTAGCAATAATTTTTAGTGTAACATTAACACAAGGGATAAGAGAATATTCTTTTTTCCAAGTAGTTAGTTTCTTTTTAATAAATCTACTATTACTTACTACATACGCTTTCGAACACTCTTTCCAAACTGGTAGATCCTTTATCGAGTCTCCTATATAATCAAATTTGTTATTTCCAACAAAATTTTTAATATTTTTTAATTTATATTCTCCAGAATTATTGATTTTATCATCGCTAGCAATTACCATATCAAAAATTTTTAAATAATTAGCAATTTTTTCAGCTAATCTTGTATTAGAAGCGGTACATAACACCACTTCAGAGCCTGATTTTTTATATGAGTCTATTAAAGATAAAATTTCTCTGTTATACCGTAAATTCTCAATGTTAAGACAACTGGTTACCTTTAAAGATAGTTGATGTTTCAAATAGGCCTTCCCTTTTATTAGCCAGAAAGGAAGAATAAATATTAAAAACAAATTCTCTCTAATAGCTAACAGTAAAGATTCAATTAGTAAATCAGTACTTATTAAGCTCCCATCTAAATCAACGAATAAAGTATTTTTCTTATCATTCATTTTTATTCACCTTCTCATATATCAAAATTGAATTATCAGATTCAATTTTGGTAAATCCATTTTTTCTAAGTATACCTCCTTTATTCTTCACAAAATCTTCACAATTAGTTCTATTGTAACAGTTTGGCACAACAAAAATCTTGGTTCTCTTATCATTAATTTTACTAAGTAAGTTATCAATATCATCATTTGGATATACAAAATATGCTATTGTATGTTGTATATTGTATCCTCGGAAAAAATATCCCCGGAAACCCTCGTATATATATAAATCTGCAGGCTCTCGATAAGCAATTTGTTTTGTTATTTCTCGGTTTGGATTATTCATAATTCTAAGGTTATATTTTTCCATATAAGGATTAACAACTATCAATATAATTGTCTGAAACAATA
>PIVX01000586.1 GCA_003353785.1 Gammaproteobacteria bacterium | reverse complement strand
TAAGTCACAACTTTTTGCTCGTGGGAAAAAATGTGAGAAACAAATTTTTTTTTTTCTATAGTGCGGGTGACTCGAGTACATATATCCGTACACAGAAATTTTGATCATATTTAAATATATATGATCACACGACTACATATATGTGTACATAAAAATTTTGATCATATTTATGATATGATCACATGAGTACATATATGTGTACATAGAAATTTTGATCATATCTATATATATGATCACATGAGTACATATATGTGTACATAGAAATTTTGATCATATCTATATATATATGATCACATGACTACGTATATCCGTACATAGAAATTTTGATCATACCTATATATGTGTACATAAATATTTTGATCATATTTATGATATGATCACATGACTACATATATGTGTACATAGAAATTTGGTCATATCTATATATATATATGATCACATGACTACGTATATCCGTACATAGAAATTTAGATCATATCTATATATATATGATCACATGACTACGTATATCCGTACATAGAAATTTAGATCATACCTATATATGTGTACATAAAAATTTAGATCATACCTATATATGATCACATGAGTACATATATGTGTACATAGAAATTTTGATCATATATATATATATATAT
>PIVX01000585.1 GCA_003353785.1 Gammaproteobacteria bacterium | reverse complement strand
GTTTTTGGCTAAAAGAGTTGGTTATAAATAGACGTTAATGAAATTATGATTCTATATTTGCTAAACACAAATTATGATTCTAAAGTTTATACAGCTGTCCGCCTGTCCCGGACCAGGTTCCACAGCGAGGTTCAAATATGTCCTCCTAAAGGTTATGATATTCAGTCAATCAAAAAAACAACAACTAAACTATTGAAAAAGTTTGTTTATTTTAATTTGTAAGAAAAATATAGCAATTTACAACAATGATAATATGAATAATAGTACTATTGATATTTAATTATAAATGTACATGTTGGAAATTGTAGTGCAAACCATTGATTGATTTTTTTCAAATTAATGATTGTTTATTTACACTGTAGTTAAGATTATAATCATTGACTTTCCATATTATATACTTTGCGCGTGAGACAACATTCGATTATATGTCTCTTATTGGCGATCCATAGGTTTACCCACAACAATAGAGTGCTAAACAAATGATGGTTTTATAGCAGTATATAATATCAATAAAATAAAAAAATTAAAATCTAGTATTACATTATGGCATTGGTGTTGATCCATCTATTGCATATATATACAGACAGGGGAATTTTACTATGCTCCGCAAAAAATTGGAATTTGAAACTTGTTTC
>PIVX01000584.1 GCA_003353785.1 Gammaproteobacteria bacterium | reverse complement strand
AAAGGTAGCCAGGATGTTGGATGTGGATAAGTGGACAAATCAGAAACTGTGACCAATGCTATTTTATTTTCATTATTCATATTCACATTCTTCTGCTTTGAGAATAGGTAACATATCGAGTATGGCTTTATCGCCCAACTTATCATATCTTCAATCATATCAATCCCATCATTCTCATTCTCATTGTCATTTTGGATTATTTGCAAAGTGTTTATCTCATTTATGTTCAAGTTCAGGTAATCAAACTTTGTCATATATTCAACAAATAACAGCATACAAAACACGATATTGGATATGGTCAACAGGCAGACAACGTTGCATCTTTTTTTACTGGCCATTCTCACTTCGGATTTTTAAAGCTTTTGAATTAAAGTTTTGAAGATATTCACAAACACGGATTGGTGCCTAATTCACATTTGGCACGGATTGGTGCCTAGCCTACATTTGGCACGGGTTGGTGCCGAGCCTACATTTGGCACGGGTTGGTGCCTAGCCTACATTTGGCACGCATTGGTGCCTAGCCTACATTTGGCACGGGTTGGTGCCGAGCCTACATTTGGCACGGGTTGGTGCCGAGCCTACATTTGGCACGCATTGGTGCCTAGCCTACATTTGGCACGGGTTGGTGCCGAGCCT
>PIVX01000583.1 GCA_003353785.1 Gammaproteobacteria bacterium | reverse complement strand
TATTTATCGGTATCTCAAATATCTAATAATCTATAACGATATATACATCAAATGAAAGATAATATTGTCCCAAATTTTATGCGCTTAAAAAAAAATTTTAATATTCATAATTGATGCTAATTATGCTAATCAAATATGCAAATTTCGATTTTTCGAATAATTGTCGACAGACTTTGAAACCTACACCGATCGAAAGCTAATACCATCACGAATTTTATGCGGTCAAAATAAAAATTTAAAATTCATAATTAATGCTAATTATGCTAATCAAATATGCAAATTTCGATTTTTCGAATTCTTTATATCATATACCTGTATATACATAAAATGAAAGCTAATAATGTCACGAATATTATGCGAGCAAAATAAAAATTTAAAAGTTCATAATTGATGCTAATTATGCTAATTAAATATGCAAATATCGATTTTTCGATTTTTTTATATCATATAGCGGTATATACATAAAAAGAAAGCTAACAATGTCGCGAATATTATGCGAGCAAAATAAAAATTTAAATGTTCATAATTGATGCTAATTATGCTAATCAAATATGCAAATATCGATTTTTCGATTTCTTTATATCATATACCTGTATATAGATAAAATGAAAGCTAACAATGTGGCGAATATTATGCG
>PIVX01000582.1 GCA_003353785.1 Gammaproteobacteria bacterium | reverse complement strand
GCGAATAGGCGGTTTCGGAATCGCCGGACCAAAATCGACAAGCAATTCGGTTCGCATATCTCCGCAGTATCCAGAAAACAAATTTCAGCGCGATCCGACCAATATAGAAGGTTTTATGACGATTTCCTTTGTAACTGTGGGACCTCGCGATCCGAAATTCGGGAATCGGATGATCGTCGATGAAAACTGATATCATTTTTGAATTTCCCGACCCATTTTACCTATACGGGTACAACTTTTATGGTTCTAGAATGTACCAACAAGCTAAACTAGGAAGGGTCTGGACGCACGCACGCACAGCCAGCCGCACGCACAGCCGCACAGGAACGAGATATAAAGAAAGAGAGATAACGTTTTTGGCCATAATTTTTTAACCAGTTGGCCGATCTTGATAAAATTTTGGTTGTTAGTACATATGGGTAACATAAGTTAAGTTGCAAAATATTAAGGAAATTGGTACAATAGAAAAAAAGTTATAGGGTAGACAAATTTGTAATTGTGCATTAACCCTCCTGGAAATATTAAAGGGGTTGACGCTGCCGCGTCAAGCCCGAAACTTATAGAAAGCCTATAGAAACCTATCAAAACCTATATAAAACATATAGAAACCTATCAAAAACATATAGAAACTTTTCAAAA
>PIVX01000581.1 GCA_003353785.1 Gammaproteobacteria bacterium | reverse complement strand
ATTCCATTCACTTTGATTATTTTTATAATGCGGCCAGTAAAAGAATCGAAAGCCAGGATCGTAAATATTATTTTCCATATCACATTCGGTCAATATCACTGCAAATATTTTATTCAATTTATTATTATTTTCGGCATTAAATTCTCGCAATAAATTGCATTCTTTTTGTGTTGAAATATCCGAATAAATACTGTCCGATTCAAACTCTTCATTATTGATATATTTATACATTTTATTTATGGATTTGTTGTTAATTTGTCCTCTTCGGATTTCTTTATAAAACTCATCCATCCAACAACTATTAAAGCCGCTCTTTTTTCCATTTTTTCCAATTTTTTGCTCTTTTTTTAATAATAACTGATCATTCCCATAAACTGCACTTTGATACGCTGCAATATTATCATATTCATCTTCTTTTTTTTGCATTTTATTTTTTGTGGCTTTATCATAATTTGAGCCGGTCATAAATTTGTTGTTTTTTTCGCTTTTATATCTTTCGTTTCTCGAATTTCTAAACCTTTTCGAGGATTCTCTGGTTTTACGAATGAGCGCACCAAATTTAATCACAATGTCATCAATAATTAAGTCCTCAATTTCCATTTCAATCTCTTCCTTTTCGTCGACGTCTTTCTCATTTAC
>PIVX01000580.1 GCA_003353785.1 Gammaproteobacteria bacterium | reverse complement strand
AAACATATGCAAAATACAAAAAAATCCTAAAAGAAGGAAATTTCAAGATCAATCTTGTTCCCGATCTGGATATCATGTCGCGTGGGACGGCGGTTCGGTGGTACATGGATATGGATGCGCTCCGCAACTCGCTTGTGTTGGGCATGAACGATTGTATCACTTCTGAATTATTTCTCTGAAAAGGCAAGTGAATTGAATTAATTTATTTTAAGACCCCTGGTCAGTAAAAAGGAGACAAATTGGCTTGGTAGTTGGTCAAATCGAAAACTTGACTTTTTATTTTTTTCTCATAAATTGGTCATATATAGATGGTAATTAACCACCATATAGCTCATTTTGGTCAAATCGCCATATTATGCAAATTAGGGCAAATTTTGGTCAATTTTTTGCATAATTCAGTCAGAACACCCTCGTTATCTGACTTAGAGGGGCTTTCATATTAAATTTCTATACTATAGGTAGGGAGACCTTTTATACAAACTAACTTGTACCCCAAATGCCAAATCCACCCACAACAGAATCTGTAACTGCACACTTACCATGGTTGGAGAGACCAAAAAACGCCGACTAATTTCACAAAATCGCTATTTTGACCCCCTAGACGGCGAAACCCCCCTATACATCATATATCATGCGAACC
>PIVX01000579.1 GCA_003353785.1 Gammaproteobacteria bacterium | reverse complement strand
CGTTTTGAAAGTTTGAATGGCAGCCATTATATTAAAAATATATAAATGCGCAGAGATTTTCACTTAAGTCTGACAAGAAAAGAAAGAATGTCGACCTGGTTTGATGGTTTGGTGGCTTTGAAATCCGTTACATTGTGTTGGAAATTGAGAGAATGAAAGTATTTAAAAATGAGAAGGAATATGTGTCGTCACTCAAACAATATCATTGCGCAATGCACAGATCACAGTGAGCTCAGAACAGCGGCATCCGCACATATTATCCATCCAAGTCCAAGTCCAAGGGACGCAATATCACCATTTGTCATTTGCAAACGGCGAGCAATTATTAGATTGTCATCCATCGCACAGACACAGTCCAACATTGATTTGTTATCAATAAATCGAAAATATATCAACGTTTTGAGCAATTCACGGTCGTTTCTGTCAAATCCAAAATGGAGATTGTTCTGCAAAATAATGAGAAATATAAATGGCAGAACAAACCCTTTATGAAAGTGGTGATGCATTGCAATTGGATATATATAAAACTGCTGCGTCGGCCACAAAATGTGAAGTAGCTATTCTGGCACTTTGTTGGTTGCAATCATTCCGTACCAGATAAATAACGTAAAATATCAAATCGAATTACTGCATTGTTTGA
>PIVX01000578.1 GCA_003353785.1 Gammaproteobacteria bacterium | reverse complement strand
GTTCTGTGTTTGTTATAACTTTGTGTTGGGTTTGCAAATCGAGAACAAAGTCAGAACAAATTTATAATTGAATTTTCGGTATACAAAGGGGGGGGGGTTATCCAAAAGGGGGGGGTTATCTTTTGGAATATATCGTTAAAACAAAGTCCAATCGAAAATTAAGTCTGGAAATCTGAAGTTTAAGTCTGAAAATCCGAAATTAAGTCTGGATCTGTGTTTAAGTCTGAAAATCCGAAATTAAGTCCTAAATCAGAAATTAAGTCTGGATCTGGGTTTAAGTCTGAAAATCCGAAAATAAGTCTAAATCAGAAATTAAGTCTGGATCTGAGTTTAAGTCTGAAAATCCGAAATTAAGTCTTGGATGAAAGTTTTTGCAATATACTTCACTTAAAAAGATACACTCAACTTACAGTCATCATTTCATGGCTCTTAGTCGCAAGCTAAAGCTGCAGGTACGTACCCTGTTCTGTATGAATTTATTTTGGCGGTTAATTCAACCGTACTGATACTAAACATACACGAGCACCATCGCCACCAATACGTCGATCGTTCCCAAAGAAATCCAACAATCAAAGATGAACCAATAACACCGCAAACTCATATCAACAATGAGCCAAAAAATACTAGAAACAACAACAAT
>PIVX01000577.1 GCA_003353785.1 Gammaproteobacteria bacterium | reverse complement strand
CCCCCCCTCTTCGAGGAGGCCGTAAAAATAGCGACTTTTTACCTAAAATACACCTTTTGGTGGGACCCCCGGGCGAGTCCAACTAGAGGTGTAACAATATATTGGGTATTGGGTATTGGGTATTGGGTTTATTGGGTTTTTTTCGATATTGGGTATTGGGTATTGGGTATTGGGTTTTTAGAACCCAATATCCAATATCGAAAAACATAGGAAATTTTTGGGAAAAAAGGCAGAAAACTCCTTTTGAAAACACTATTTTTCGAAAGAAAGCTAGTTTTAGCCTCAATATTATTAGTAAACTCATCAAAACAGCACTTTTGTTCACTGATATGTAACTATAACTATATAAATAGCAAAAACCAACATAAAATATGACTTTTAAATTTTTTTTGGGTGTTTTTCTCAATATTGGGTATTGGGTATTGGGTATTGGGGTATTGGGGTGTTCAATATTGGGTATTGGGTTTTCCGATATTGTTACATCTATTATTATCAGTCGGTATCTCTAGAGGTGTAACAATATATTGGGTATTGGGTATTGGGTTTATTGGGGTTTTTTCGATATTGGGTATTGGGTATTGGGTTTTTAGAACCCAATATCCAATATCGAAAAACATAGGAAATTTTTGGGAAAAAAGGCA
>PIVX01000576.1 GCA_003353785.1 Gammaproteobacteria bacterium | reverse complement strand
TTCAAAAGCATGGTCTCAATTTTCAAAGAGCATGGTTTTCAACGTCAGACTATTTTGCTTCTCCCTGACGCTGAAAAGAATGGATTGAATTATGCGGTGTATCATATTATAACTATGCTTCGAATACTAGGATTCGAATCCTAGGTCAACTTCGAATACTAGGTTGAAAACCACTATAGCTAACCCAAAAACCTTGCCAATCACAAAAGAAGTGTTTAGAAGTTTAAGCCTAAAAAGTCAAGTATGATGCGTTGGACAATCCCACTGTTTACATTGATTTTGGTGATGAAAAAGAAGATGAAGAAGATGAAAGCAAAAATGACCAATAAAAATGTTTGTAAATGTAATTATTTATTTTTTGTGACCCACAAACTTGCTATTCGCAATAAAATGATTTTTTTGATTGATTTGATAATTTTGATAACCAGATTGAAAAACTTGATTGTTTGAAAATTTTGATAATTTTTTTGAAAATTTGATAATTTATTTGATTAGCCTTGATTATCATAACTGTATCTACGCTGTTTTTCATGTTAATCATTAAGCTTCATTTCATTTCAACATGAAAAAAGCTTTGCGGGGATGCTTTTTGACCTCCACAATGCTAGTTCACACTAATGAAAATTCCACAATGCCGATCCG
>PIVX01000575.1 GCA_003353785.1 Gammaproteobacteria bacterium | reverse complement strand
AGCGCACGGCCGACTACAAATTGGTCATCTATTGTGCAATGGCTACGATCACAAGGGTGCCGTGTAGGTTTGAAGGGCGGAAAGATACGCGAGACAAACTGCTGAGTCAAGTCTCGGACGAAAGGGGGCGAAAAGGAAAGAAAAGGGGAAAGAAAGAGAAGAAAGGGGGGAAAATACTATAAATAATTACAAAAGACTGTTATATTGAATGAATATATGTTGAATGATTACTGAAGAAACGACTACACTACTTGAGTTGGACATTATTATTACTAATTATTTACGAAAACACAAATAATAAATAAATAAAATAACTAAGTAACAAAGAGTTTTCGTTATTACTTAAAGAGGTAACTGGCCAACGTAAATAAAGGATTATTTTATATTTCTTAACTATTATTATTTATAAAACCGGGTGGAATAAAATTACTTTTAAAATAAACAAAAGGCAAAACAAAAGAGAGATCACACAAAAGAGATGTGAGCAGCGGCTTCGGTGCACGAACAGAGAAGAGACTGCTCTAATTCAAATTACAAATTACAACCGGCCGCCAAAAAGGTCCAACCGGAGGCTCTACTACAAACACGCTCGTTGCGTTTTGTAATGCAACGAGTAGACTGGTGAACATCGATTTACATTGT
>PIVX01000574.1 GCA_003353785.1 Gammaproteobacteria bacterium | reverse complement strand
AACGTTTCGAAAGTATCGAAATTTATCGATTTTTAATCGATAATCGATCGATAATTTATTTGATTTTCTGATCGCATTTGACTCGCGAGACAATTACCTTTCGAACGATGTAGGTGTCGAAGTGTATCGAAAAGGTTTCGAAAGTATCGAAATTTATCGATTTTTAATCGATAATCGATCGATGATTTATTTGATTTTTTGTTCGCGTTTGATTCGCGACATTATTAGCTCTCGATCGATGTACCTGTCGAAGTCAATGATTAATGTTTCGAAAGTATCGAAATTTATCGATTTTTAATCGATAATCGATCGATAATTTATTTGATTTTTTGTTCGCGTTTGATTCGCGACATTATTAGCTTTCGATCGATGTACCTGTCGAAGTCAATGATTAACGTTTCAAAAATATCGAAATTTATCGATTTTTAATCGATAATCAATCAATAATTTATTTGATTTTTTGATCGCGTTTGATTCGCGACATTATTAGCTCTCGATCGATGTAGGTTTCAATGTCTGTCGACAATTATTCGAAAAGTCGAAATTTGCATATTTGATTAGCTTAATTAGCATTAATTATGAAATTTTTAATTTTTATTTTGATCGCATAAAATTCGCGACATTATTAGCTCTCGATCGATGTA
>PIVX01000573.1 GCA_003353785.1 Gammaproteobacteria bacterium | reverse complement strand
AATGCTTTTAAGAATAGCGCTTAGTGGAGCTTAGCGCGCTCAATTCTTTTCCTTCACCTAGTTCTGTTTAATTAACGCACGTGTTATTAGTTTAGGTGAGCTGTAGACGATTTTGATACTGGCTTAGCCGTAGAAACTCTAAACAGTTGGGGGCCTGTATTACTGTTCGATTAATTATCACTTTCTTTTTTTCTTTATGGCCTAGGAAGTCTTTTCTCCCTTAGAGTAGTAGGAGCAAGGTTTGATTCTTTTCTTTTTATTTTAGGGTATTTCACCTGAAAAGATGGAGCGAGCCCCCCTTTAAGGCTCTCCCGCGTGATTGGAGGATTGATTTGGGGAGTAATGTGACAAGTCCCCCTATATTATAAAGAGGTCAGCTCTTAACCTACATAATCAACATTCTTAAAGCTAGGCCTGTCCTTCTTCTCTTCTTGTTCTACGGCCAGGTTAAGTTTTTACCCTGCTTCTAGTTAGCCTGTTTAGCTGTCTTAAGAGTAGCCTGTGGGGCAGCGGTTTTAATTCTTCTGCTTAATGTCTTTTTTAGCTCTTTTATCCGCTGCTCCAGGGGCTATATTTTTCTTGGGGACTTGAAGAAGTCTTCCATTCATATTAAATATTTTTTTAAGCCTGTTAACTGGCATAATGGTGC
>PIVX01000572.1 GCA_003353785.1 Gammaproteobacteria bacterium | reverse complement strand
GCAACCTGTAGAAAAACTATATAAAACCTATAGAAACCTATAGAAGCATACCAAAACCTATAGAAAACATGTGGAAACCTAACAAAACATATAGAAACCTATAGAAAAAACTATAGAAAAACCTATAGAAACCTATATGGGAAAGGCGCCCCTTGCCAAAAACCCCCTACTATGGGCATGCCAAGCGGCGTGCACAAACCCCCGCACCTTTCGGGGCGGGGGTTTGTCCATAGTAGGGGGTTTTTGGCGGGGGGCGCCTTTCCCATATAGGTTTCTATAGGTTTTTCTATAGTTTTTCTATAGGTTTCTATATGTTTTGTTAGGTTTCCACATGTTTTCTATAGGTTTTGGTATGCTTCTATAGGTTTCTATAGGTTTTATATAGTTTTTCTACAGGTTGCTATAGGTTTTGTTAGGTTTCCACATGCTTTCTATAGGTTTTGATATGTTTCTATAGGTTTTTCTTTAGTTTTTTGATAGGTTTCTATATGTTTTGATAGGTTTCCACATGTTTTCTATAGGTTATGATATGTTTCTATAGGTTTTGATAGGTTTCTATAGGTTTTTGAAAGGTTTCTACATGTTTTCTATAGGTTTTTGATAGGTTTCTACGTGTTTTCTATAGGTTTTTGATATGGTTCTATATGTTTT
>PIVX01000571.1 GCA_003353785.1 Gammaproteobacteria bacterium | reverse complement strand
AACGCTGTAGGCGCGTTCAACGCGTCTACGATTATTCTTTCCTCTCCATTTAAATTATCGATAACGTTAGAACCGAGTCGAAGCAGAGTGGACAGATTTTGACTGAATGTAATCTTAACACCCGCGGCTATTTTGAACTTTTTAGTATTTCCTCGACCCGACAAGCCGAACCTTAAAAAAAGAGAGATCAGTTACACATTATAAGACATATATACTTCATACTTTGCCCACTCTTCGGCATCCTCTCCCGCCGTCACCCGTTTCTCGATGCCCTCGTTAAGCTTGCCGTAAAGTCTTTCGAGAGTATCGATTACGGTGTCATTCATAACAAATTCGATCACTTGTTTGCCAAAATCGGGATCTATTTTCTCCAAAGTAACTCCGACATTAGTCAGATTTGCCCAACCTGCGCACACGTGCGCTTCTAGCAGACCGATTTCGTATCCATCTTTCGAGTGCAACGCGGTAGGTAATTTAGCCTCGGCACTAGCTTTAGGTATCAAGGGGGTATCGGAATTTAAATCAGAACAGTAAACATAATAATTTTCCATTTTATTTATTGTCAATGAAACACACACACACTTATTATATAGCTAATCGGGAAGCACTACTTCCATCAATTCTTCGTTGTAATAAGTACCGATCAATTCTT
>PIVX01000570.1 GCA_003353785.1 Gammaproteobacteria bacterium | reverse complement strand
AGCCCACACCATAGGTGTCAGCCAACACCGATATGTGTCAGCCAACACCGGTACATGTCAGCCCACACCGATACATGTCAGCCAACACCGATACGTGCCAGCCCATACCCATAGGTGTCTGACCACACCAATATGTGTCAGACAACACCGATACATGTCAGCCAACACCGATATGTGTCAGCCAACACCGATATGTGTCAGCCAACACCAATATGTGTCAGCCCACACCATGGGTGTCAGCCCACACCGATATGTGTCAGCCCACACCGATACGTGTCAGCCAACACCGATACGTGTCAGCCCACACCATAGGTGTCAGCCAACACCGATATGTGTCAGCCAACACCAATATGTGTCAGCCCACACCATAGGTGTCAGCCAACACCGATATGTGTCAGCCAACACCGGTACGTGTCAGCCCACACCGATACGTGTCAGCCAACACCGATACATGTCAGCCCACACCATAGGTGTCAGCCAACACCAATATGTGTCAGCCAACACCGGTACGTGTCAGCCCACACCGATACATGTCAGCCAACACTGATACATGTCAGCCCATACCCATAGGTGTCTGCCCACACCAATATGTGTCAGAAAACACCGATACATGTCAGCCAACACCGATATGTGTCAGCCAACACCGATATGTG
>PIVX01000569.1 GCA_003353785.1 Gammaproteobacteria bacterium | reverse complement strand
TACAATAAAACATCACCCTTATAAAGTTGTTACTACTCAAATTTAGGTTACCTACTCAAACAGTTTGACATACTTTTCTTGTTGTAGTCGTAAATCTGTTACCGTTTATACTCCCCGATTTCCTGTCTCGTGTGACCTATCTAAGAAGTAATAAGCCCCTATTTTCAACTATGGTGCAAATTTTTGGTTTGATTGTTGAATCTCCTGAAGAAGTTATGTTTTTGCTTTTATTTTACCTGCTAAATCTTGATATGCACTATGCCCAGGCTCAATTTGTAATTGGTATAAAGGATAGTTTTGTAGTAGTTGCTCAAATTTTAAAATCCTCCTTTAACGAAAAATCGCTCCGTAAATGGTTTTGCCCTTGCACCCTTTCTAACTATGTACAAACAACCAAGACTACTTGCTTTCACTGCTATGCTTTCAAAGCAGCTCATCAACTATTTTCTACAACTGAGCAATGTGATTTCCCTTTACTTATCATTGCCGACAGTATGGGTAGTTGCTTGTCTAATCGGTTTTCTGTAGCTGTCTTAGGCGGTGCTCGACTGCGGACATTAGTACTTTCCATTAAATATTTAAAAATGTGTTTAGCAAAAACCGGTTTTATACTTATCTCGTTTACTTGTGACATAGTACCTTACCCCCACCTCT
>PIVX01000568.1 GCA_003353785.1 Gammaproteobacteria bacterium | reverse complement strand
CTGCTGGGAGCGTGGATTAATTAAAAGTACTCATTCCACTCCTCCCTTGACCATAATATATACTCAAAAAGTCATTTGAAAAATAGTCCTCCACATAGGAATTAGGTAAGCACCTAGCTCAATTGGTAGAGCAAGAATATACACATGATTGCAATAAATTGTATGATCCAAACTTGTAATATGTAAGTTCTTGTTATGTTGATAACGCGCTCATGACTCAAGTGTAGAGATTTTAGTGCTGCAGTTTATTTTATTTAGAATGCAGCTTGAAAGTCGCTACCAAGGCAACAAAAACAACACAACAAAAAATACACATTACAATATAAATTATAAAATATAATAGGAACAGTTTAATAAAGCACCATTATAGTAATCAATAAAAATACCAACACACTGCCAAATATTGTCATCCATTGACAATGTGAGCGAATTGAAACATCGCGAAATAGAGTCATTTGTATACAGAGTGTGTATGTAGTCAAGCATTATCATCTATGTATGGTACAAACCCTATTATTGATATATTACATATTTTTCTTGCATGATAAATGCGTGCAAAACACAGTCGCGACTCGACAATGTCAGACATAATAACCATTAGAAAGATATTACAAAACACATGGAATTGCACAGAAAATACAACAACTCATTTTGGG
>PIVX01000567.1 GCA_003353785.1 Gammaproteobacteria bacterium | reverse complement strand
GGTAGGGGGGACCGATTGGACGTTTGCTAAATGGTCGACGGACAAGGTCGATGTAACGACGGTCCCTTGATCAGGGGGACTACTGCGGTCGGACGTGGACATCTTTTAGCGAAAACGAATTGATTTTGTACACGTAGTAACAAAACCCTATTGACAAACTTTCTGTTTGCCCGAAAAATGCGCTTCAATAAGAGCGTCTTGAAAAGGTTAGTGCTGTTACGTTTTACCTTGAACGGGGAAACAAAACTGGCTGCTAACGCTTTTATAATGATTTTGCTCTGAATGGCAAAACCGTTGGACGAAACGGTGTTTGTCCGAATTTAGTCAGCTACTTTTAAAGCGACATGATTTTGCTCTGAGACAAAATCCTCTTGACAAACTTTGTGTTTGCCCGAATTTAGGCAGCAACGAAAGCGACGAATTGAATTTGCGTGTGAATAGCAAAGCCGTTAGACGAAACTTTGTTTTTTGCCCGAAAATGTGCGCCTCGATGAGAGCGTCTTATCGAAAATAACACGTGTTTAGGCCTGAGTTGGAAATGGGAGAACTGAATGACTAACACTTTGAGTCATGACCAACTAGGCAAAACACTCATAATACACATATTTGTCGACTAAACAGCATATTAAATGAATGTTTATACCTTACGAGCTTCG
>PIVX01000566.1 GCA_003353785.1 Gammaproteobacteria bacterium | reverse complement strand
CCTATAATAATAAATAATTTGTTGGGGCCGCCTCAGGCTTTGAACCTGAATCTTCTGGATATATCTATCCAGTGCTCTACTTGAGCTAGGCAGGAGTTTGTGGACTGTGCATTCGATTGAGATTGCATTTGTAATTCGCTGAGTGCCATGACGAAAGCAAAATGTTACGTTTCTAAATGACAAAAGTTTTTTTTTCTTCAATTATCAAAGCGTTCATTGAAGAAATGAACTAAAAGCAAAAACCCTATTGGGCACTTCAAGCACTTCTGTGAATTGATTTCCGCAGTTAAATATCCAAAACTTTACAACTGTGAGCATGGCACTCTACATCATTGGCCATAATGGGTGTGGTCAATTAGGATTAAAACACAGAACTGATCTTTTCAATTTGACAAACTGGAACACCACAAACCCAAATATATCAATAACTCATATTAACCCTGGATTTGAACATACCATATTTACCGATAAGTGCAATTTATATTACGCAGCCGGGATCAATGACAGTGGTGAATGTGGATTAAATATCTATGATGCTTGTGTTCCAACCTGTAGCCAGGTTAAATATTTCAGCCAGCACCAAATTAAAATACTCAAAATATGCACAAGTGTTAGTAACAATTACAACACATTTTGGATTTCAAATGAAAATGCAT
>PIVX01000565.1 GCA_003353785.1 Gammaproteobacteria bacterium | reverse complement strand
CCAAATGCGATCATCAAATGATCGTAACATCACTCAATTAAGTATCTATTTCTGTTTCTATTTATACATTTATTTGTTATACTTTATAGTGATATGGTATTATTGATGGCTGGAGTTTGTGGTGGTTATCGTGGTCTGGGAGGAGGTGGTGGATAGGCGGGTGTGTGGGATGCGGATGTGTAGGATGTGGATGTGCAGGAGGTGGATGTGGAGGAGGCGGACGTGTAGGAGGTGGATGTGGAAGAGGTGGATATGGAGGAGGCGGATGTGGAGGAGGTGGATTTGTGGAGGAGGCGGATGTGTAGGAGGCGGAGGTGGTGTATGGGCGGCGACGGAGTCGCCTCATCTATGGATATTATATGTATTTGGTATTTATGGTTTATTGGTATCTATGGGCGGCGACGCAGTCGCCTCATCTATGGATATTACATTTATTGGTATTTATGGGTTATTTGGTATCTATGGGCGGCGACGAAGTCGCCTCATAGATGTATAATGAATTTATTTGTGATGATAGCTCATTGAGAGCATCTTATAGATAAGATTTGGGTCCAAATCCCAATCATCACATTTTTTTTTATTATCCCATAATTAAGCACATTTTTTTGTTTTCTATAAGGTTTTGTGTTTTTTGTTTCTTTTTGTTTCTTTTTTCGT
>PIVX01000006.1:45000-117934 GCA_003353785.1 Gammaproteobacteria bacterium | reverse complement strand
TTTGCACATAAATGGCAAGGGAATGTTGTTGAATATAAAATAGCATTTCTAATCGATATCCCCATTTTTGCCGCATCAAGAATAGCTGCCATTTCAGCATGTGTACACGGATGAAAATCCAATGAGTCTTTGAGGAATTTCCCCATTTCTTTAAGATGGTTTTTGATATCTATAATCGATTTTTTGCTCCCACAGTTTTTCTTTTTTATTTCCCAACATTTTTTTGTTTCTTCGTCACTGCCTACTATATCTTCAATAGTTTGTCCCCAATTTTTTATATCGGTTTTATATTTTTCATAACCTTTTTGAATATTTCGTTTGTCTTCTAGAGCAGTATTCCCAGCCCCTGGTCGCGCAGGCGCTCTGATTGAGGCTACAGATATCACTTCTCCATGCTCAGATAATATTGATGCCCCTATTTCTCTTATATCGTCATCGTTTGAAAAATTTGATCTGAAGCTAGCTTGATATGCTAGATTCATTCCAAATTCATCATCCGTAGGATATTCTTTATTTTCACCAACTAATAAATCTATAAATTTTCTGCTCTCTTTTGATATTTCTTCTTCGTTTTTATCTAAATTTAAAAAATAGTGAGATCTGTGAAACAGCTTAGATACTTGCTGCCCATAATCCTTTTTTTTATTCTTATATTCAAGGTACAATTCTATAGAATCTTTTTCCATTAATCTATGGGTAGCATCTGGTGAAATATCTTTCTTATATAATTCAAAAATATCTTTTATCTTTATCCACTTTTTAATTTTTTTAAATTGAGGTTCCTTTATTTTAATTGTGAATTTTTCATCACTCTCTGCATCACTATTAAATTTATTTTTTAAAACTTTATCTCTCTCCTCTTCATTAGAAAAAAGAGAAATTTGTATGTAATTGCGGCCATAAACATGACTCAGAGTTTTATATTCAACAATGTTTTTTAGTTGATCAACAATATAGACAACCTTTTTTTCAGAATTGTTAAGTTTCTTTCTACGTGCTTTGATGCAATCTACCATGAATGCTCCAACTGCTCCCCTATATTTTTTTTCTCTAATTATGTTAAGAACTTTCATTTTAAGATACGCTTTCAATGACTTTGGAATTTCTTTTAACTTTCGGTTTTTTGGAGATTTTATTTCAAGAAGAGAGTCTGTAATTTCAATAGTTTCTACATGGTAATCTTTTTCTTTGAACGTCTTTTCTAATTCTTCCAGAAATGATTTTCTATTAGTACCAATTGCAGCAACAATTCCGATAATAATTTCAGTTTTTATAGATGTTGGTTTATTTTTATGCATAATAGATTTACCGATATAGCTCTTAAAAGCTTAAATACCATCAAATGATGGTGTACCCTAAATTAAAGAATAGTCGTTTTGTTTTTAATAGCCAATTTCTTTTTCTTTGCTTTATTCAAATAATTATAAAAAGATGGCCTACTGATATTATAGATTTTACAGATTTCATCAACTGTGCTTTTTTGTTCGTTATATAATTCAATTAGCTTTTTTATTTGATGAGAATTTAATAGTGGTAGTCTACCGTCTAAACTTATTATATTAACTAACAATAGACAAATAGCTATTTTGTCTTAGAATTTGTGCCTTTAGATAATCAGCAGCTAAATTGGTTAAAGAAGTCGCAGGACAGCTAATGCTAATATCCAAATTATCGTTGATAATTTCTACTTTAAATTATGATGCTGTTGTGAATATCTAAAGAGACAAGCTTGCTCATGTTTGTCCAGTTTTAAGTTGATAGCCATTGCTAAAGAAATAAATCTCTTCGACATAACCTTCTCGCAATGCTGAAGCGAAACGAAGTGGATTAACTTTTTCCTTAGTCACTTTCGTGACAATATCAACCACGCTATATTGATTGTATTCGTGATTCACAGAATACAATATTTTAGAGTGTTTGGATGAATAGTTAATATATTGTGTAAATACTTCAAGAGGCATTTCGGTAAAACTATCAATATTAATAACAACATCAAAGTCTTTTTGAGACGATAGCAATTTTGTAGGACTAATTAAGCTAATTTTCCCCTTCCTATCATTTTCTGGTTCTCCTTCTAGCCAAATAGCATCTTCTCCCAAAGTTGCTGCCAAATAACAAGCAGATCCAACAAGGCTCATCGGTATATCAACAATAGTATAGTTGGTCATACCAATTTTATAAGAGAAGTAAGCTGTCCGACCAACACCTGCTCCTATTTCCAGAATATTCTTACCGTTTATGAGATTATAAATTTCTTTAACCTTTATTGCATGATAAAAGTCCATCGGGACACGACGTCCAATAATACCTCGTGAAGTTTTAAGACCATATTCATTTGGGAATGGGTTGATAAACAAAACATTGAATCCCAGGATGAGATCCAAATTCTTTAGTCCTTTTTCGATATCAAGTGGCGGCTGCCGATCTAATGCCTCATAATTCCAAAATTTTCTAGCCCCGCTAGTTTCTAGGAGAATTAATAAATTTTTTTCAATAACACTTTTGTGAGTATCTAACACATGGATGCCCTTCTTTACGATAGGAAAAGAAAGCTTCGCAATGGTGTCCATACCATAATATAGATTCGTTTGCGCAGGATTGGACAATAATTCACGCAGTTTAGGTTTATCAACATTAACCAATGCTTCATGAATATCCTTTTTATTTTCACCAAGTATCTGCCATATAGAACCGTTTGTTGCTCTATAATGTTGTGATGTGATTTTATATACTTTACAAATACGATCTAAAAATTGGTCGGTAATTTTCCAAGCAGATTTTCCCGAAAAACCAAATTCTAAACCAGCATTTACTGTAGTTCTGTCTACTGGGTTTTCTGCAAAACAAAAGCTAATTGTGGCCAACAAAGTTGTAGTTAAAAATATTTTTGTTATATTCATCATGTATGTGATCCTACTTAACCATATTTTATAAAATAGATAGAAGGACGGCGTATCTTCCAGTTTTTCAAGATAGGGATATTATTACCCATTGAGCTACATTCAGTCAAATCTAAACGTTCATGGATGAGTGTTTAATCTTTAACATTAATATCTATATAGATTTATCGTTAGATAGTACAAAAATGGTTATTTATTAACAATGAATATTGCTTCAAATATACCTAATGTATTAAAATCTCATTTACTATACGATAATGTATTTATGGCATAACAAAAATGGGAGTTAGTATGACAAAACAATTTGTACAACCAAAAGCTCAAGCATTTGCCAGTCTTAATGAGCATATGAATCAGAGGATCTTGGGTCAAGCTGAACTAGTGAAAAAACTAATGATTGCTCTTTTAGCTGACGGCCACTTATTAGTTGAGGGGGCTCCTGGACTTGCAAAAACTAGAGCAATCAAAGAATTATCTACTCAGATTGATGGCACATTTCATAGAATTCAATTCACTCCAGATCTATTGCCAGGGGATTTAACGGGAACAGATATTTTTAGGGCTGAAACCTCGACTTTTGAATTTCAACAAGGACCTTTGTTTCATAATGTTGTGTTAGCAGATGAAATAAATAGAGCTCCAGCTAAAGTCCAGTCTGCTTTATTAGAAGCAATGGAGGAAAGGCAGATCACAGTGGGTAGAAAGAGTTATCCATTACCAGAATTATTTTTGGTTATGGCAACACAAAACCCTATTGAGCAAGAAGGAACATATCCTTTACCAGAGGCGCAGTTAGATAGATTTTTAATGTATGTAACAGTAGATTACCCTGATGCTAAGGTTGAGGGGGATATCTTAAGATTAGCTAGAAGTGAAGCGATAGGAACGAATATTGTTAGTAAGACAGCGAGCTTGCATGAAAGAGATATTTTAGCTGCTAGAAGTGAAATTAGCCAGATACATTTGAGTCCGGCACTTGAGTCTTACATTGTACAGTTAGTTGTTGCAACTAGGAATCCAAGTGTATTTGATCCAAAGCTCGGAAATTGGCTAAGATATGGAGCTAGTCCAAGAGCTACAATAGCACTTGATAAATGTTCAAGATCTCATGCGTGGCTTTTAGGGCGAGATTATGTATCTCCCGAAGATATTCACGCCATAATTTATGATGTGTTAAGACATCGGATATTATTAAGCTTTGAAGCTGAGGCTGAAGGAGTTACTACAGATGATTTTATTAGTGAGTTATTAAAAGTAGTAGCGATCCCTTAGTAAAATGGTACATAAAATAAATAAAAATTGTTCTTTTGCTCTAAGAGGAACTAAAGCAACTTTATCAGAACTAATAAATTTGGAATATGTTGCTCGTACTTTGCCTCCATTAACAAAAGCAAAAATTTCTAGTAGCCAATTTGGTGGGCATATTTCTAAGTTAAAAGGACGTGGCATTGAATTTGAAGAAGTGCGTATTTATCAAGCTGGCGATGATATTAAACGCATGGATTGGAAAATTACTGCAAGAACTGGTAAGCCACATACTAAATTATTTCATGAGGAAAAAGATAGACCAGTTTATTTATTAATTGATGATAGAGAAAGTATGCAATTTGGGACTAAGATAGCCTTCAAATCATTAATTAGTGCACAGATCGCTAGTATTCTTGCTTGGGCTACTGTAATTAATAGCGATAAGATAGGAGCTATTATTACTAATGGATTAAAGTCAATAGAATTAAAACCATATGTTCGAAAAGCAGGAGTATTGCCATTATTAAAAAATCTATCTAGTCATAATAAACAGTATGGAGCTGGTACTTTAGTAGATGCTCTCATTAATTTACGACATGTTAGTAACCCTGGAAGTTTGATTTTTATTATAAGTGATTTTGTTAATTTAGGTAAAGATTTTGAAAAACACTTATCTAGATTGAAGATGCATAATGAAATAGTTGCTTGTTTTATTTTTGATGAATTTGAAAAAAATCCTCCTCCTGCTGGTATTTATCAAGTTAGTGATGGAGACAATGATTTTGCTATGGATACAAGAGATAATAAATTTTGTCGTTCTTACCGTAAATTATTCCAAAATAGATATAATAATGCTCTTAACCTGTTTAGTAAATGGAATATACCAATGCTTGAGTTTTCTACTGATGAAGTAGTTATTAATGTTTTACTAAGATCTTTAACAGGAAAATTATAAAATGAATGATCTAGAATCACAATTAAAAGATGTTCATTTGCCTGCAGTACCGGATTGGTGGCCTTTATCAGTTTTTGGGTATGGCTTTATTTTATTTGTGCTAGTAGTATTAATTTGTAGTGGACTATATCTAATGAAAAAATGGCTAAGGGGAAGAGCTAGAAGAAAAGCTCTTAAGCAAATAAACATATATAAAAATACCCCTCGGGTAAATAACACAAAAACAATTGCAAATTTATCAATTTTACTACGTAGGGTTGCCTTAGCATATTATCCAAGACATGAAGTTGCTGGATTAACAGGTGCTGCATGGTTGGAGTTTTTAGATAAAACAGGAGAAACTGAAATTTTTACTAAAGAAATAGGAGATTTATTATTATATGCGCCTTACCAAAAGAAAGCTGATGCAGATTATAGTGAATTATTAAATACTATTGAGCTCTGGATCCAACAAAGGAAATGAAATGTTTAAGCTAGAATACCCTTATGCACTAATATTTCTCGTTTTGCCTCTTATTACTATGTGGATAAAAACTAATAGTGTACAACGACTTCGTGCTTTAAGAATTCCAAATTTTAGTGCAGTAAAATCATTAGACTCTAGCCCACTTAATACCGGGACCTCAGTTATTGCTAATATAATTTTAATACTCATGTGGTGCTTATTATGTTTTGCTTTAAGTGGGCCGAAGTGGATTGATGATCCAATAGAACTTCCAAGGAAAGGGCGAGATATTATCTTAGCTATTGATGTATCAGGGAGTATGGAAAGGGAAGATATGTTAGTTGGCGGTAGAGCGGTAGATAGATTATCTGTAGTAAAAAAAGTAGCTAATAAATTTGTTGATAAGCGAACAGGTGATCGACTAGGCTTGATATTATTTGGAACAAAAGCCTATTTACAAACACCATTAACTTTTGACCGAAAGACAGTAAAGCATATGATTAATGATACTACTATTAGTTTAGCTGGTCCTTTAACTGCTATTGGTGATGCTATTGGTCTTACTATCAAAAGATTAAGAAATGTTGAAAGTGATAGTAAAATTTTGGTGCTACTAACAGATGGTGCAAATACTGCTGGAGCAGTTGAACCAATTAAAGCTGCCGAAATGGCTAAAGATAATAACATTAAGATCTATACGGTTGGTCTTGGTGCTGATGCTATCAAAGTTAAAAGTATATTTGGCACAAGAACGATTAATCCATCTGCTGATTTGGATGATGAATCTCTAAAAAAAATCTCAGAGCTTACTGATGGGAAATTTTTTAGAGCAATGAGTACTGAGCAATTGGAAAATGTTTATCAAGAGATTGATAAGCTTGAACCCAATGACAAAGAGTCTGGAGCCTATAGGCCTGAATATGAATTATTTCATTGGCCTTTAACCATAGCTTTTTTACTAAATATTTTTTTATTAATAAGAAAATTAACCCCATTATCAAGGTGGATATAGAGTGTCAATATTTTTAAAGCCATGGTGGCTATTAGCAATATTTCCATTATTACTTATAATAATTTGGATATATTATCGTCAAACCAAATCACATAACTGGCATAAGGTATGTGATGCAGAGCTGCTTAAGGTACAGTTAATATCGATTGGTGATTCTAGTATTATACCAATTATATTATTAGGTTTAGCTTGGTTAATAGCTGTTGTAGCTCTTGCTGGTCCAAGTTGGACTACAGTTAAATCTCCTATATTTAAATCTAGTAATACTACTGTCATATTATTAGAGCTTTCTCAAGAAATGATGGTGCAAGATCCAAACCCTAATCGTTTAACTAGAGCAAAATATAAAATATCTGATTTATTGCGTTCTACAAATGACAGGCAATATGGTTTGGCTGTCTATTCTAGTGAACCATTTACGGTATCTCCTGTGACAAGTGATGGTGCCACCATTGATTCTCTATTATCAGCACTTGATCCAAGTCTTTTGCCCATTGGTGGTAGGAACATAGTTTTTGCTTTAGATCATGCAAAAGATTTACTAGTACAAAGTGGTCAACCAAAAGGAAATATTTTACTAGTTACTACTGGAAATGTTAATTCTGAAGTTATAGCTAAAGCGGCTCATTTAAAACATCAAGGAATTACTACATCGGTTTTGGGAGTTGGTAGTGCGATTGGAGGACCGATCCCTGAGTCAACAGGATTTTTAAAAGATGGTAATAATAAAGTGGTTTTGTCTAAATTAAATCGAACTGTGCTAGAAAAATTGGCTAAAGCAGGTGGAGGGATCTACAAGACTTTATCTCATGATCAACTGGATCTAAATAGTTTAGTTTCATCTTGGAACATCCAAGCAGAAAAAATAGAAGATAATTTGTCAGTAGATAGGAGACGTAATGATGGATATTGGTTATTATGGATATTAATACCATTGATTTCTTTAGTATTTAGTGTTGGTTGGCGAAATAGTATTATATGAAAAAAATTAGTATAGTAATAACAAGTTATGTTTTGTTTATAGGGCCAGTTTTTGGTTTTACTGATATGTTATTAAATAAAAATCGTCAGGGATATAATAAATATTATCAGCAACAATATAGTGAGGCATATAGTAAATTTTCTGATCCACATTGGAAAGGACTCGCGGCTTTAAAAAACAAACAATTTGATCTTGCCATAGATTTATTAGCAGATATACAATCTATTGATGGTCAGTATAATTTAGCTAATGCCTATGCTTTGAAAGGTGATTTTGGTAATGCCATCAGCATATATAAAGATGTGCTTGAAAGAGATCCCAAACACCGAGATGCAAAGCACAATCTGTCAGTACTTGAAAAGCTTAAGCAGCAGTCACAGAATAAAGAACAAGATGGGGATAGCAAGAATAATAAAGATAAGAACAAACAATCAAAACAAAAGTCAAAGAAGAATCAACAAAGTAAGAATGATCGTAAGGATAAGCAGGATAAGGATAAGCAGGATAAAGATAAGCAGGATAAAGATAAGCAAGATAAAGATAAACAGGATAAAGATAAACAGGATAAAGATAAACAGGATAAGGATAAACAGAATAAAGATAAACAGAATAAAAATGATCAGGATAAATCAGCTAGTGCAAAACAACAGTCTAGCAATGATCCTGAGCCAAAACCTGCAAAATATGATGAAAAACAACAAGCAGATGAGCAATGGTTAAGAACAATCCCAGATGATCCTGGAGGATTATTAAGAAAAAAATTCTTGCGTGATCACTTGAAAAGAAGAGGAGAGTAATGAAGTATACAAAAAAAATTATCTTAGTACTAATTTACTCGCAACTATGTTGTATGTCTGTTTTACCAATTGCTAGAGCGGCAAAACCAAAACCATCACTAAATGTTGGAGTAGAGCATGGTAAAATTATTGAGAATCAACCTTTTAGACTACTTGTAGAGTTGAAAAATAAAAAATTTAGAGGTTCTTCTCCAGATTTTAGTGTTTTACAAAATAATTTTATGGTTATTAAGACATCTCAAGTAAGTAGTAGCTCATGGATTAATGGAAAAAAAAGCTCTAGTATTACTTGGCAATTTATCTTAAGAGCAAAACCAGATAAAATTAATAAGATCACCAATTCTAAATCAGCAAAGGTTGGCGAGATTAAAATTCCAAAACTGTATGTGGCTAATTTATCTCATAAAGAGTTTATGGTAGATATAGTAGCGGCTGGCGACAACAATTTTGTTGATGAAAGACCTAGCCTAGCATTAATGCAAACATCAGTTAATAATTTAAGCCCAGTGGTGCAAGGTATGGTGCACTTAAAGATAAGAATGAGACTTGCTCGTAACTTTCAAAAGGGGACTTTGTCTGAATTTATAGTAAAAGATGCAATAGTATTGCCATTAGGTCAAGACAAGGATTATCCTGAAAATAAAAATGGGATTAAATCGCATATTTATGAAAGGAATTATGCTATCTTCCCGCAAAAAAGTGGTAAGCTGACATTAGTTATGCCTATATTTGATGGAGTATTTGGTAATAGTAATGGAGGTTTTAGGGATTTTGATGATTTCTTTAAGATCAATATTAGTTCTGTGCCAGTAAGAGAAACGGCTAAAGATATTATCTTAAATGTTAAGGAGGCACTGCAAACTGAGGGCTTGCAATATTGGTTACCAGCGGATGGGCTTAGTATTAACCAAGAATGGGAGGCAAACAAAAAAATAAAACAGGGTGAGCCAATTGTTAGAAAAATAACAGTTAGAACTACAAATTTAACAGCAGAGCAGATCCCCAATTTGGTTGATTATGAAATAGATGGAGCAAGCCATTATACTGATACTCCAACTCTGGAAAATACTACAGATAATTTGAAAGTATTAGGTAAGAGAATTGATACGGTGACTTATATACCAACTAATGATGGAGATCTTATTTTTCCTGAAGTTAAGGTAAAATGGTGGGACAATAAAAATAAATTATTTAAGACAATAAAGGTACCGGGTAAAAAGTTTACAGTTTTACCTGCTGTTAAACCAAAAGCTGAGGAACCGTCGGTAATTCCAGCAATGCAACAGCCACAATTACCGTTACAACAGCAGGTAGCTAAGATGAATCCTTGGATGTATTTGGCTATTGTTTTAATAATTTTATGGATATCAACAATTATGTTTTGGTTATATCTGAGACGTAAACCAACAAAGGTAACTAATAGTAAAACATTACCTGCTAAGGATATGACGGTTAAACAGTTGTATAAAGAAATTGAGAATAGCTGTAAAGCAAATTTGGCAAATGATACTCTTAAATATATTTTTAGATTATCAGAGAAGAAAATAGGAAGACCAGTTAATTCACTAACAGATATTGAACAATGTATTACTAAAGAGACAATATTGGCAATGCAGGAATTAGAAAGGGTGATCTATAAAGATAATGTTAAGGATTGGGATGGAGATGTTTTATGGAGATTAATACAAGAAGAGTCTTTTACTCAGATAGTCAATGATACTAAGGATGATGCCTTACCTCCACTGAACCCGGAATAGTTGTGGAATTAGAACTTGAATATAGAAAAGCTAAATTTAATGATCTAACAGCAATAGTAGAATTATTGGCTGAAGATTTTTTAGGAAAGACTAGGGAGCGGTTTTCACAAGAGCTGGATCATAGGTATTCCAATGCATTTAATTTAATTGATAGTGATCCAAATCAATTCCTAATGGTAGTTACGCACAAAAATATAGTTATTGCTACATGTCATCTAACAATTATACCATCACTAACTTACCAAGGCGCAAAAAGGTTACAAATTGAGGCGGTTAGAGTGTCTAGACAATATAGAAGTACAGGTATTGGTAAGTGGATGATGGATAGAGCCACTGAATATGCTAAAAATAATAAAGTGAAAATTATCCAGCTAACTACAAATAAGCAAAGGAGTGGAAGTATAGACTTCTACATGTCTTGTGGTTTTGAAACAACACATGTAGGTATGAAAAAACACTTATAGCACAGCAAGAATAGCTAAAGCTGATTGAAACTATTATTTTGTTATATAGTGATGCTCAATTATAGGGGTACAATTGCTATCCAAGCCACAAAATACAATTTTTAATTCTACAATTTTATCATCATCTAGAACTATTTTTTTTGTATAATTGCGCATGAGACCTTTTTTCGTTGTGGCAAATACTCCGATACGTATATGAGCTGTAACTTTTCTAAATTTATATAGACTAGGGACAATATCATTAAGAGCAAAAAATTTCTCGAATTTTTTAACAGGGAGCTGATATGATTTAGTTACTCCAGGCCTGATCTGATCATATTTATAAATGATAGAATCAGCATTTTCATAGGTATAATCTCTCTTAGTATGATCAAGTATACTGTGAATAGGGCGGTTAGAATTATTTTTGTAACTAACTTTAATTGTCTTTGCTGAACATGATGCCCATACAAATACTCCCAAGAACAAAATGTAACTAAATTTTTTTAACATGCTAATATCCTAAAATTTTTAAATCGCATAACCTAGCGCAGCATTGTAACTTCTATTAATTTATAATCAAGATAAAATTTACCACATGGATATAATAAAAACCAAAATGGTTAAAAAAAAATAAATTTGTTAGCTAATTTTACAATCACAATAGAAGCTTGTCTTATTTTAAGTGGAGTCTGAAATTAGCTGTAAAAAATAGCTAACATTTAATATGGCAGAAAAAAATTTTGAATACAACTAACGATTGAGATTTTTATTTCTTAGATCAGAAGCCTAATTGATAGAATGTTCGGGTCATCTTGAAGCTTTTAACTTAATTGCTTGGAGTCCATTTCATTAAATCATAGGGGAAACATTTTAATTCTTGCTATAAAAAAAGCAATGACAAAATAATATAAACTCTTTTAGATTTTGGAGCTAATTCAATATTCCGAAGTGAGTATTGATTACAATATTTGATAAATTAATTATCTTCGATTAAAAATTATGGTTTATCGGTACGAGCATGCAAAAATCTACGGTTTTAATTAGCTGTTACTATATATTTTCTGCAATGGTCTAACTTTATGGCTAAAGTAGACTTATTATTTACACTTAGAAAGTTAGTTAGTCAATACAAAATTAACTAGCAAATTTATCATGAGCGTAGCAAAAATTCAAATTGGTAATAGATAATTCAAAGCCTATATTTGACAATGCTCACAATCTACATTAATCTGGTTTGTGTTTAGGTAAGAACCTAGCGGAGGACAGTTGTGGTGTGAGGTCTGTGGAGTGGCATTATTGTAGCCGCTGTGAATCAGAAATAAAATTAAAACTACGAGGCTTAGTATAAGAACTACCTTTCTTTTAGCAAGGTAAGGATGTCAATTAAACTCATCTATTAAGGAAAAATTATGATGTTAACAAAACCAAGGATTCTCTCTTTTATAATTTTAAATGTATTCTTTTGTACTCTTTTTGCTGAGTTATCCGATTATTCATGCGATGAATTAGAAACTCTAGAGGTATATGCTAAGAACGGTGATATTAGTGCTCAGTTCGATTTTGCAATATGTTTAATAAAAATTAATAGAGCTAAGGAAGCTGTAGATTGGTTAGAAAAAGCAAGACAACTTCCTATTGCTACAGTTAATCTAGGTCATTGCTATTACATTGGTATAGGGGTGAAAAAAGATGAGGAGAGAGCTATGCACTGGTATCAAGTTGGTGCTGAACAAGACGACAAATGGGCATTGTATTATTTAGCAAAGCACCATGCTGAAAACAAGATATACAAAAAAGCTATTCCATTATATAAAAGAGCAGCAGAACAAAGTCATATTTCATCTATAATTGCACTTATTAGGTATTATGAAAATATTAATAAAGATCCTAAGCAATATGAATATTGGTTTAATTTAGCTAAAGAAGCAGGTTATGATGATAATAATAGGCGTGATCCTGGTAAATGGTAATTAACTATATGAGTTAAGCTCTTTACAGATAGCAGGTATTAACGACTATTTTTTTCTTAGCCAGAAAGATACAGATTGATCTTTTATCATATCTTTTTTATACATATAGTATGTTGGTAAAAACACTTCAATTGAGTCATTATTTAATATATATGCTGCAAGCATATATTGCTCATTCCAGAATAGATTATCTATTTCTTTAGGATATTCAAAAGGTAAATATATATCATGTAGATGTATAAATACGCCAGGCTTTAGTTTTGGTATAACATTTAAAATGAGATAAGGGACATCCGTTCCATGAAAAACTAAATGACTGCCATCAATAAATAAAATATCCCCATCATTTAAACTGTCAAATAGACTTATGTCAGCATTTAAAACGCTTTTAGTTATTTTCTCATCTACTATATCGTGTATTTTACTCCTAGGAGATGGATCAATTGAGGTTATTTTACAATTCAGCTGGTATTTCTCTATGGCGTATCTAGCATATCTAGTGCTATATCCACTTCCTATTTCTATAAGATTTTTTGACTTAAATTTATATATAATTCCTGTTAATATTTTAGCATCACCGAATGAGTAGTAATTATTTATACGACAAGGTGATGTACTTGAAGGATCGCATGTATTTGGTACTTCTGATAAGTCCACATTTTCAAGAACTAAATTTAAGTTATTCAGAAAATTTTGCTCATCTAAAAAAATATTTTTTATACCTGGGATGCACTCTCTACTTTTTTCCTTTTGAATAACGTATTTACCATCAACAGGTACGGTAATAGCAAGATGTTTAAAATCATCTGGTAGATAAATATGCATATCTGTATAGAATGGCACTAATGAATATACCCCTCTGCGAAGTGCCATTCTTGAAAATTTAATATTTCTATATAGCTTTTGAAAGAATGTTTTTAAATAATGCATTTTTTTAGTGCTAATTATATTAAGTAGCTAGTTGAACTTTGAATATAATATAATATCTCATCAGATATTACAATTTTTACTATACATAATTGGAAGTTTTTAGATTAATTTTGGTATTTTTGCCGAGAAGATAAAAATTTTAAATTCAAGGATTTAATCACGATAGCACAACTTGGAAGGAGTAATATAGTAAAGATAGTGCCAAACGTTAATCCATAGAATAGGATGATCCCTATTGCTTGGCGGCTCTCAAAACCAGATCCTCTAGAAAACATTAATATTGCAGCACTTGCTGCCATTGTAGCGGTTGTCATAATAATAGGTCTTAATCGTTTTTTGATGGCTGCTGATGCTGCTGTGTTAATGGATGCACCGTTATTAATTTCTTTGTTGATAAAGTCTATTAATAATACGCCATGTTTAGTTATTAGACCAACTAAAGTAATAAGGCCTATCTGAGAATATATGTTTAGAGTAATGTCATAGCAGTATAGAGCGATTAATGCGCCAGATATTGCGAGTGGAACAGTGAGGAGAATTATTAGTGGGTCAACAAAACTATCGAATTGGATTGCTAATATACTATAGATAAATATTAAGGATAAAATGGATATATTTAGCATAATATTTGAAGATGATAAATATGCTTTCGTGGTTTGAATAAAGCTGTATGAATAATTGTTTGGTAAATTTTTATCAAGAATATCTTTAGCTATTCTTAGTTTCTTTGAGAAATCTTTTGGATCACTATAAGGTAAATATATAGTTCCATAGCGCATTTGATCTCGTCTAGACAATGTATTAGGACCAAGAGATCTTTCCAGGGTTAGTAAGTTATCTAGAGAAGTTCTATTTCCACTTTTATTAGTAATATATATTTCTGATAGTTCTCTTAGTTGTTGTTTAAGTTTAATATTTATAGGATATTTAATATCATCTATTGTTATAGTTGTCGGTGAGTACTCATCGAGCATGATTTTTAGATTAGTGGCAATTTCCTGTGGTTCAAGCTCAAGGGTTGCTATATTATTTTTATTAAGTTTAACATCATAAGATATTTGGTTGAGATCCATTTGAGTGTGTGAATTATTAAATTCATTACTGTTATTTGCGATAACTAAGATATCAGATATAACTTTATATAATTTTTCATAAGTCTCTGTGGTATTAATACTAATTTGGATACTCGTTGGTGTTCTAGTATTTTGCATATTAGGTAAATTTGAATCCCAGCTCCAAGCATGGATATTTATGGTAGGTATTTTAGCTAATTTTTCTTGTAGATCTATCTTTATTTCTGCTGCAGTTCTTTGTCGTTGGCCTAAATTTTTTAGAGCCATTACTGTTTGGAACCCCTGTTCAGATTGTTCAATCCAGTAAGTTTCTACTTCAGGGATATTTTTAACAATATCTTCTACTGAATTTATATAATTATTATAGTTATGATTTGGGGAATTTGGGATTGTCTCTACCCATGCTCCTATTATTGATCTATCTTCTACTGGGGTAAGCGTCTTAGGAATAGCAAAAAATATTATAACTGTTAATACAATAAATACTATGACAATGACGAAAGATATTTGTGATCTTGCTAAAAAGAACTCAATGATTTTGTTTAGACGATTATAAATAGCATTTTGAGGTTGATGGGATTTATTTAATAATCTTGCACACATTAATGGAGATAAAGTAAGAGATACAAAACCAGAAATTAATACTGCGCTGGATAAAGCAATAGCAAATTCTCTAAAAAGTTGGCCTATTACTCCAGAATAAAATGCTAAAGGTAAATATACACTTACCAGAGTTAAAGTCATTGCAATTATGGCAAAGCTAATTTCGTTTGTTCCTAACTTTGTAGCAATATGATTTGAGTTGTTAGTAGTATGGTGTCTAGCAATGTTTTCCATGACAACTATTGCATCGTCTACAACAAGACCTATTGCAAGTACTAATGCTAGAGCAGTTATGGTATTGATGGAACAGTTAAAAACATATAGCATAAAGAAAGTTCCCACTAATGAAATTGGAATAGTAGCTAGTGGAATTAATACTAATTTTTTACTTTTAAGAAAAATTAAGCAAATTATTGCTACAAATATAATAGCTTCAAGTAGGGTAAAATAGACTTTATTCAAAGAATTTTTAACAAATTTAGAGCTGTCATATAAAGTTTTAACCTTAACCTCATTGGGTAGTAAGGTTTTAAGTTTTATAAAAAAGTCATTAACATTTTTTGATACATCGATAATATTATTAGATTGTGATGAGCTTAAATAGAGGATGGCTGCTGTTTGTCCGTTTACTTTAATAGTCTTATCAGGATCATCTTCCTGTAATTGGATATTTGCGATATCTTTTAATTTAATAATTAATGATTTTTTTGCTGACAAGATGATATTCTCTACATCATTTTTTGAATATAATTTGTCATCAAAATTAATTGGAAAGGTTTGATTGATTTTGCCTGCGGGTAGGGCAATATTATTTTTTTGTAAAGCCTCTATAAGTTGACTTGTACGGATATTAAGTTGATGCATTTTTTGGCGATCAAGTTCAACAATAACTTTATAATTATCTCCATTAACAGATACTTTAGATATACCGGGGATAGATCTGATTTTATTGGCAATAAATTTATCAGTAAGATGATTTAGCTTAGCAGGACTAAAGTTATTGCCTAAAATTCCTATAGCCATAAAAAAATCACGATCAAAGGTTTGAATGATTGGTTCCTTGATATCATTTGGAAGACTAGCTCTCACTATTGACAATTTATCTCTAATTTTTCCAAGAGCACTATTTGTATTTGTGCCTCCAATAAACTCAACATTAATTGTCGATCTGTTTTGCCTTGAGTCGGAAGTAATATTTTCGATACCGGGAATACCTGCTAGTGCTTCTTCAATTGGTATAGTAATTTGAGTTTCAACAATACTAGCACTAGCATTAGGATAGATGACTTCGACTGTAAAGCTTGGGATAGTAACAGTAGGATATTCTCTACTTGGTAATTGCTGGAGAGCAATAATTCCTAGAATTATGATGAAACTATTTACAATAACAGAGCTAACTGGTTTATCGATAAAATAATTAAGAAGGTTCATAAATTTCTATAGACTCATTATGATGTAGTCTCACAGGATTACTTTTAACTATAATTTCTGTATTATTAAGCCCGTCGATGATCTCAGTATATTTTTGATCATTAATTCCTATAGTAATAGGGGTTCTAATAGCTTTATTATCTACTATTTTTATAACATGTTCTCGTCCTTTATGTAAGAAAATAGCTTCATTTGGTACAGTTAGAACTTTATTTTTGTTACCAATACTAATTCTTGCTTCTACCATTTGGCCAACAAAACACCCATGGCAGTTTGCTAAGTTTGCGTATACAATTCCCATTCTATTGTCTTTAGATAATGATTGCTGAATATCAGTGATCTCTCCAGAATATTTTTCATCTATAGTTATTTTTTGTCCTTTACGTATTTTTTGGAGTAGCGCAAGAGATGAGGGTAATTCTACAGTATATTTTGAAGTGTCATAAGCAACTGCAAGTAGTTCTCCTTGTTTAACTATTGCACCCTCGGTAACTTGAAAATGGCTTAACTTCCCACTAAATGGAGCTTTAATTATAGTCTTATTTAATTCAATGATTTTATCATTGAGTTCAAGTTTAGTTTTCAACCATGCTTCTTTTGCTTGATCAAGTTTTTCTTTACTAATACTGCCTAGCTTAGCTAATTCTGATAATCTATTAAATTTTTTCTTGGCCAGAATTTCAGATTTTTTTGCTAGCTCTACTTGTGCCTTGATAAGATTGTTTTCCAAGATGGCTAAAGTTTGATCTTTAACAATAGTATTATTTTGTAATTCTTCGATTAGATCTATTTTACCATCAACTTTTGCATAGATATTTGAAAATTTTTTTGCTTTAAGTTCACCAATGATATGAACTTCTTTATTAATAGAATGATATTTAACTTTAACAACTTCTACTAATTTTACTGGATGCTTATCTTTTTCGCATTGTGCCAAGGGCATTACTAGTAGCAATAGTAGAATATAGAGTATTTGTTTGTATAAAAACATAATGTTTATTATAGGATTATTTATAATATTAAGATACCTCATCATAGTTGTATTTAGTGACAGCGCTGTAAATGATTGTTATTTATGACGGTGAGTAGTTACCATGGATGCCTTCTTAAGGCTAATCGATATTGGCAAGATCACCTTTACTTTCAAGCCATTGTTTACGATCAGCTGCCCTTTTTTTTGCAAGTAGCATATCCATGATTGCAATTGCTTTGTTGTGATTTGTGACAGTTAATTGTAATAACCTTCTAGTATCAATGTTCATTGTGGTATCCCTTAATTGGATAGGATTCATTTCACCAAGGCCTTTAAATCTTTGTACAGTAATTTTTGCTGTTTTTTTCTTTGTAGCGATGGAATCTAATATTCCTTGTTTTTCGTCATCGTCAAGAGCGTAATGCACTTCTTTACCAACATCAATCCGGTATAGTGGAGGTAGTGAGATATACACATGACCTAATTCTACTAAATTTCTAAAATGTTTCATAAATAGTGCGCAAAGCAAAGTTGCAATGTGTTGACCATCTGAGTCTGCATCAGCCAATATACAAATTTTATGATATCTAAGCTTACTAATATCACTTGAGCCTGGTTCGACTCCAATAGCCACTGATATATCATGGACTTCTTGTGAATTCAAAATTTGATTAGTATCGACTTCCCAGGTGTTGAGTATTTTTCCTCTAAGAGGCATGACAGCTTGATATTCTTTATCGCGAGCTTGTTTTGCTGAGCCACCAGCAGAGTCTCCTTCTACGAGGAATAATTCGCAGTTTTTTGGATCACTATTAACACAATCTGTTAGTTTACCTGGAAGCTGTGGCCCACTAGTTATTTTTTTTCTAGTAATTTTTTGTCGAGAGCGTTGTCTTTTCTGAGCATTTTCAACGACTAGAGCTGTTATTTCTTCAGCTACTTTAACGTGTTTGTGCAACCAGAGAGTAAGAGAGTCTTTAATTACTCCAGATATAAAACTAGCGCATTGTCTTGATGTTAATTTCTCTTTAGTTTGTCCAAGAAATTGTGCCTCTCTTAGTTTTACTGACATGATATAATTACAATTTTCCCATATATCTTCGTTATTGATTTTGACTCCTCTTGGGATCAAGTTTCGCATTTCAGCAAAACCACGAATTGCTTCAAGTAATCCTGTTCTTAATCCATTAACATGTGTTCCGCCCTGAATTGTCGGTATTAGATTTACATAGCTTTCAGCTACTTCGGTTGATACTTCAGGAGTCCAGCATATAGCAAAAATTACAGCTTCATTGTCGGATTTAAATTCTCCGGTAAAGGGTTCTTCTGGCAGAATTGGACTTTGAATACCATCACTTAAGAATTTTTCTAATCCTTCTTTAAAACACCATGTTTGTTGTTCCTTAGTTTTTTCATCTAAGAAGGTGACTGTCAATCCTTGGCATAAAATTGCTTTTGCTTTTAAGGATCTAAGCAAAAATGATTTAGTAAATTGAATGGAGTCAAAAAATTTTTTGTTGGGCCAAAATTGGATTGATGTACCAGTTTCTTTTTGGGGGATCTTACCGGTTACTTTTAGCGGAGCTGACTTTTTGCCATCTTTAAATGAAATAGTATGTGATTTACCGTTTCTTTTGATCTGTATATCAACTTTAGTAGATAATGCGTTAATTACTGATACACCAACTCCATGTAGTCCTCCAGAGAATTCATAACTCTTGTTAGAGAATTTACCCCCAGCATGAAGTTTTGTCATTATGACTTCAACTCCTGTCAATTTCTCTTTTGGGTGTTTATCAACGGGCATCCCTCTTCCGTTATCAATTACTACTAGAGAGCCATCTTTTTTTAGGATAATGTCTATTTTTGTTGCAAAGCCACTAATGGCTTCATCAACACTATTATCAATAGCTTCTTGTGCTAAATGATTTGGGTTGTTCGTATCTGTATACATCCCAGGACGTTTTTGTACTGGTTCAAGTCCGGTTAGTACTTCGATATGTTCGGCTGTATATTCTTTTTTATTCACTATTTTGACATCCTCACCCTTGCTAAAAGAAAGGCGGATCTTAAAAAGACCTGTGGTCTTGTTTTCACTGCAATATTAATGCGTCACTCTACATACTTTACATCTCAGTTGTCTGTCAGTGGTTCCTTGAGCGAACAGAAACCATGTTAATGTAGATTATTATAATTGTCAAATTCTTATATCTTTTGCCATTAACACAAGGTTTTATGGCACGGATGATAAAAGTTATAGCAAAATTGCTTATAAGGATATACTACAGTTCAGCTAGGACTTTTCCTAGAAGTGTTTGCTGATTTAAACGAAGATTCTCATGGGGGTTGATTGTTGGTTGATCAATTAACATGATAACAGTTGAGCCAAAAGTAAAATAACCAAGTTCATCGCCTTTTGATAAATTAATTTGTTGATCTTGATATTTCCATTGGTTTAGAGCTGTCGGATGATAGGGATTTACTATGCCATGCCAATTAATATGAATATGTCCTACATTGAGTGCCCCAATTAGTACTAAAGCGAATGAACACAGATCATTTTTTGCATTAATAATGACTCTCTCATTACTGCTTAATAGTGTTGGTATTTTTTCATATAGTTTAGGATTTACGGAGTATAATTTACCAGGAATATAAACCATGCTAGTAATTTGGCCGGACATTGGCATATGTACTCTATGGTAATCAGTTGGAGCTAGATAAATTGTTGTTGATAATCCTTGTTGGAAACAATGCTCTTTATTGGCCAATAATCCATCAAGTGTATAAAAATGATCTTTAGCTTTTACTTTAGAATCTGAGTTTACTAGGTTAATTTGTGTTATTAAACCATCACATGGTGAACAAACAGTATTTTGTTGTTTGTCAAAAATTCTTGCATCAGGTTTCAGTTTTCTAATAAATAATTTTTCTATGGTTGTATATGCGTAGGGATCTTCGAGCAAAGCTTCTTGCATATTTAGTTTATAAAAATAAATTCCTATAGAAATTAGTAAATTTTTAACATGAGTATTTCTAATTTGGCTTAATAATATACATAGCTTACCTAGTAGTTTTTTAGGAATTAATTTTTGAAAAGTAATATTAGTCATTTTATATATTATAAATATTTTTTGTGTATAAGTGAAGTACAGTCTAATCTATTTTTTTTGCAGTAAATAATCTATCTGATAAAACTTTAAAAGTTGTTTATACACTAGTAGCATTTGGTATTAATGGGGATAATAAAATTTTGAAGGAAGGTTACAGACTTTGAGATTATTTTTAATAAAGATTTACTTCTTTATTATATGAATACTAAGCAAATTTATCATGCTCAAATGAGTCATTCATCTCCTAATATATCTGACAAAAAATCAACTAAAATACGCTCGACATATAAAGAGCCATTTCAGTAGATACAATATTTCCTAACCTTATTTCTCAGCATAAATACTATGGAGCTCGTTCATTAATGTTAAAATATCAATAAATCATTCGCCAACTAGAGCTGATATCAATGTTGCTAGATCTAAAAAACTTGCAAGAAAAGTGCTTGCTTGACCAAGAACATACTAACTGGATTGTGCTCGCAATTCGTTCAATGAGTTCTCTAGCATAAACTGCAATCATGCAACTAAACATTATACCAATCAAATTGAGCAAGAATGGTCAAGCAAGCATTTTATTGTTAGTGTAATCTTACTTATGTAAATAAGATGATGATTTGAAAACAAAAAAACATGAATTACGAATATCGGTTAAAAAAGGTAGTAGAGTTTATTGGCAAGCACCTTGATGAGAAACTTACTTTGACCCAATTAAGCGGTATTGCATGTTTTTCAAAATATCATTTTCATCGTCTATTTACAATCTATACAGGAATATCTTTACAACAATATATTCGTTGGTTACGCCTAAAAAGAGCAGCACATCAACTGATTGTCGAAAAAGATAATACTATTATTACAATTGCGAGCAATGCTGGCTTTGAGTCTCATGAGTCATTTACTCGAGCATTTAAACAAATTTGTGGTATGAGCCCAAGTGAGTTTAGGTCTAAGTCAAACTGGCAAGGATGGGAGCAACCGCCGTATTGTTTGCCGATACAAGGTAAAACGATTATGAATGTAAGTATTAGAAATATTAGTAAGAGGCGTTTAGCTGTTTTAGAGCATCATGGTGATCCTAAAAAACTAGGTAATAGTGTCAATAAGCTAGTTAGTTGGGCGAAAGCTCAATCGATGAATTTGAAACCTAAAGCAGGTGAAGCTTTTGGCTTTGCATATGACGATCCCAAAACAACATCGCCAGAAAATTTTCGTTTTGATCTTGGAATTACTGTGCCAGTAGGATTGAAGCTTGAGGGAGAAGTTATTGAAAGACAATTACCTGCTGGTCGTTATGCGGTAGCAATGCACAAGGGTTCACGTGACAACATTGGTGATACTGTATATGGGTTATATCGTGACTGGTTAGCTCAATCAGCTGAAGAACTGGGAGATTTACCCTGTATTTTTTGCTACTATAATTTTGAACATGAGATTGCTGAAACAGAATTACTAACCGAGTGTTGGTTGTTATTAAAATAGTACATAACGTTAATGGAGGCTTCTTGCTAATAAGGTGAAATATTCAAACAACAGTAGCCGGGAGGTTGTAATAGATATTAAAATACTAGGAGTGGACAAAAAGAATTATTAAATTAATTTATATAAAAAGAGTTTTAATAGTATTGCCGATTCTTCTCAAAAATAGGCAATACATTAAAGCATAGGAAACATTTAAATGCTACGTCCATATAAAAAATATTTATTTGTTGTTTTTACTGTTATATTGAAGCCAAGTTTTAATAAATATTCCTGAAGTATTTTAGGCTCATAAAAAATTTTCACTATTTCAAATTCTTTGCCATTATTCAATTTTCGTTTATTAATATGTTTATTATTATCGAAGCTTTGATCGTGAGCTGTTGCGGTCTGCTCTAATAATGAATCAATTATAAACAGTCTTCCATTTGGCTTAAGGCTATTACTTACTTTAGTTAAAAAGTTTTCAAAATATAATGGAGGAATATGAGAAAGCCAAAAACTAAAAAATACTACATCAAATTTCTTTTGAGGTTTCCAATTAAACAAATTTTGTTGTTGATAGGTGATAGCACAGTCGCTATTAGCAAGTTTTATTTTATTTATAGCTAATACTTCATGCGATGAATCTATAGCAGTTATTGAATTTGCATATCTTGCTAATTCTGTAGTCCACCATCCCGTACCACAAGCTAATTCTAGAATTTCACCATTTGGCTTAAATTTATGTAATATCTCTTTTAATTCTTTAATTTCATCAAACCATCTTTTATTTAAATTAGTACCTTTATCATACCTTCCAGTGCGCATGAACCATTGATCATATTCATAAGCACGTTTCTTATAATAGTCAATTTGCTCATTAATTATTTGTTTAATATCTTTATTTATATTCATATTTCCAAAAACTATGTTCTACAAAATATAGTAACCGGGTTTGTTGCTGAATATTTTACTGGTAAAGAGAGAAGATTACTATCTTAAAATTACAGGCAAAGCAGGGGATATAAAAATGTAGTATTTTTTAAACAGAGACCATGATATAAATGAGATTGATGTTAGTTAATGACATTAAAAGATAATTCTTGCTATAATCTGCAAATTAGTAGCATATTCATAAATTTATTGGTGATGGATTTAAGGGTTATATTACAGGTTTTAATTGCATAGCTTCTTACTCTAATTTGCTTAATTATTAGATGACAAAAAAAATTAATTGAGAGCCCAAGAGGTATATTATGAGGACGTATTTAGTTGGTGGAGCGGTTAGGGATCGGCTGCTTGGATTAGAGTTTTCTGAAAAAGACTGGGTAATTGTTGGGGCAACCGCAGAAATAATGCTAGAGAAAGGTTTTCGTCAGGTGGGTCGTGATTTCCCTGTTTTTATCCACCCAACTACAGGAGAAGAATATGCTCTTGCCAGAACAGAAAAAAAAATAGATAAAGGATATAAAGGGTTTGTTTGTTCTGCTGAGCAGACAGTTACTTTAGAGGAAGATCTAAGAAGACGAGATCTAACTATTAATGCTATGGCCATGGATGATTCAGGAGAAATCATTGATCCTTATAAAGGCCAAGCTGATTTACAAAATAAGATAATTCGTCATGTTTCAGGTAGTTTTGTAGAAGATCCTTTACGGGTATTACGTTTGGCGCGTTTTGCAGCTAAGTTATTTCCATATGGGTTTAGAGTTGCTAATGAGACTAAAGAATTATTATTATCAATGGTAAAACAAGGGGAGTTAGTAGATTTAACACCGTCAAGAGTGTGGCAGGAGCTGCATAAAGTTTTACATGAAGAAAGATTGGATATATTTTTTGTAGTTTTAAGGTATTGTGGTGCGCTTAAAGTTTTATTTAAAGAAATAGATGATTTATTTGGTGTTCCAGCTGATCCAAAATGGCATCCAGAGATTGATACTGGAATTCATTTTCTGATGGCACTTAAAAAATCTGCTGAATTAACTCAAGATATTCAAGTAAGGTTTGCTGTACTTTGTCATGATTTTGGTAAAGCACTAACACCAAAATCAGAATGGCCTAAACATCATGGCCATGATCATCGAGGTATTGAGCTGGTATTAAAATTCTGTCAAAGACACAATGTCCCAAATGTTTTTAGGGATCTTGCATTAATAGTAACTAGGGAACATATAGTTATCCATCGAGTAAATGAGCTAACAGTAGAGAGAAGATTAAAAGTACTAGAAGACATAGATGCTTTTCGGAGAAAAGCTAGATTAGCACAGGTATTAACCGCATGTATGGCTGATGCGTTGGGCAGAGGGAGTGGTAATGGATCACTTAAATATCCACAAAAAAAAATATGGCAGGAATGTTTCAATGCGGCAAATGATATAGATACTAAGAAAGTTATCCAGGATGGTTATAAAAAAGAAGATTTAGGTAAAGAAATACGTAACTTAAGAATATTGGGTATTGAACAATGGATGAATTCATTAAATTAGAGGGCTAGCTAAGATGCGAAAAATTATTCATATTGATATGGATTGTTTTTATGCAGCTATTGAGATTAGAGATAATCCAAGCTTAAAAAATTTACCGGTTGCTGTTGGAGGGAGTGAAATCAACAGAGGAGTGATCTGTACTTGTAATTATTTAGCTCGTAAGTATGGTATTCATTCAGCAATGGCTACATCTAAAGCCTATAGGATGTGTCCGGATCTAATTGTAATGCCGGTTAATATGATTAAATATAAAGAAATTTCTGTGGAGATCCGTAAAATATTTTTAGCTTATACAAAAAGCATTGAACCTATTTCTTTAGATGAGGCATATTTAGATGTTACGGATTGTTCATTATATCATGGGAGTGCTACTTGGATAGCAAATAGCATTAGGGGAAAGATTTTTGAACAATTTAACTTAACTTCATCAGCAGGAGTAGCTCCTAATAAATTTCTAGCTAAAATAGCTAGTGATTGGCAAAAACCAAATGGTCAGTTTGTCATTGAGCCTGAGCAAGTGGCTGAATTTATTGAGCAGCTCAAAATAGAAAAAATTCCTGGAGTTGGTAGGGCTACAACAAAAAGACTACATAGGCTTGGTATCTATATTTGCAAGGATATTCAGAATTATCCGGTAAAGAAGCTGATTGCTGAATTTGGAAAATTTGGGAATAAATTAATTGAGCTGAGTTTTGGTAAAGATGGTAGAACTGTTAAATCCAATGTGAATAGAAAGTCTTTTAGTATTGAGAGAACATTTCCTGTTGATATACAGTCAATTAATTGTGCGAAAGAGCAATTAATGAAGTTATCTATAGAGTTAAAGCATCGTATGCAATCTTATCAGGATAGAGAAATACATAAACAGTTTGTCAAAATCAAGTTCAATAATTTTTTTTCTACAACTATAGAGAGAAGATCGCAGCAATTATCAATTGACTTGTTTATGGAGCTATTTATTGAAGGATATGCAAGACAACAATTACCTATCAGGTTATTAGGATTGGGATTAAGGTTTGCCAATCAAGAAAAGCCCTATCAATTACCATTTTTGGAGCTTGCTTAATATTGAAAATAGCGTATTGATTTTAGTGACTTTTTCACATAGAATAATAGTTAACCAATTTAAGTTTTATAAAATGTCATATCTACTTATTAGAATTATATTTATCTTGTTTTGCTTATTTACCAACCAAGCTATTGCTGGTGTAAAAAAAGTAAATGTTCAGCAATCCGTGGGTAATTTATTGTTTTTGATGCCAGATTTAAAAATTGATTTTAAAGTTAATGATAAAGCTTCTTTAGGAGTAATTGTCAGTTATTTAGGCCTACAAAGCAGTTTTACGGGATATGCAATTGGTGCGAGGGTGAATTATTTTCTGAGCCGTGGAAAAATCATGGAAAGTGATGGGTTTATCATAAATTCTTATTATTTATATCATGATCATAAAGTGAATAGAAAATTTGAAGTAGGTCCTTTTACGATATTGCCTGCCGAAGGGGTGTCTGAGTATGGTCTATTGACGGGCTATCAATGGGTAGATGATAAGTCTAGTATCAATGTTAGATTTTCAATAGGTGCAAAACATATTAGCGAAGAGTTTATCTTGTTAAATAATAAGAAGTTAAAATATCTTCCTAATGCTCAATTAACGGTAGGGGTTATGTTTTAAGTAGTCTTACTATAAGGTATGTCTTAGATCCAACTGGCTAAAACCACTTGGTGTTATAGCCATATTTTTACTAAGATTCATAACTTTAAAGATTTCTCCCATTTCACTGGGTAATGTTAAAAGTTTGATCTGTTGGTTGTCAGAATATTGTTGGATATTATTAGTTGTATTTACTAAATCTAGGATACCAGCGTTTAACAGGAATGTTGCTTGGTTTGTATAGCCAGCTATAGTAAATCCTAATTGGTAACTAAGTTCAGCTAACTGACTAAAATTAACATGGGCAGTGATGTCTTGTTGTCCTACATTGATTAGTGGGTCACTATTGGTTGTATGCTGATAGTGGCACATTAATGTTCCGGTACTTCTGTCAGGGTGATAAAATTCGTTACTAGGGAATCCATAATCGACAATTATTATGGAGCCTTGATCTAACAAATCGAAAATAGACTTTAGCCATCCTTCTAGATAGAAATTTATTTCAATATCGTAATTTTTTACATCTACTAGAAATTCATCAATAATTTTTTGGATATAGGGGATAAAATTGTCGTTGGAGATATCACCTAAATTCCAGCTAAATTCATTATTATTCATTGTTACGTAATATTCCTGGAGCATTTCTGATTTATGAAATCTATGAATTGGCATGGCATCTAGTACTTCATTAGCAAGGATAACTCCATTCCAGGGATTGTCGGGAAGTCTTGGGAGCCACTCGAATTTATTGATAAGATCTGGGCAAATTGACAGGATATTTTTTCTTTGGAGTTGTTTTAACTGTGGGCTAAGTTCTATAATCTGATATTTATTAGGAGCCAAATTAAAATTTGTCAACTCTTGCATGATTATTGCAGCCATTTTTCCTGAGCCTGCACCGAATTCTAAAATATTGCCGTGAGTTACTTGCAATATTTCACGGCATTGACATGCTATTATTTTGGAAAATAATGGTGATATTTCAGGAGCAGTTATGTAATCTCCGTTATGTCCAAAAATATTTTGTTTACAATTATAATATCCATAATTTGGATCATACAAAACAAGTCTCATAAATTGTTCAAATGTTATGAGTTTATTAGAAATCTTATTTTTTATTAGTTTTCTCGTTGACATATTTAAAGATGATAATTATAAGTATGTTTTTAGTCAAAGGCTTGTTTTCATGATTGAGTGAGAGAATTATTATCAATCAAACTTAGATTGATAAATTTTTGTTGAGTATTGTCATCAATTATACTTTGCTAGACTGTAAAGACTGATATTTTTGCGATATAATGCACAAGTCTAAAATTTAGTGAGGTATATTTTGGAAGTTTTTCATGGTACAACAATATTATCTGTAAGAACCAAGAAGCATGTAGTTATTGGTGGAGATGGGCAGGTGACATTTGGCAATACTGTTATGAAGTCAAATGGTTGCAAAATAAGAAGATTATACAAAGAATCAATATTGGCTGGGTTTGCTGGAGGAACAGCAGATGCTTTTACTTTGTTTGAGAGGTTTGAACAGAAACTCGAAGTGCATCAAGGACATCTAATGCGTGCTGCTGTAGAACTTGCTAAGGATTGGCGGACTGACAAAATTTTGCGTAGATTAGAAGCATTATTAGCAGTTGCTGATCAAAAAAATTCCTTAATTATAACTGGTAATGGTGATGTTTTAGAACCAGAGCAAGGAATTGTTGCCATCGGTTCAGGTGGACCATTTGCTCAATCTGCAGCAAAAGCTTTACTTGAGAATTCAAAATTGAATGCTAGAGAAATCGTTGAGAAAAGCTTATCAATTGCTGCGGATATATGTATCTACAGTAATCATTGTTTTTCAATTGAAGAAATATCTATAAAATAAGAGAAATGTATGAATTTAGTAATGTCCCCAAGAGAAATAGTACAAGAATTAGATAAGTATATAATAGGTCAAAATGATGCAAAACGCTCTGTTGCTATAGCGTTGCGTAATAGATGGCGTAGAATGCAAATTGAAAATGCAGAAATACGCAATGAAATTATGCCAAAGAATATTTTAATGATAGGTCCTACTGGAGTTGGCAAAACAGAAATAGCTAGAAGACTTGCAAAATTGGCTCATGCACCATTTTTAAAGATTGAGGCAACAAAGTTTACTGAAGTAGGGTATGTAGGTAGAGATGTTGAGTCAATTATTAGAGATCTAATGGATATAGCAATTAAGATCTCCAGAGAGAATGCCATAGAGAAAGTTGAGCATTTGGCAAAGGAAGCTGCTGAAGAAAGAATTTTAGATGTGCTAGTTCCTAAAAGTAAAACGGAATTTGTTAACCAGCCACTAGATAATAATTCAGTTGATAATTCTGCTACTCGAGAATTATTCCGCGATAAACTACGTTCTGGTTCGTTGGATGATAAGGAAATTGAGATTGATATAGCTGCTGTTCCCATTGGTGTTGAAATCATGGCACCTCCTGGGATGGAAGAAATGACTAGCCAATTACAGAATATGTTTCAGAATATTGGCGGAGATAAAACAAAGCTTAATAGAATGAAAATATCAAAGGCTAAAATTATTTTGCAAGAAGAAGAAGCTAGCAAATTAATCAATGATGAAGATTTAAAGTCTCAGGCTATTGAGTCGGTAGAGCAAAACGGGATAGTGTTTATTGATGAGATTGATAAAGTTACCAGAAGGGCTGATAGCCATGGAGGAGGTGATATATCAAGAGAAGGGGTGCAGCGTGATTTATTACCGTTGGTAGAGGGTTCAACGGTTTCTACTAAGTATGGAATGATTAAAACGGATCATATTCTTTTTATAGCATCTGGAGCATTCCATGTATCGAAACCATCTGATCTGATCCCAGAGTTACAGGGAAGGTTTCCAATCAGAGTTGAGCTAAAAGCGTTAACTGCTGGGGATTTTGAAAGAATATTGAAAGAGCCAGATTTTTCTTTAACTAAGCAATATCATGAACTGATGAAAACTGAAGGTTTGGATTTAAAATTTTCGGATGGTGGTATTGCTAATATTGCCAAATCAGCGTGGAAAGTAAATGAAAAAACTGAAAATATAGGAGCTAGAAGATTACAAACAGTTTTAGAAAAATTGCTGGATGAAATTTCTTTTGGTGCTTCTGATCAGGCAAACAAAGAAATTGTAATTGATGATAAGTATGTAGATGATCATTTATCTAGTTTGGTTCAAGATGATGATTTATCCAGATATATTTTATGATAGATAGGCCTAAGGAATTCAGATATCTACATCATGATAAGACAATTTTTATCGAATATGAAATAAATAAATTGCAAGCGATGATACCGATAGACTATTTCTATAATGAACTTACCAAAACAAAAATCCTCCAGAAAGAATATTTAGTCTCGATTAAAGAACAAGACAATGGAATTCAGATAGGTTTTTCTACGAAAGAAGATTTTATTTTGACTTGGACAGATTTGTTGGATATAACGAATAGCTTTAATTAAGGATAAACTCACATGAGCAAGAGTAATGTAGGAAATGATAACCTATCTTATTTTGGGTTCGATAAAATATATTCTAAAGATAAGTTGGAAAAAATTGCTGATGTTTTTAGCTCAGTTGCTCCTAAGTACGATCTAATGAATGACATCATGTCTTTGGGTATGCATCGTTTCTGGAAAAGCTTTAGTATTCAATGCTGCAATATTCAACCTGATAGTACGGTATTAGATGTAGCTTCTGGTACTGGAGATCTTGCAATGAAGATCGCTGATCAACTTCATAATACTGGGACTTTGTATTTATTAGATTTGCAAAAGGATATGCTTGAAATTGGTCGTGATAATATGATTAATTCAGGGTTTGTTGGCAATATTCATTATTCAGTGGCTGATGCAGAGAGATTACCTTATTTTGATAATATGTTTGATTGTCTTACAATAGGATTTGGTTTGCGCAATGTTACTAATATCAATAATGCGTTAGCAGAATTTTATCGAGTACTAAAGCCAGGAGGCAAACTTATGGTATTAGAGTTTTCAGCAGCTGATCCTATGGTTAAAGATTTATATAATTGGTATTCATTCAATATTATCCCATGGCTTGGCGATGTAATTGCTAACGATCGGAAAAGTTACCAGTATCTTGTGGAGTCGATTCAAATGCACCCAGATCAGGGACAGTTAATGAAGGATATTTTGCGCTCTGGTTTCTCAACTTGTCTCTATGAGAATATGACCTTTGGTATAGTAAGTATGCATTTGGCATATAAATAAAAAGTAAGAGTTCTATGTGATAAATTTTAAACCAATATTCAGACTATTTGAGATAGTTTTGATAATCTCTCATCTCAAATTAGATGTGCTGTATGGTAGTAGAACTTTATTATGGATGTTTAGGTGGGTGACTAAGATATTACCTAAATATAGTAAGATCAGTAAACCAAATTCTAGAGGTGAAGCTTTAAGAATAGCTTTTACTGAATTAGGGCCTATTTTTATTAAATTAGGACAATTAATTTCAGTTAGACCAGATTTATTTCCTCTTGATATAGTCAAAGAGCTGACTAAATTACAAGATAGAGTAAAACCATTTCCAGCAGATATTTCCAAAAAAATCATAGAGAAATCTTTGGAAGTTAAACTTACAAAGATTTTTAAAAATTTTGTAGATGAGCCAATAGCTTCAGCATCGATTGCCCAAGTTCATATTGCTAAGACTCTATCTGGAGAGTCAATTATTATAAAAGTATTAAGACCAAATATACACCAACAAATTGCCAAAGACATTACAGTTATGAGATTTTCTGCAAAGATAATTACTAGAATTTTTAAGTCTAGTAAAAGATTTAGAATGTTAGAAGTGGTGAATGAATTACAAAAGATTTTAGCTAATGAAATAGATCTAGGCAGAGAAGCTGCTAATGCATCAGAGCTAAGACGAAATTTTAAAGATTCTAATCAATTATATGTTCCAAAAATTTATTGGCAATGGACAAGAAAATCTATAATTGTAATGGAAAAGATACATGGGATCTCAATAACAGATCTGGAAAAATTAAAGAAACACCAGATTAATATAAAAAGGCTTGCAGAAAAAGGGGTAGAGATATTTTTTACTCAGGTTTTCCGGGATAGATTTTTTCATGCAGATATGCATCCAGGAAATATATTTGTGTCATATAAAAATCCTCTAGATCCTAAATATATCGCTGTTGATTTTGGTATCATGGGGAGCATGGATATAAAAAGTCAGACGTATATGGCTAAAATATTTATGGCTTTTTTTCAAAGAGATTTTTATAGGATTGCATATCTTCACAGACAAATTGGCTGGATAGAGGGTGATGTTGATTTAGCGGATTTTGCTGATGAGATACGTATTCTGAGTGAGCCAATTTTTGATAAACCTTTAAAAGATATTTCATTTGGCTATTTATTATTAAGGTTATTGCAAGTAGGGCGTAAATTTGATATGCATATCCAGCCCCAGTTATTGCTCTTTCAAAAGACTTTATTTACTATTGAAGGTTTAGGCAAAAAACTTTACCCAGAATTAAATATTTGGGAGATTGTTAAGAAATATTTTGAAAAATGGCAGATGGAAAGAATGCTAGATGAATTTAATCCATTGAGAAATACTGAGACAATATTTGAGTGTCTAACTACTTTACCAAAACTACCTGGTATATTGCATGATACGTTAACTCATATCAATGAATATAATTATATCAAGAGAAATGCTGTGACTAATAAGACGGTTGATTCTACTAAAAAGTGGTTGTATTTCTTGCTGGGTTTTAGTCTAGCTACTATTCTAGCTTTAACTTATCCTATATCATGAAGATTACCAATGTGAATATTTCTTCCATAAAATATTTCTAGCATTTCGTGACGTAATTTCTTTTTGATATCATTCAATATTTGCTTAGAGAAGTCTTCTTCACCGCTACCAAACAAGTAATTATCTAATAAAGTTTCTTTGAGTATCAATTTACTATGAAATATATTTTCTTGATATACATTTACATCGACTATTTGATATTGCTCAATGGTCTTAGGTATAAGAAAATCCTGAATTGAGTGAATAGAATGATCTGAATAATGTTTATGTCCGGTGGTATCTCTAGTAAATCCACGAATTATATAGTCTAGAATAACAATATCAGATTCAAAACTATCTATTAGATGGTTGAGTGCTTTTAGTGGTGATATTTCTCCGCATGTTGTTACTGAAATATCTGCTCTAAAAGTACAGATCCCATCGTCTGGGTGGATTTCTGGATATGTATGTACGGTTATATGACTTTTATCAAGATGAGAAACTACAGAATTTTTATAGTTATCTTCAGCAATCAACATGGTAACACTTGCTCCTTCTGGATCATAATCTTGAGAAGCGATATTCAATATTTTTGCATCGATAATTTCTGTTACTTCCGTTAATATTTTAGTTAATCTTTTGGCATTATAGGCTTCATCAATATATTTAACGTATTCTTTTTTATGATCAGTTTTCTTTGCGTAGCATATGTCATATAAATTGAAACTCAGAGTTTTTGTTAGGTTGTTAAACCCATGTAAAGTTATAGGATTTTTTGCATAACTATTGTGCATTAAACTGACTCCGAAGCTAAAAAATTATACCATATTTAGCAAGTTATAAACAATTGTTATATTGTGCAGAAGTTTTTTATTAGCTCAATACCGAATTCTGAACCGTATGAATCTGGATGAAATTGTACACCAAACACTGGAAATTTTTTGTGTTTAATAGACATAAGCTCATAAGAATTTATTTTATCGTTTTTAGACCATGCGGTGGGCTCTAAAGATCCTGGTAGGGAATTTGGATCTATAGTTAGAGAATTGTATCTTACTGCATTAAATTGCGAAGGTATATTTTGAAATAATGTTGAGCCATTATGTTTTATTTTAACTGCCTGACCGTGAATTAAGTTTCCTGAATGAATAATGCTGCCACCGAAAGCCTGGCCAATGGCTTGATGTCCAAGGCACACGCCAAGGATAGGTATAGTTTGATAAAACTCATTAATTACCTCTAAAGTAATACCAGCATGATTAGGATCGCCTGGACCAGGGGACAATATTATTTTTTTTGGTGCAAGAGTTCGGATCTCATCTAAAGATATTTCATCATTTCTTATAATAGTGATTCTGTTTTTTAGGATCGCAACGTAGCTGGCTATATTGTTAGTGAATGAATCATAGTTATCAATCAGAAGGATCATCTTGAAAGTAGTGTTCTAAATTCTTGAATAGTCTCTAAGTAATTATCTGTATTAGTGATTGCATTGCCTATCACGAAAATATCAGCTCCAGCATCTTTTATAGAGCAAATTGTGTCAAGATTAATTCCGCCATCAACGGCAATGGATATATCATGATTTTTCTGAGTAATTAAATTTTTAAGTTTCTCTATTTTTTTTAGGGAGCTAGTAATGAATTTTTGGCCGCCAAATCCTGGGTTAACAGACATTATTAGTACTTGATCAATTTCATCTAAAATATATTCGATTGAGTTAATAGGCGTAGCTGGGTTCAAAGCTACGCCGGCGACAATATTATGTTGTTTTATTTCGGTGATATTGCGGTGTAAATGTACTGTTTGATCTGGATGGATGGTAATGCTATGTGCTCCGTTTGCAGCAAAGCTAGCAATTAAAGGATCTATGTTATATGCCATTATATGTACATCAAGATTTATTTTTGGGGAGTGTTGATGAATAGCTTTGCAAAAATCAGATCCGAAAGTTAGATTAGGAACATAATGATTATCCATAACATCAAGATGGATACTATCGGTTCCGCCGTCAATTAAAGCATCTATTTCTTTACCAAGATTTGCAAAATTAACTGATAATATTGAAGCACTTATTTTATATTGCATTGTTTAATATTAGCATGATTGTTTTTCTATAGAAAGCTATTTAGCGCACGATATCATTCTGTGTGAGTGACCGCTGTTTGTGATAAATGACGCAGTTTTACGCCATTTTTGCTAAAATATAAAAGCATAAAACATCTGGTTGTTGTTTTTTAATTTGCTTAATTACAATAATGATTGTGCATATTAAATAACTTAATAAAATATTCTGCACTATTAGAAAGCTATTCCTATATCGGATCTAGTAACCTATATAGCACTATATTATATTTGATATTTTTACCTTACTAAAAGAAGGGTGGCCTCTTGAGCAGTAATAAGAATAGGAATATGATTTGTGGAGATACCAGATCGATAAGCTAAATTTTCATGTATAATAAAAAAACATATTAATATAGATAGCTAACTTTTTATGTGATCGATACTAAATGTGATCAATATAAGTTAGTCGATGAATTTTTTCCTTGTAATTTTCTAAAAATTCACCATATTTATTAATATATTGTTAATTTTGAGGGGCATTTATGGAAAGTTGGCCTACTAAAAATAAAGATTTGCTAGTAGCTCAGGATATTATCGATAAGTATATCGACTTTAACGATGGTGATGAGCTAGAAGTCTATGAATATGTTGTTGATAATTGTTTAGAAATTAAATGTGATCAGCCTGAATGGGTTATTGAACTAATTGAAACTTTTCAGTATAAATATGGTATAGATGTGGGTATGGAGATATCATTAAAGATCTTAACTAATTGTATGATCAATAATGCCACTATCCATTAAGATAATATCTATGACCAGTTGTAGGTTTACTTTCAAGTTCTTTGCGTTGTTACAAGGTTATAAATATACATGGTTATAATTGTATCGACGTACTTGAATTACTTGTCAGGATGTTTTGGAATTAACCAAAATAGTAATATTTGAAAAATATTGTAAAAAAATCAAAAATTTATTGAATGATTTAAATAATATTAAATTAAGCTAGCAAAGATATTTTTAAATATATTTATGAAGTTAAGAAAAGACGAAATAAAAAGACTTGAAAAATATCATCAAGATATCCAAAGTTTATCGAATGATCCAGAAAATATTAAATTTCGACAAGCCGTTGATAGTTATATTAATTATTTAGATGTAATTAAGTTTAACCATGATGACGATGATTCGGAGTTATTGGTTGAAGATTGCGATAACATTGATGAATTTCCAGGGTATAATAGCTATAATGAGAGCATATATGATGCCCATTTAGACGAAGAATCACTATATGAGACATTAGCTAATGTTATTAAAAAAATTGCTGAAGTGGACGATTATCTGCAAAGTAGAAATCAAAAGAAAGCTTTAGATGTTTTTAATCAGCTTAATGAGAAACGCAAAATATCTATTTTGTCTCTGGATTCTAAGGAAGTACCAATCGTTCCAACGAACATAGACTACACTGATGTTGAATTTAAATTTGAACCTGATCATTATAAAAAATATAAAGATGTTAAGGTCGAGTTTGATAGTGATGGACAAGGAAACATTTATGAGAAGAAATTTGATTCGAATAAGGCCCTGAATCCTAATCAGTTAGAAAAGATCAATATTGAAACGCCTTCTGTTATTACAGCCAGTATTACAACTCAATCGAGTAATGAGCAGGAGGCACAGCAATTTTATTTATTTAATCCCTATAACTCAGATGTTTTTGAGTCTACAGGTAATAATGAGCTTAAATTTAAGGATAATTATAATATTGAAACGGTAAAAAATAATATAGCTAAATCTGCTCCTAACAGTATGCAAGAAGTTAATCAACTTCCTGAAAATAAAGCAGATGGTATTAAACAAACTAGTAATAGTGGTCAATGTTTTACAGTGTCAAAAGAAGGATCGTTTTTACCATCTAATAATGCCAAGCTTGTTTCTGGTGATAATCCTGGTGATCATAACACTAGATTAATGGTAACAATGATAGATATGGTGAAAACAGAGGTAACTAGAGGAGATATCCTTAAATTTGAAGGAGATCCTTATATGGTTGCTGCAGGAGTTCTTTTTGCTCAGAAGCTATCGGCAGATCCATATAATTTGTCGTTAGATATTAAACCTCCTCCTCCGATAGAAAATAGTAATATTGATCCTGAGATTATCCAAAAAGCTCGAGAGTTGGTTAATAAAGTGCCAAATCTAGAGAGTGAACAATTTCTGGAAAAAGCACAAGAGTTCCAAGCAAGTTTACAAAATAGTTCACAGCCTACTATTTAGTTATATATTAATTGGTTTGCTAGCCGCATTGGTTGATATTCCTTAAAGTAGGAAAAATTTTAATAAGTGTTGTTGCTCGGACTTTGTTTTGCACTAGGATTAGTTACCATTTCATAGACTTTACATCCTGAGGGTTTGGCTTAGTAGGTTCTTGCGTGAACAAAAATCAGGTTCAAGTAGATTCTTATATTCCCCACCATCAGCGTGGTGTTTATGACGTGATTGATAAAAAAATATTCTCAGCATAAAGCTATAGTATTTCCTAGGTTGAGCCACTCTTAGATAAAGTTAGCTGATTAAATATTTGTTAATTATCAATAGGTTAAGTGAATTGCAATTAATCTAAAAAACTCTTATCTTAAAACATTGTTGACTAGCTAGTATAAAAAAAATACTTTATAGTATATAAATAAAATAAGTTAGATAATGGTTGCATTTTTTATAAAAAAACTGTACACTATGTATATATAAATACCATTTGATATGATAACTAGCTAAAATAATGGACAAATAGGTAACTCATGGATGAATAATAATTTTTCTGTGGGGCAAATTTTTGAACAATATCATCTTAAAAATACTACTTTCTAGTGTATTACTATTATCATTCTCTATATCTCAAGCAATCAATGAAAATTCTGCTTATGAAACCAGGATCGAAATGACTGGTAAACTAGGTTATAGCAGCAAGAAATCGTCAAAACGTAATATAGCAAGATTAGGTTTTGTATTACCAATATTTCAAAAGCTAGATAGCCATATGGGTTATTTAACAATCATCGGTTTAAAAGATGATGCGAAACATTTAGAAGGTAATTTAGGTATAGGTTATCGTTCATTTATCAATCCAGCATGGATATTAGGAGAATATGTATTCTATGATTTGCGTTCAACAGAAAATAATAATTTGTTACAACAGGTAACGGTAGGTATAGAGGCCTTCTCAAAGAATTTAGAAATCCGTATTAATGGTTATATCCCAACACAAAAGAAATATGCCCTTTCAAACTATAATTGCTATCGAGCGCGTTATGATTCACACATGAATACAACTCAATTCAATATAAAGAATAAAAGTGTAGTTGAGCAGGGTGTTGCTGGTTTTGATATAGAAGTTGGTGGTTCTCATAATAAATTATCTCGTTTGGAATTATTTGCTGCGTACTATCATTTTAGTGGAAAAAATGTAGATTCTACGATAGGCGGAAGATTACGTAGTAATTACAATGTGTTGCATTGGTTAGTTCTTGAAGGAGAAATGAACTATGACACTAATCGTAAATTTGTTAGTTATTTTGGAGTACGTTTAGGTTGGACTTTAGGCAAGAATAGTGCCAATAAGCCATGGAGTCATGTAAAGATGACTCAGCTGCCAGTTAGAGATATCGATGTTATCACTGCTGAGAGTAATGCAAGTACAACGCTTCTTAATGAGAATCTTCCTGGAATGCAAATTATGATTGCACCGGGCTATGATCCGTTGAAAGGTGATAAGCTTGAGGAAGAAGGAACAACTATAGGAGCTGATATAGAATCAGCATTTAAGAAAGCAGCCAAGAGAAACCAGAAAATAGATGATGTACGAAAATGTAATGTATCAGCTGATGGTGTAGCCAGTATTAGAGATTTGACCAGTAAAGCAGAGATTCTTGCTTTGGAGTCTTTGGGTAATACAAGTACTGCTATTAGTTCAAAATTCAAACAGAAGATAGACGTTCTTGCTAGTCAAATAAGATCAGATGTTTATCAAAAAGCAAAAGAAAAAGCTGATCTTGCTTTAGCCACAGAAAAAAGACTTAGAGAAGAAGCTGAGAAGAAAGCTAAAGAGGCAGAAATTCTTAAAGATGAAGCTGAATTAAAAGCAGAAACTTATAAGAATGCAGTATCTGATGATAAAACTGTATTAACAGAGAAACTCCTATCAGAGCAAACAAATAAAGAAAAATATAAAAGGAATTTAAATGCTCTAGAAAAAGATCTAGCTAATGAGAAGGAAAAATATGAAGAACTTAAAAAACAGCATAAGGATGAGCAATCTGGAACAGTTCAAACTAAATCAGAACTAAAAAGCGAGCAAAGAATTCAAGAATTATCTGATGAGCTTGCTAATACTAAATTACAGCTTACAGAAGCAAGTAAGAGTATCCCAGATTGGAAAAAAAGAGAGATAAAAAAGAAAGCTCAGAAAGATAAGCAAAATAGAGAATATAGACAACAACAAAAAAGACTAAGAACAGCAAGAGCAAAAGATACGAAGCAAAATAATAATGGTGGAAACAATGCGAAGCAATCAGTTAAAGCTAAATTAGCTGCATTCCTAGCTGGAGCCAATAAGGATCCTGAGCCTAAAAAGCGTGATGAAATAAAAATAGAGCGTACTGAGAAACAAAAAGAAGATATAAAAAACACTAAAGCTCGTTTAAAAGCAAAACTAAAAGCAGATGTGGCGGATAATGGTAAACAAGCTGGTACAGGCGGTCCTAATATGGATGTGCTAAAGAAACAACAACGAGAAAGACAAATTGCTAATGGAGAGAAAATTGATTCTAAGTTTGGATTTGAAAATTATTTTAGAGATAGAAAAGAAGATGGTTCCATAGATAGTCCAGCTATTGCGATGGTCTTTAATAGTAGAGTATCAGAATATATTAAAGAAAATGGTATAGACGCTGCAAGTCAATATGTGGGCTCGAAGGACAGGGTTGTTAAGGATAAGAAAGTTGAGGAGATGTTTAAAAATTCGTTTGATAAATACCTAAGAGAAATGGCTACAAAGGCTGGTATTAAGCTTGGTGGAAAAGCTAGGAAAAAGAAGAAGCTTGGTCGAGCAAATAAAGCAGGTGGTGGAGGACTTTTTGGTGCCATAAATAACGGCGGCTTTAAGTTAAAGAAAACGAAGCAAAACAAGTAATGCCAATCAGAAAAAGGCTGCTGCGAAAATTAATATTGTATAAATTCAATTTAGGCAAGAAATAAGTAGTAAGCACTATCACTAGGGCAAAGGATAGTTCTTGATAAATAGCAAAGCACAAAGACCTAAAAATTATCAAATTCTAAACGTGTATTATTAGCTTTTTCAATATTTATTTTTATTTTAGAGTACTCATTGGTAAGTAGAACCATTTTTTGTTCTTAAGTTGTTATTTAAATATCAGATTTAAAAAAAATAGCTAATATAACTAGTAAAAAACTACAAAATCCTGTATATTAAGTAGTTAGTATGGCAAAATTTAAATATCACATATCTTACATAATAGTATGGATGCTTTTACTACCTCTTTGTGGGTATTCAATCCCTTCTGATAATAATAAATACAGCCCTCGAGTTCAAATTGAAGGAAAAGTAGGTAATCGTAGAAGTATTGTACGTCCATCAACCTTGATCCCTATTTACCAGCGTCGAGATTCTATGATCCATTTATCATTGATTGGAATGTCAGATACTAGAAGCGCTCTTGAAGCTAATATGGGTATTGGAGTCCGTCATTTGATTCATAATAATATCTTTGGGCTGTACGGTTTCTATGATATTAGAAGATCTTCAAGGAATAATACTATTCATCAAGCAACCATTGGAGCAGAGTGGTTCAAGAAATTTTTTGAATTTAGATTTAATCTTTATTTACCGCAAAAAAGAACATTCTCAGTGTCAGAAGTTAAGAATGTTTTATCAAAGTATATAAAATCAGGTTCTACAGTAGATATTGAATTAAAGACATCTAAGAAAGTTGAGCAAGCTTTACCAGGTTTTGATATAGACATTGGTACTCAGTTGCCAGCTTTGCCAGAACTTACGGTTAGGGCTGCATATTATCGTTTTGCTAGTTCGGACAAGCATATCGAAACTAGAAATGGTTTTAGAGGGGTTTTAGGGTATAAGGTATATGAATTTTTCCAGATTGATGGAGAAATAAGCTATGATAATCAACGTAAACTAGTTTATTTTGGTGGTATAACGGTTGGTTACAATTTTGATAAGACTAATAAGAAGCATCTTAGTCTTACTAGGTTAGAGAAAAAAATGAATATGTTACCTATTAGGGATGTTGATGCGGTAACTGCGGTTGGTGATGAGCCAATAGATTCTATAAATATCACAGTAAATGGAGCCAAGAATAGGAAAACAGTTATTGCTTGTGCTGATGTAACTAACAAGAGGTTAACAGCATACACTGATTCTGGGGTGACATATGCAGACAATTTTGGTGATGAAGAAATGGTAGCTCTAATAAAGAAAAGCCAGGATGAAAACATTAACTTAGTTATTGTTTTGAATAATATGAATACAAAGCAAGGTGACCATGTTTTTTATATTAGTCAGCTAAGTAAGTTAGAAGATACGGCTAATGTTGTAGTAAGGATTAATGGAGTAACAGTTGATAATAATAGAGTGACCGAGAATGATGTAAAAATGACGAATGCCTTTGTTAAATTCTATGGTGGAATTAATTTATTAGATACTAATCGGAAATTAAAGAATAAATTAAAGGAACAAGAAGAAAAATTACAGCAACATAATCAGGATAATAGCAACTTAAAAGATCAGCTAGAAAGAAAAGAAAAAGAATATAATGATAGAAAGCAAAACTGGATTGATAACATGAAGAATTTGCAGGATCAACAAAATTCTTATAAGGATGAGTTAAGAGATGAGAAAGAAAATATTGGTGGCTTAGAAGATGAAATAGAAAAACTAAAGCAAAGAATTAGGGAACTTAATAAAGAAAAAGAATCAATGAATAAAACACATACTCGTCATCGTAACATGAGTTCAGCTGATATTTCTCATGTAGTGGAGAAATTGCATACTCTTAGAAAAACTCAATGCAAAGAAGAAAAAGCTGCTAATGTTGTGAAGAAAAACATGCAAAAACAAATATTAGAGCTTGAACAACAAACACGTGAATTAGAATCTAATTTGTTAAATGCGCAGTATCAGCTAGATTCAAAGGAAAAATATTTAAACGAGCAAGAACAACAAAGAAATGAAGCATTACTTGAAATGCAAGAGCATTTGCAAAATAATTCTTCAAAAATGAGTGAAAAAATGCAGCAACAGGTCAGTGAGATGATTATGGAATCCACTGCTTTAAAGAGTGACTTATCTAAGACACAAGAAACATTGAATCAGAAGCAACAAAAAATATCAGAGCTAGAAAATAATTTACAAAAAAACAAAGTATCTAAAAATAAGATGCAGAGTAACATGCAGAATGACATAAATAGTCTTGCAGCAACTGCAAAAAAACTGAATGAAAAGTTGTTAAATACAAATGATAGATTAAGCCAACAAGATTCTGCATTTAAAGAGCAAATGAAACTTCAGCAACAGAAATTTGACCAGCAAAAAATTTCCAATGAGAATGCTAAGAATCTCCAGAAACAACAGTTTGAGCAGCAACAGGAATCTTATGAAAACACTATGCGGTTACAACAACAAAAATTTAACCAGCAAAAATCTTCTGATGATGAGACTATAAGGATCCAGCAACAACAAATTGAGCAACAAAGAAATGCCCAAATTAAAAAACAAAAAGAGTTTGTTCAAATGCAAAATAACAATAAAATGCTGGCTCAGCAAAATGGGTTGGCAAGCTCTAGGATTAATTCACTGGAATCTTCGCTAATCAAGAAAGATGATAATATTCAAAGTTTAAGAAGAACACATATTCTTACATCTGATTCCGTTATTAAAACTACAGAGTTTTTAGATGAAGCTCTTCGGGAGATAGTTGAATTAAAAAGTGAGCGTACTTATCTTGCAAAGTTAGCACTTCAAGCTCAGCAGAATACTAAGAAAAAAAGTAATTTTGCTTTTTTTAAAAAATCACAAATTTAAGCATGACGTTGTTCAGCTATTTTAATGATTACAAGCCTTAGGAATTTTTACCTTAAAAAAAATCTAATATTTGTCTGTTATTAGGTATATCCTTATATATACCTAGAATATTATTATCTTGCCTGTAAGAAAATGAACAAAAATTCTTAGCGGTTATATGTATATGGTGAGTGTAAATAAAATCAAAGACTAGATGTTGAACAATTAAATTCAGTATTATTTGATGAATGGCTCTATTTAATAGAAAATGGTTAAACTGAGGGATTGTATGTATGTCTAAAAATAGCACAGAGTTTCGGCTAAATATTGGTATTATCTTGATGAACGAAGCAAGAAATGTTTTTTGGGGACAAAGGGTGCAAAAAGATGCATGGCAATTTCCGCAAGGAGGCCTTGATGAGAATGAATCTACTGTTGATGGTATGTATCGTGAATTGTATGAGGAAGTTGGTTTAAATTCAGATGATGTAGAAATATTAGCAGAATCAAAACATTGGTATAGTTATCGCCTTCCTACGCAGTTTATTAGACGTTCAGAGCCCAAAATTTTTGGTCAAAAACAGAAATGGTTTTTATTAAAGCTAATTTCTGAGGATAATTGTATTTGTCTTGATAGTACAGAATATCCTGAATTTGTCGATTGGATTTGGGTTAATTATTGGTATCCAATCAACAATGTGATCTTTTTTAAAAAGAAAGTATATAGAAAAGTTTTAGCAGAATTTAATAAATTTTTATTAACATAGAAATAGATTTTACATGGTACAGTTAAATATATTAAGCCATATAGTACAAAAAGTTAACAATGCTATATCTCTTGAAGATGCGTTGAATATCTTAGTGTCTGAGGTTTTATTATCTTTGCGTGCTGAAGCATGTACAGTTTATATGGTTGATAAGCGCCAATCACAGTATGTCCTTGTTGCAACTAAAGGACTGAATGAGAAAATGGTTAAGCATGTTCGTTTTGGTTTGTCAGAAGGGCTAGTTGGCTATGTTGGCCAGCGTGAAGAACCTATTAATTTAGAAGATGCCAATCAGCATGAAAAATTTTTATATCATCCAGGCTCTGGTGAGGATAAGTATAATGCTTTTCTAGGGGTGCCAATAATACATCATAAACGTGTTAGGGGTGTGATTGTTATTCAGCAGCCTGAAAAAATAAAATTTGATGAATCTGAGGTGGCTTTTCTAGTTACTATATCAGCTCAATTGGCAGGAATGTTTGCAAATTCAGAGTATACGGGTGAGATGAGAGATCTTTTATCTTCCGGTATAGCTAAGCAAAAAAGAAAAGATGTTGTTTTTAGCGGTATATCTGCAGTTCCTGGTGTTGGTATAGGGATCGGAATTATAGTTTATCCTTTGGCAGATCTAGATGCTGTGCCTAATCGTAAAACTAATAATATCCAAGAAGAACTAGTTATATTTGATAACGCTATTCAATCGGCAAAGGATGATATTGCTAAGCTTAGTGCCAGACTTAGTAATACTCTTTCTAAAGAAGAATTAGCAATCTTTCAAGCATATCTTAGTATATTAGATAGTACTAGTCTTGATGATGAAGTTAAAGAACAGATTAAAGAGGGTAATTGGGCACAAGGTGCTCTAAGGAAAGTTGTTAAAAAATATACTTACCAATTTGCTGCTATGGAAGATGAATATTTAAAAGAAAGAGCAGCAGATATAAAAGATCTTGGCAGAAGAATTCTATCGCATTTACAGGCTCTGCAACCAAAAAAAATAGAATATCCTGAAAATACCATTTTGCTAGGCGAAGAAATTACTCCCGGTGATTTAGCTGCTGTTCCAGAAGGGAGACTAAGGGGGGTAGTATCGGTAAAAGGTTCGACAAACTCTCATACTGCCATTATTGCCAAATCTATGAGGCTACCTACTGTTATGGGTATTAAAGGAGTTTCTTTTGAGAAGATTAAACTTGCAGATATAGTTATAGACGGATATTTAGGTAAGATCTATATTAATCCTTCTCAGAGCCTATTAGATAATTTTGCTAAACTAGCTATAGAAGAAAAAGAGTTAGAGCAAAGTCTTGAACAATTGCGTACTAAACCTGCTGAGACTCCAGATGGATATAGAATAAAATTATACGTAAATGCTGGGTTAGCTGCTGATGCAGGGATGAGTTTAAGCGTTGGGGGTGAAGGGATAGGTTTGTATAGAACAGAAGTTCCTTTTATGTCACGTGAAAGCTTTCCAACTGAGGAAGAGCAGAGAATTATTTATCGACAGTTATTAAAAACTATTGCCCCTAAAAGTGTCACTATGCGAACTTTGGATATCGGTGGGGATAAATCTCTACCTTATTTCCCAATTATAGAAGATAATCCATTTCTTGGTTGGCGTGGTATTAGAGTTACATTAGATCATCCAGAAGTTTTTCTAATTCAAGTTCGGGCTTTGTTAAAAGCAAGTATCGAGTTGGATAATTTAAAAATTTTGTTACCGATGATTACGGCTATAGAAGAAGTAGATGAATCACTATCTTTGATTAAACAGGCATATGATGAATTAATTGAAGAGAAATTTGATATTAAAAAGCCAGAAATCGGTGTTATGATAGAAGTACCTTCGGCTGTTTATTTATCAAAAGAGATTTGTAGGAGAGTAGATTTCTTATCTGTTGGCACAAATGATCTTGTGCAATACTTGTTAGCGGTTGATCGAAATAATGCTAGAATATCTAGTTGTTACCAATCGTTACATCCAGCCGTTATTAGAGCACTGATCCAGATTGTTAATGCTGCCCATGGTGAGGGAAAAGTTGTTGGAGTTTGTGGGGAGATGGCTAGTGAACCACTAGCTGTGATATTGTTATTAGCAATGGGTTTTGATACTTTGAGTATGAATGCAGCTAGTTTGCCAAGAATTAAGTGGGTGATTAGAAGTTTCAGTATGTCTAGTGCTAGAAAAATCCTCAATGAAGTATTAGAGCTAGAAAGTGCATCTCAAATCCGTTTATTATTAGATCAGCGCCTTGTTGATGCTGGTTTAGGTGGATTGATTAGAGCGGGGAAAAAATAACAAGATGTTTTACCATGATCTTGATCCAGTTTTGTTTACAGTAGGGCCTTTGTCGATAAAATGGTATGGAGTATCTTATATAGTTGGTTTTTTTCTTGCTTGGCTAGTTGCCAGAGCCAGAGCTAAGTCTCAAGTTAATTGGCATGCAGAGCAGGTAACGGATTTAATATTTTTTCAAGCTTGGGGGGTGATCTTAGGTGGACGATTAGGCTATTGGCTATTTTATGGTTTTAACCAAATTATCGATGAACCTTTTGAAATATTTAAAATATGGCATGGTGGTATGTCGTTTCATGGAGGGTTAATAGGAGTAGTGATTGCGTTAATTTTTTATTGTAAGAAGCACCACAAACCCTTTGTTGAAGTTTTAGATTTTGTGGCTTTGATGACTCCTCCTGCTTTGTTTTGTGGCAGAATAGGTAATTTCATTAATGGAGGATTGTATGGTAGGACTACAGATGTTCCTTGGGCGGTAATTTTCCCCCATAGTGACGGTTTAGCTCGTCATCCATCACAATTATATGAAGCATTTGGAGAAGGAATAGTATTGTTTGGACTATTATGGTTATATTCTAGAAAGCCTAGAAGGAATGGAGAAATTACTGCATTATTTTTATGCTGCTATGGAATAATTAGATTTATGATAGAATATTATCGTGAGCCAGATCGGCATTTAGGCTTTATCTTCTTTGATTGGATGACTCAAGGACAATTGTTGTCAATACCAATGATTGTGATTGGCATAAGTATTTTAATTTGGCTTAAATTTTTCAATTCGGCTATTATGGATCTACGAAAAATTTAGTTGAAGGAGGGTGAATTTTGCAACAATATCTTCAGTTACTTAAAGATGTATTAGAAAACGGTAGTTTAAAGAATGATCGTACTGGTATAGGTACGAAAAGTTTATTTGGTTATCAAATGAGATTTGATCTTCAACGAGGTTTTCCATTGGTAACTACTAAGAAAGTGCATATAAAAAGCATTATTCATGAATTGTTATGGTTTATTTCAGGTAATACTAATATCAAATATTTGCAAGATAACGGGGTTAAGATCTGGGATGATTGGGCAGATGAGAATGGAGAGTTGGGACCTGTTTATGGGAAGCAATGGAGATTTTGGCAGGATAAAGAAGGTAACACTATTGACCAGATCACAGATATTGTAAATCTTATTAAGCAAGATCCGAGTAGTAGAAGATTGTTAGTTAATGCTTGGAATGTTGGAGAACTACCTTCTATGGCATTAATGCCTTGCCACGTTCTATTTCAGTTTTATGTCATAGATCAAAAATTATCTTGCCAACTCTATCAAAGATCTGCTGATTTATTTTTAGGGGTACCGTTTAATATTGCTTCATATTCTTTATTGACTCATATGATAGCAGAACAGTGTGAGCTAGAAGTAGGAGAATTTATTTGGGTAGGAGGAGATTGTCATATATATACTAATCACATAGAGCAGGTTAAAACACAGCTTGAACGTACTCCATATTCTAGTCCTAAATTAAAGATATTGAATAAGCCAAATGATATTTTTGGGTATAAGTATGAAGATTTTGCAATATTGAATTATGAGTATTATCCTGCGATTAAGGCTCCGATAGCTGTTTAGATATATCTGGGGAATAGGCATATGGCACCAATTTGTTTTTTTAAATGGAGTGAGAGAGTTGATTAATATGAAAAGAATATTAGAAATTTATTTGATGCTAATAAGTTTATTTATTCTGACTATTTTGTCTGGCTGCGATTTTTTGTTTAATTCTAAACAGCCAATTGATTCTACTATTAATAACCAAGATATTCGAAATAATAATTCTCAAAATTCTACTACACATACTAATGTACAAGATAACTTGTTACAACACGAAGCTAATGTTATCACAGAGCCAAAGAAAGCATTAGTCTTTTTTCAGTATGCTGGTTACGAAGGTGAGAAACAACAGAAACTGATCCAAAATTTAAGAAAAAGAATTGCTCCCAAGGATGTAACGATAGTCAAAAAAAATTCATCGCTAAAATTCAATTTGCAAGGTCATTATAGTTATATATTATTTACTGGTGATCATGGAGAATTTGCTAATAAGAGTCCTCTAAAATTTAATGGAGTGATGGCTGATAAATTGCAACATGCACTTAAGAATAGTGATTTTTCAGCAGATGTATTAATTTTTGATACTTGTTTTAGTTCTAGTTTTATTCCTTATTTTATTAGTGCAAAGAAAATAAATCCTGGTGGTAAAATTATTTGTGCTCATGGAGAATGTCAAGGATATTCCCAGGCAATAAATGATGCTGAAAGTGGTAGCAGCTTATCTTCTATTTTTACTATTTTATTACAGTCTCTGGATGATTTAGGCGCAAACTATAACTCTCTATCAATCTATGTTCAGAATAATAACGGCAATATTAATAGTGGAGTTTTATACGTGAGGAAGTATAACAATAGAAGACAAGCACTAGAATCAGCTAGATTTTTAGGAATAACAGATACTGAGAATGAAATTGATGATATGGAAAAATATCTAAGTAATAGAAAAATTACTATTACTAAATTAGATAAAGAATCTTTAAAAAAGATATTTTATAAGAATTTAAAATCACTTTATATTTAAAATATTAATAATACTTTCCATAAATAAATTTATCACCCATGCTGTAAAATCTCGCACTGATGGTGGGAGATATATGGTACTCGTTTAGTTTGTGCCACTTGGGAACTGGTATATTTTTTGATAAAATCCAGGTGTTTTTAGTAAATATTTTTTCATGATGGAGAGCAGTCACGATAAAGCTCAGTTCAGAACAACTGTCAAAATTAGAACAGTTTGTAGGATGTTATTGTTTCATTTGGGATAAGTTATTAAAGATGTTCCTAGATAGGCTAAACAACAAATAATAGGCATTGTATTGACTATACTAATATTGAAGATTTTCGCTAATAGTAAATAGAGAAATGTATTATGCCTGTACCTTCAATTAAAGAGCTGCTTCTTTTTCATGATGAAATGCAGGCACTTAAAAAATTATCTAGCATAGGTATAAAAAATAAAGATCTATTAGATCTACAGTTTTTAAATAGATTTAGAACCAATAATCTTGAGTTTCGTGACTTAAATTGGGCTGTGGTAGCTAAGATTTTATTTGAAAGTCTTAAAAACAACCCTAGATTGTTAAAAAGACTAGCAGAAGTTCCCACTGATATTTTAGAAGAACATGGAATAAATATTATTTGTGAAACTTTATTTAATTCTGAATTTGTTGATAATAAATTGAAGCAAAGATACTCTAGAAATAGAGTATTCGTTATTCCTAGAATGGACGATGAGTTTATTGAAATGGATTTATTAAACAAACAACCATCAACAGAATCTATTAAGCAAAAATATAAAATGACTATGTCTCGGGCTGACTTATATGGTTTATCAAAAGAACATTTAAATATCTTGCAAATGTTAAACTACAAACTTATGCATCCTAAATATGAATTTTCTGAAGCGCAGAGAAAAAGTATTGCATCATATGAAAGAAGGGTCCCTAAAAGTGCAAAAATAAAGGATATTCTAATAAATAGAATCCCGGATACAATGCTAGTAGAATTAGGTATAGCTAAAGTAGCAGAGGAAATGTTTGCAAGAAAAATTATAGAAAACACTTTTTATGATAATCTTGAAGACCAACAAGCTAATATAATAGATGAAACTAATATTCCTTATCAGACAATAGAGTCTCCTGTTATGGATGATGATAGAATTTCTGATGTGCACAATCCTAGTTTACAAGCTGAAGAAGATGTCGATATGGGTGTTCCGTATCAACAAGATCATCAAACCTTTGAGACTTCTATTGTTACCAACGACCCTTCATATGGTGAACCAGAATATAAAGAGGAGAATCCAAAACCAAATTTCATTGATCCTCAGGAACTTGCTAGAGCAATCTTCGGCAGTAATTATATAGATCCATTTGTTAATATTATTAAAAATAAAAATACTATTGAAAATGAAGAGGTTATTAAAAAGAAAGCTGATGATTTAATGATATTAAAAATGTTAAAAAATTCTATAGTTACTAAACATGCTCTTTATATAGAAGCTGCGGAAGACACTTGGTTTAACATTAACAAACCAAGTCCTGAGAGATATGAAAAAATCAGGCATGTTGAAACAATAATTGGATTAATACTAAAAGATGTTTCTGCAGAAGGAAATCAGCTGGAAGAGTCCGCTATGATAGAAAATGCTATTAGAGCTATTTATGCGCTTGTTGATATTAGTAAAAAATCTGTTGAAGCACAACATAATAATAAATATAGGGGGAGTAGGTTAGCTGGAACATTTGGCGAAATACTTGATGATATTAAAGGTGTAGCCAAAGATTTTAATGTAGATTTAGCTAATTCCCATGAATGTTTAGAAAAGATGTTTCCTAATTATGAAGAAAATGAAGAAAAAAGCACGAAGAATTATAAAAGGTAATTCTGAGAATTATTTTGAACTTTAGCATTTGAAATTGTAATAATTGCGCCTAAAGTAAATAGAATTCCGACAGGCAATGGCAGCAAAGAAAAAAGTTGATTGCCAGTTGTTTTACTCAAATATGTTCCAATAAATAAACCTATCCAAGCTAGCAACATCCCATTAAAAAAGATTAAAATATTTCTTCTAGATGTATTTATTGATGGTAATTCTCCGTATTTCTTTAAATACAGAATCATAAATATTGGAACTGGTGTTAATACTCCTAATTGAGAACATGCAGTGAATATAATAGGCATTAACCATTCATTCAAGCTAGAAAATTGTAACCAATAAAATATAGTCAATATTAACAATATTGCTAGAGTTGTATTACTTAATGCCCTACGTAAAGCCTTTTCGTTAAGATTTGAAAAATAATCAAGAAAACTATTTTTATCAGCTAAACTATAATTTACTGCTATAATAGCAACATCAGCAGAAGAAAATACCATCGAACTAAAACCAACTACCATCAAAGGAAATATTACATAACTAGATATTCCACCTGTATCTCTAACAAGACGTAAGTAATCCACAATAGAAACAAATTCATATCCTTTTGCTACCAATAACAAGAATCCAACTGTGATAATGACAAATAATGCTATTACTTTCCAAGAAGAGTTTATCAAGCCTTTCCAGGAGATATCATGATCTTTAGTGGCACTTGCTCGTTGCCAATTACTAACCTGAGCAAATGCATATATTGAGTTTATAAGAGCTAACCACAGCGAAAAAATAATACCAAACAATGTATCACCTGTATATTTAGTCATATTAAACAACACTTCTTGCGTAGTGCTATCATTAGCTACTGGAACAATTAAACCATAAACAAATATCCCACCTATAGCTAGAATCATTAGAGTTAATTGCCATTTATCTGTTTTAACTATTGCTCTATAACCACCTAATCTTACATACATCAATACCAGTATACCAATAGCAAAAAAAGACATGGTTTGATATAAAATTCCCTGTGGCAAAAAGAAAGAAAATAATACCGAGCCAATATAAAGCTCCACAAAAACTAACAATATATAACTAGATAGAGTCATTAAACTTACTAATAAGACTACTGCTCTATTTGGGAATACTAAACCCACTAAATCAGCCAGAGTTCTACAATTGCTAAGATCAAGTTTAGTTTGCTTTAGTAGCCAAATAAAAAAGAAATGCCCCCATAAATAGGTTATTGGTGATGCTAATAAGAAAAGTCCTAAATTTTTAGCATTTCCCCCAAAGAATATAACCGTAAGACACAGAGAAACGTTACTAGCAGTAAACGTATTACTAAACTGCGATTTATTTAAGGTACTATCGGCAATCATAAATCCATCTAAACTCATGGTCTCTTTGTTTACCATCCGTGCGTAGAGGTAGAATACACTACTTGATATTATCAAACCTAATATTGCTAAAATTTCTGGTGCATACATATGTTTTCCCTATTGTAGCTGTTCTTTTATCATAAATTACGAAGCTATCAATTGTTTAGGCTATAGCTGACAAGTAGTCAGACGGATGTAAGCCTTTATTAATACTATTAGTGATGTAGATAAATCAGCAGGATTAAATAACCACCCAGCCAGCAATCAAGCAGACTGTAATTTGCATAATTCAAGTGAATCTTTGGCTTCCTAGTATTTGATTGATATTTCATTCCAATAAAAATGCGATAAAATCGTACGGTAGATTAAACAATTCAAGGATTATTGTCAATAAATATTTAATTGAAATGAGATATCAATACTATGACAGGTGGTTGTGTTAAAAGCGATACAAGCAAGGTAATTTTTAAAGTGAGCAATTTAGTACTGTTAGTTTTGTGTATAATAAAGGTTTGGCAATTATTAAGCATCAATATAAGAAACACAATAAATCATTATATGCCCCAAACTATTACTTGCTAGCGCAAAAACCTGTTTGTGCTGTTTCTGTTAAAATGGATGAATTGCCATTATTAGCACGTGAGCGGCATTGTCCAAGTTGTAATACACACGAGGATATAAATGCAACAAAGAATATAAAAAAATAAAATATATTGAAATTAAAGGTTGAAGGGCTGACCAATGGAAGCTCGCCTAAGACTGATTCTTGTCAGCTATAGCCTAAACAATTGAGAGATTCATTACATTTGAAATATTTTAGTTTTTTTTTGCATTAATAATAAAATAGGTAATTTTTCCGTAAGCATTTCTTTAAAAATTGGTGTAGGATAATTTAGCAAGTCATTTGATATATATTTTAGCTTTATCGAGAAGATAATGTATATCTTAAATAAATGAAACTATTAGTTGGAGTTCAAAAAATGAGAGGACATCAAGATTTAATTAGAGCATGCTCACCAATATTAGAATATATTAATAGCTATGGAATAATTGAGACTTATGATGATAATAATATAATTGTTAGTTATAAACTTCTTGAGCAAGATTATAAGTTGAATGAGGATTTGGTTTATATTACTACGTTGGATGGACCAATTGTTAAATCCTTTCAAGAGAACCAATATTTAGGGTTTATCATGGATGAAACAAAATCATTTTTTCAAAAACAATTTGGAGCAGATTGTGGGTTTTATTTTGTTGAAAAATTAAACAATAGTAAAAATCATCGAATATACTTTTTTACATCATACTACCCTATTATATATGAAGTTGTTGTTAACAATTTAGAATTAGCGCATGAGTTTATTTCTTTATTTAAGAATAATAATAAACATATAGTAGATTTGTTTAAAACAATCAAAGCCGATTTCAATAATAAGCAAAAGCAATATTTTAAAGTTCCTCATGACTTGCGTTGTTATTCTAGTAAAGAACAACTTCTTGCCATTTTAAAAGTTATAAATGTATTAAACGAAAATGCTGAATTAAGTGAAGAAGAATGGCAATTCATTAATACCTATAATTACGGTGAAACTCATAGTGTAGATATCCAACATATTTTTAATATGCAAAAAGATGAAATAAAGAATAGATTTAATGAAATAAAGAATAAATTATTAAAATAAAAACTTAATTAAAAATTAAAACGCAGTATGTTTTAACTATAAGGAGACACTATGGATATTATTTCTGAAGATATACTTAAGGGGTATACAAAACATACGAAACATTTCGATAGATTATGTGAACAAGCAAGTCCTATTTTGGGGAACGTTACTCAATGTGGAATAATTGAGCTAGATAATACAGGGCATGCATTAATAGTTGGGAATCGTCCTGATTTTGGAGAGGCCTTTATAAATAAAAAAGGGTATAGAATAGACCCCCATCTTATATTTTCTGCTAACTTTGAAGATGGAATTAGAGCTTTTACTAGTAGAGAAGAATACGAACTGTTATATCTTCAAGCATGTTCATTTTATGATAAAGATTTTGGTTTACATAATGGTTTTGTTTGGCAAGAAAAAATTGGCGATAATATTCAAAGATTATATTTTTTTTCTTCAGATACACCAGAAATTTACAACGCTGTTGCCAATAATATTGCTATGTTTAAGAAATTCCTAAAGTTCTTTAAAGAAGAAAACAAAAAAATTATAGACTATTTCAGATTAAATAAATTTGATATTGCTGGGAATAGAGAGAACTACTTTGTGACAAATAACAATAAAGTTATTTCCAAAAGACAACAATTGAATACAGTATTGCATACCTTAGGAATATTACCAGAAAAAAAACGTATAACCGAGAGAGAATGGCAATGCATAGAGATGCTTGAACTAGGACATTCTGCTGCTAAGACAGGAGATATATTAGGAATATCAAGAAGAACAGTAGAAACGCACTTTGAATCTATTAAAGATAAATTAGGGGTATATAAAAAATCTGAAATTATAGAAACGATAAATTAATCTGAAGTAGTTTCAGCTTAATGTGACGCTTATTTAGCAAAATAGAGGTTACATTAAAATATTATTTGCTAGTTATCGTAGCAGCAAAAACCCACGATATCATGCCTCTTATAATCGTGGCAATACACCACCACATACTTAGAATAAAAGGAATAGGCATATAGCTGTATTTAGCTATTTCTAACGATGCTAGAATAAGTCCGAATATTAAGCCATTGGCATATTTGCATTTGCTAACACTAGTTACTGAGCAGCCGCATAGCATGCTAATGAACAAGGCGTAAGCTAATTGAGTTGCTAACATAATGCCCATTTTATATTCATTTTCGTTTCTCCACAGATCTGATGTATCATAGTAAAAATCGACTAGCAAATGACCATGAACAATAAGATCAAATGAGAATATAAAACCAAAAATAGCTAATGTTGAGAAAAATAGTTTCTTGTAGTCCATAAATTATTCCTTATTTCTCCATCACTTTTTATAGCATATCACGCATCCCAAATTATTTAAAATATTAATGGGATAATATTTAGCTGTCTTTAAATTTTTTGCTAAATTGAGTATATTTTTTGGTAAAATGTTAAATATGTCGATGTTTGTTAATAATATTATTAAGATTTATGGTGAAGACGGTGAAGGTTGGTTAAAGAATTTGCCAGCTATTTTAAGAATATGTGCCAAGAGATGGAATTTTAAAGTTACTGGAATTTGTGCAGATCTAAATCATAACTATTTAGTTAAAGTCAGGCTAAAATCAGCAGAAGCAATAGTTAAACTTATATTTGATGAAGAGCAATTTATTAAAGAGCTTAGGGCTTTGCAATTATTTCAAGGGTCGTATTGTATTAAGTTATTAGATTATGCAGCAGATCAAAAAGCTCTCTTGTTAGCGAAAGCGCATTATTCTTTAAGTGATTTGTTTCCTGAACAAGAATTGGATTCCATAGCTATATATGCTAATTTTATTAAAGAATATCAACAACAAAAAATATTTGTTCAGAATAATAAATTCCCTAATTTCAAAAATTGGTTTGGTAGTATAAAACATAATGATGTTATTAATATTTTATTAGTAAATAAAGCGCTGGACTTAGTTAAAAATTTAGATCAAAGAAATATTATTTTGCTACATGGTGATTTGCACCATGGTAATGTTATGAGCTATGAAAATAATTGGGTGATGATTGATCCAAAAGGTGTTATGGGAACAGTTGAATTTGAGATAGCGGCATTTTTAATTAACCCAAGTAATATAGTAAAGCTGAATATTGCAGATATTATTAATGTTAGAGTTAATGAGCTATCAAAAATATTAGCTTTAGATAGTTTAGAACTATTACAATGGAGTTTTGTTCGAGCGATCTTGGCATCATGTTGGTGCATTGAGGATAATCTAAATCCCCAAAATTTTATTAGTATAGCTGAAGCTATAAATAATTTATTAACCGAATAATTTAAGGTTATTTAATATTTGCAGCAATTTTCATTGCCTTTAGCATATTTAAAGCCTCATTAAGTTGATAATCTCCATCAAGATATTTAGATTTTATATTAGGATTCTTATTATTTATTTTTTGTTGTTGAATTTTTATATGCCCCTCTAATGCTGATTCGCTAAATGAAATCTCATTCTCATTTTTTTTATTAGTGAATTCTTTTTCCTCAATTATTATATCAGGTTTAAGTCCTGTTGCTTGAATAGAGGTTCCTTTAGGTGTGTAGTATAAAGAGGTTGTAAGTTTTATCCCGCGTTTTGAACCTAATGGGATCACAGTTTGCACGGATCCTTTTCCAAAGCTTTGTGTACCAATTAGTAATGCTCTTGCATTGTCTTGAAGTGCTCCAGCAACAATTTCTGATCCTGAGGCAGAGCCGGCGTTAATAAGAACAACAATAGGCTCACCCTTTAAAATATCTCCAGGAGTAGCAATCGCAGTGAAATTTGTGCCAGGGAGTCGTCCTTTAGTGTAGACGATTTTTTCTTCATCACCTTTTTGATCATTATGGATCAGTGCGTCTGATATGGTGATTGCTGAATCTAGTAATCCTCCTGGATTATTTCTTAAATCAAGAATTAAACCACTCATAACTCCGCCGCTTTTTTTATTTAATTTATTAATCTCTTTGATGAAATCTTTAGCAGTAGTAGATTGGAAATGACTTATGCGGATATAGCCATATTTTTCTTCAAATAGTTCTGATTTAACACTCTTAATTTTTATAATATCTCTAATTATTTTGAATATTAGTGGCTTAGGCGTCTTTTTACGTAGAATGGTTAAAGTAATAGGAGTGCCTTTTTTACCTTTCATTTTTTTCACAGCTTTTCTTAATGACATTTTATGCACAGAAGTATCGTCTAATTTTATAATAAAATCTCCAGCTTTGATCCCTGCTCTTTTTGCTGGAGTATCATCTATTGGAGCAATAACTTTGATATAATCGTCTTCGCTGGTTACTTCTATTCCAAGTCCACCAAATGAGCCTTTTGTGATAGTTTTTAGATCGTTATATTCATCTTCTGATAAATAGCCAGAATGAGGATCTAAGCCTTTTAGCATTCCCCTAATTGCATCATCGAATAATTGAGTATCGTCTATATCTTTTACATAAAAACTCTTAATTTGACTAATTGCAGTAGTGAACCTTTTTATGTCTTCTAAGGAAGGATGTATTATTTCACCAGCTTGAGTTTTATTTAGTACATTACTATTTTCTATTGATGACTTTTTTGCATAACTTGGCGTTGCTAATATTGCTATTATCATACCAAAGTAAAGAATAGGCTTGTTTAATTTAATCATAATTAATTTCCAAGAAAATGATATTGCAGTTAGAATTATAGATGGTTTTTCAAGCTATACAGGGTTACTATGAAGACTATTTGTTATCCTAGGCAATAAAAGAGTATTTAATTATCCATTAGGAGTACATTAACCCAAATAAATAAAACGCTAATGTTACGAACTAGTTTATTTTCTGCACAAAAAATTATTACTTTTATTGGTAAAATTCTAAATTTTAGTTATGCCAGGCTTTTTTTATTGTGAATAGATATTATATTTAGGAGAATTTTGCTTATACATGCATATTTAGCAATTGTTCATATATTATACTAACTATTTGTTACTACTTGAATAATATTTGTTAATTTTGCATAGTACCGGCTTGGATAATAAATAACATAAAGAGGAAATTATGAAAAAACTGATAAATTCAACATTACTAATTTTTGTACTTATAACTGGTTTTAATGCTTTTGCTGGTGAGAGTATAGTAATCAATATGAGTAATAAGACTTCGGCTGAACAAGTGATCCCTGTGCCATTTCAAGATGAAACAGAAGTGACAATAATATTGCCAAGAAACATTAAAAAGGGTGATTATTTAAATATAACTACTATGCCTCTTGGCGGAATTTACTGTTTTGGAAAGTATGAAGATTCTTTTGGTTTACATAACAAAGATGCAAAAAGTTGGCAAAAGAGTCATGATCCAATGGATAGATGGCAAAATAGGGGTACTGGAATAGTCGTCAATGGAGAGGGCAAGCCAAGATGGACCTTAAGAAGAGGTACAAAAAATGATGGTCTCACGGATAATATTACTCTTTCTGGTGATGAACAAACCTTATATATGACGTTTTCTTGTGCTAAGAATGCTAAAACTGCCTTTAATATGAAAATAGATATAACTAAAGAAGAGCAAAACCCACTATTAAATTTGCTTGCTAGTTATTTGCAATCTAAGAATGTTAAACAACAGATGCAGCAACAAAGTCATAATAATAATAGTAATCAACAGATTCAAGATGATATGAAAGAAAATTATGTAGATAATAGTGTAGATAGTAATGTTAATACTACACCTAAAATAGATGATGTTGACTAGGAGTTTATGAGCTAGATAAAAATTTCTAGTACTTCTGAGTGGCGCAGCAGGACAAAGTTTCTGTTGCGCTATTTATTTACAGTGAATAATGCTTCGCCAGTCATTTCTTTTGGCTTAGATAGCCCCATAAGCTCTAATATTGTAGGAGCTATATCAATCAGACTACCATGACTTGTTTTTGTAAGGCTTGCTAATTTATTAGTGACAATGCATGGAACAAGATTCTTAGTGTGGGCTGTATGTGGTTGCATAGATTGGCTATTATACATATTCTCAGCATTACCGTGATCTGCAGTTATTAGCATCCAGCCATTAAGTTTTTCTAGGTGAGTATATATTTGGTTAAGACATTGATCTAAGGTTTCAATGGCTTTAATTGTAGCTGGTAGATTTCCTGTATGTCCAACCATGTCAGCATTGGCAAAATTACAAACAATTAAGTCATACTTTTCCATGTTTTTTAACAATTGCTCTGTTATTAGTTTTGCGCTCATTTCGGGTTGCAGATCATATGTTGCAATTTTGGGAGATTGGAGCAGAATTCGATCTTCTCCATGATATTTTTTTTCTAGTCCTCCATTGAAGAAATAAGTTACATGAGCATATTTTTCTGTTTCAGCTATTCTTAATTGTTTTAATTTGGCATTAGCTACAATTTCACCGAGAGTATTTGTTAGTTTTGTTGGAGGGAAAAGCACTGAACATGAATAGTTTTTCTCGTACTCAGTCATGGTAATAAACTCATGGAGGTTAATTTTTTTAGTTGGGAAATGAGAAAAATTTTGATCTACGAAAACTTGAGTTAATTGTCTAGCTCTATCAGCTCGAAAATTCAAGAAAATTACTATATCGTCATCTTGAATAGCACATTGTTTATTAGTGCAGATAGTAGGTTTAATAAACTCATCTGATTCATCTCTTTTGTAGGCTTGTTCTATTGCACTAATAGCATTATCTGCGTGAAACTCAGCTGAGCCAAGTAGCATTTCATAGGCAGTTTTAGTTCTGTCCCAATTTTGATTTCTATCCATGGCATAATATCTTCCACAAACAGAGGCAAGTGTTATCTGCTCAGATAATACAGGGCTAATTTCTTGGATTGCCGATTTAGCAGATTTAGGTGGAGTGTCTCTACCATCTAAAAAAGCATGGATATAGATCTCTGGAATTTTTGGTGATAATTGACTGATTAAAGCTTGAAAATGTTCTATATGTGAGTGTACTCCTCCATCTGAGAGTAAACCAATTAAATGAACACGTTTACTATTGTAGACATTATTAAAAATTTTAATAGAATCTATAGATTGGCTTTTTATGCTGTCGTTGATCTTTTTTAATGATTGTGGAATAATTCTTCCACTGCTGATATGTAGATGTCCGACTTCTGAGTTGCCAATTTGGCCATCAGGTAGACCGACAGCTTCACCACAACAACTAATTAGCGTTTTAGGGAAATTATTCCAAAGCTTATCCCAAAAATCTGTTTTTGCTAAATGAATAGCATTATGCTCAGTTTGTTCGGAATAACCGAATCCATCTAAGATCATAAGTATTACAGGTTTTTTAGTCACTAGATATTCTCATGATTAATTTTAAACAGTATAGATATTTTTGAAGCTAAAAGCTAATATGACTATTTTGGTTTTGACGATTTAATTGTGTATAATATATAAATATTTTATTACGGGGGAGATTTGTGAATATATTTCTAGAATTTCTAGTTAATCATTGGATGTTAACTGGGACATTTGTTGTTTTATTGGCCTGGTTGTTTCAATCTGGCACAAGCAAGGTTGTTAAAGGGATCCAAATATTAAGTGTTGCTGAATGTGTTCAAAAAATCAATCATGAGCATGGTGCATTAATTGATATTAGAGAAGAAAGTAAATTTAATAATGGGCATATAGTTAATTCTGTTAATTCACCTTTAGCTAATTTAGAAAATGATTTAAAGAAGATACAAAAATATAAAGCCAAACCAGCGATAGTTGTGTGTCAAAATGGGCAGTCATCTATTCGCGGAGCAGAGCTCTTAAAAAAGAATGGCTTTGATAATGTTAATGCGTTAAAAGGTGGTATTCAAGAATGGTTAGCAGCGGATTTACCACTGGTTAAAAAGTAATATAAGGTAAAAAATGTCAACTGAAGAACAAAAATTTGTTATCCAAAAATTTTATACAAAAGATGTCTCATTTGAATCTCCTGGAGTTCCAGCAATATTCAATAAGGAATGGAAGCCAGAAATGAGCTTGGATGTTCACACTAGCTCAGAATCTCTTGATAATGATGATCACGAAGTTACTGTACATTTGACTGTTACAGTTAAATCGCTAGAGCAAGTTGCTTTTTTAGTTGAAGTTAAGCAAGCAGGTATTTTTACTATAAGTGGTTTTAATAAGCATGATCTTGAACGTGCATTAGCTTGTTTTTGTGCATCAAATCTATATCCATACGCTAGGGTAGTGATTAGTGATCTTGTTATGAGGGCTGGATTTCCACAAATTTTATTACCTCCTATTAATTTCGAGGCTATTTTTGAAGCTCGTAAACAAGAGCAAGATAAATTATCTAAAAAAACGGCTCACTAAATTTATCTTTTTAGCGAAAACCGTTTTGTCTCCAAGCTTCATAGATTACTATTGCAACGGAATTTGCCAAGTTTAAACTTCTTGAATTTGTTAGCATTGGTATTTTTACTTTTTGATCACATAATTCTAATACATCTGTTGGTAGTCCTCTAGATTCAGGACCAAATATTAAAGCAGTATTTTCCTCATATTTTTGTTCGGTGTAGATGACGTTGCCTTTGGTAGTTAGAGCAAGAAGTTTGGTGTAATTGAGCTTAGCTAGGCATGTTTTTAGGGTTGGGTAGATTTGGATATCTTGAATTTCAGCATAATCCATTGAAGCTCTTTTTAGTTTTTCATCATTAAGAAAAAACCCAAAGGGTTGAATTAGGTGTAATTGACAACCAGTGTTAGCACATAAGCGTATTATGTTACCGGTATTTGGTGGAATTTCCGGTTGATATAAAATAATATTGGTCATATTTTTTATTCAACATATAAATCATCTTCCTCAAGCTCTTCGTTATCTTTGGAATCACTATTAAAGAATGATTTTCTAAATTGTAAATAAGCATCCCTAGTAAATAAGTATTCATCAATACTTGCTGCCTCCATTATGTCCTCAGTTTCTAATAGTCTTGTTCTAAAGTCAACTAGTTGTAGTACGTAAATACTATTTCTGAGCTCTACTGGTCTGATTCTTGGGATCACGCTAAATATATTATAGTCAAATATAAATCCGGTAGCATCTCTTATAGTCGATGGTCCTAAAATTGGAATTATGAAATAAGGAGAGTTAGGATCCCCCCACTTGGCTAATGTCTTACCAAAATCTTGTTGATGTTTAGGGAAACCTATCGGTGTTGCAATATCAAAGAGTCCTCCAATTCCTAGAGTCGAATTAATGATAAAACGCCATGTATCAGATGCGAACCAGCATATTTCCCCTTGTAATAAATCATTTGCAATTGAAGAGGTAAGAAATAAATTGTCGAATGCATTGCTTATTCCTTTTTTAATAGGATATGGGAATAAAATGTCATAGGTTACCGCAATTGGTTTGATGATGATTTTATCCACTGACTTGTTGAATTTAAACATTGCTCTATTGTAGTTCTCATATGGATCAACAGTATTTTTATGGGTAGCGCAGCCAGTCAATATTAAAAATAAGCTGAGTAAAGATATTGTAGTGTAAGATGAATACTTACCCATCAGTTATCCAATATAAAGGTGACAGGACCGTTATTACATAATTCTATCTGCATATTAGCCCCAAATTCACCAGTTTTTATGTCGATATATATTTGTTTAGCATGGTTTACTAAGTAGTCAAATAGAAGTTGGCTGTGCTCTGGACTTCCAGCAGATTTAAAGTCTGGTCTAAGGCCTTTGTTGGTATCGCTTACTAAGGTAAATTGTGGGACAAATAAAATTTTCCCCTGTACTTGTTGTACATTTAGATTCATTTTATCATTCTGATCACTAAATATACGGTAATTTAAAATTTTCTCTGTAAGTTGGAGCACAGATTTTTCTGTGTCAGATTGTTTGATACCAACTAAAGCTAATATGCCTTGGTCAATTTTAGCAATTGTACCTTTGTTAGTTATTACTTTAGCGTAACTAACTCTCTGAATTAATGCTCTCATTTGATATCTCATTATACAATAAATTGCTAGCAACTATAATGGCGTCAATTAAACTGGGCTCTGTTACTGCATGACAGGCTTCTCTAATGATAAATAATTTTGATTTATTCCATGATTTATTTAGTATCCAAGAAGATTTCATTGGACTGATCATATCATAGCGTCCATGCACGAGATATGCAGGGATCTCTTGAATTTTATTAATCTCTTCTAGTATCTGATTTTCTTGGATGAAAAATCTATTCAGTAAATAATGATTCTGGATCATAGTTTTACTATATGTATGATGTTTACTAGTAGTATCGATAGTAGTTTTGTGAATATGGAGTGCTATACAATCTGTATGCCAATTTTGCCATGATTTTGCTGCACTCATTTTTACTAAATCATCTTCTCCTGTTAGCATATTGTTATAGCCATGGATAGTATCACTAAGTTCTTGAGCTTTTAAATGTGAAATAAACTTTTCCCAGTGATCTGGATAAATGTTATTAGCTCCATCTTGATAAAACCAGTGTAGATCCTGTAATCTGCATAACTGGGTTCCTATTAATAGCATTCCTAGTATTTCTTTGGGATATTGCTCAGCGTACAATAATCCTAGGGTTGCTCCTAATCCGTAACCAAAAATTAGCCACTTATCTATACTTAAATGTTCACGGATAGTAATAATATCTCTGATTAGTTCGTTAGTATTATTATTCTGTAAATTTCCAAGCGGCTCTGATCTTCCAGAACCTCTTTGATCCATAACAATAATTCTATATTTTTCTGGATCAAAAAATCTTCGATAAAAAGGTGAGCCTATTGAACCAGGACCATTATGGAGTACAAGAATAGGAAGGCCGTTTGGTTCACCGCATTGTTCAATATAAATCTTATCAACTTTACTAGTAGAAACTAGAGTTTGGTGAAAAGTCTTAATACTTGGGAATAAATGATGCATTTATTAATTCCATTTAATAATCATAATATTAACGAATTTGTAATATTGACCGGCTTCCTGCCTAATTGCCCATTGTATCGAAAAATAAATTCTAAATCAATAGGTTACCATAATAGTCTAAAATTATAGTTATTAGCAATAATTATTCTATAATTAAGTTAAAAGGTTATGTATTTGAAACGAAAAATTAAAATTTATTCAACTAATATGTCTGAATGGCTGAGCCTCGTAGTAGATGCACAGTCTAAGCAATCTACTTATTTGTGTGAAGATCTAGAAAGTTATTTAGTGTTCTTATTAATGCGTTTTAGTGATAAGCCAAACATTTTATCAAAAGTAATATGTTTGGAGTTGTTAGAAATTAATTATTCTGGTTCAAGAGTACTAGAGCAAGATTTGCAGGAGATCGGTGATACATGCTTAATATTTTCAGGATTATATCCTGAAATATCTAAAAAAAGGAATGTTAATAATAGTTACTATACCGAAATGGGTAAAACTGCCTATGGTACTCTATCCAACCATAAAGATAGCATTCATAGAAAATTATATGGATTACTTTACCAAGAGTTTACGTCGTTAACTAATGTTCTACAAGCAATGCGCGATATTAGTAGCAAAGATATGTTTAGTCTCTAATAGTCTTTAAAAATAAATATTACAGCAGAAGTTGAATAATATTTATTAAAATACAATAGTTTATGTTAGTGCTTAATTTTTAACTAATTTATCATTAAGTTACCCAACCATCCACTATAGCTTAATCCTTATCGGTTGTATTTTGAACTAAATGTTCTATAATATAACATAAGTAAGCTAATTTGATGCAGTAAGAGGAGTTGTAATGAATAAATTTTTTTTGGGGTGTTTAGTATTTATCTTGTCATTCTGGAACATAAATAGTTTTGCTGAAGCTGATGATTGTTATATGAGTATGGCTAATCAAACTGGTAGAAGTATGGAAATAGCAACAGTTTCTCTACACACAAACGATGGAAAGGTTATAACAAACAATTACCATGGTATTAAAGGTAATGAAATGTTTGGCAGAGGAGAAAAATTTAGCGTTCCTGAATTGATGAATGTTCATTATAAAGATATATCCAAAGTTATAGTTACATTAAAAGATAGTACTTTTAGTGAAGATGAAATTAAAACGGCCGCTGAATATTACGCTCATCTTGCGGAGACTGATAACCATTCTGTACCAAAAGGGCTAATTTCTTTTATAAGGCAGATAGCTACTGGGACTAATGTAGAGATATTTACAAAGCAAAATATTAAAAGCGCTGTCTATGATGATGAACCTAAATCTAAGGATTCTTCTGCGTTATCGGTAAAGGTAACTAATTCTGGAATCGTAGTAAGTTTTATTGAGTGGATAGGAAAATAAATTATTGCTTAGGTATGGAGAGGATCAGATTATATTAAGTAACCAATTACTTAGATCATCTAATTCCTCAGATGATATTATATGTACCATTGGATATTTACGCCAATGAACATCATATTTTAGTTTCTTTAGTAGTTCATAACTAGATTCAGCATATTGTATAGGTATTATGTTATCTAGCTTGCCATGAGCCATGAAAATCTTAGTATCTTTATTTTGAGGCTTTAACAATGCTGCAAAGATTTTATTAATAGGGATGTATCCAGATAGACAGACAATACCACCTAATTTTTTTGGATATGTCAACCCAGAATAAAGAGCCATAACTCCTCCTTGGGAAAAACCTATGAGAAAAATTTTATTTGCTGGAACTATATTCTCAGCTTTATTAATAAGTTGATGGATTAGTTTGGATGATTTGAATATATCATTTTCAGATTCATTACCAAAATTTTTTCGATTGATCATATTGTACCATGCTGGCATGATCATATTTTTATTAATAGTTATTTCACGTTTTGGAGCTTGTGGAATAATAGAGTAAGTGCTGTTTGGTAGTTTTAGTTTAGGTATTATTTTTAGAAAATTTTCAGAATTACCTCCTAGACCATGTAGAAATATTATTAATGCTTCTGGCTTATTTTTGGTTTTAATTTCTGAATACTCTAAATGACTAGTTTCTCCATATGAATTTACAGATATAATGAAACATATGGCTATAGACAGTGTAGTTATAGAATAAATTTTAGTTTTATACCATATTTGGTCAAAGAGAGTCATTCTTCTTAAGATTAAATACAACATACTTTATTAATATAGTCTTTTATTCTAGATATTTCGCTAAATATTACTAATAAATTAGCTTAGAAGAATTGTACTTCATATTAGCAAAAAAAGCAGTAATAAAATATACATAAAAGTGGCCTTCAGTTGTATCCATTAATAGAGAATTAGCAGTGCAACCTACTATTATGGATACTAATATTCCCTGAGATGCAAGATTGAAAGGAGATGGAAGTTTAGTAGAGTAATACGATTGTATTATAAACATTAACATTAGATAAATTAAGCCGATAATACCGATTTGGATCCCAACATTAATATATTCGTTGTGAGGATTATTAGTTTGAAGTATTACATTTCGCTCAATTCTCTTAAATTGTACAGGAACACTTCCAGTGCCTGAGCCGTATATGGGATTAGTCCTTATTATTTTTATACCGTTAAATAAATAACTTAATCTTAGGCCAACAGAAGTATCAGGTTGGTTATTCCTATATTTAACTATATCATGTTTTACTGTTGTTATCCTACGTTTAAATGAATTAGAAGAATAAAATAATAATATGGGTAGAATAAATATAGCTAAGCTGGATACTAAAATCCATTTTGGCGAGAGTATTCTAAATACAAAAAATGATGATAAGCAGAAAAAAATAACCATTCCGGTTCTACCTGTTCCTAGATACATGGTATTAAAAGAGACCAGTAAAAATAATAGGATAAATATGAATTTCATCTTGTGATGGTATACTGATAGCACTAATAATAAAAATGATGTATATGCTAGTAGAAAATTTGTTTGGATATGACTTTTGAAGACAGAAGTAGCGCCGGCAAGATGTTGATTAATTTTTATTATGCCAAAAAACTTTAGATATCCTAGGAAACATGTTATTAGCATTGCCGCAATAAATAGATAAATAGTATATAAAGACAATTTACGTTCTCTAAATAAGCAAAAGAAAAGAGGGGCTATGAGAAATTTAGCATGTTTTTTCCAGCGTGTTATGGCATCAATATAAGAGCCTTCAGTATAAAATAGTGCGATAGTGAATAATAGCCAAAAAACTAGTAGACTTAGAGCTATTTTATTCGATCTTATTGTAGTATAAATATAAGACCATTTAAAAGTTACTAATATCAAAACAGCAGTTAGATAGAATAAGATATTGGTGATAGCTGTTGATATTGGTAAAAAGAAGCTTATGGCAACTAAAGTGATTAGACTGACATTGTACAATGTGTAGAAGAACCGATTATTTACTCTGATATTTTCTGTTGGGTAAGTAACCTTGATTTGTTCCAGTAATTCCATAATGATCTAGAGATAAAATCGTGCTTTTTAATTTGATTAAAAAATTCTACAATACTATTGCAGAATGTACAATTGTTTTATTTGGCTATTGTAGTAAAATGAAGTAAAAAAACTAAGTTACATAAAAAACAGCATATTGAGAAAAATAATGCTTTCTTTTAAAAGAATACATGAACCATCTAGAATAATTATTAGCAGAATTGATAATATCGGAGACGTTATTTTCACCTTCCCACTAGTTTCATTGCTAAAGAATAAGTACCCTAAAAGTCATATATTTTTCTTGGCTAGAGGATATGTAAAGGATCTCATAGATCTCAATCCTCAAATTGATGATTTTTTAGATTGGAGCTATCTTTGTACATTATCTGACAAGAGGGTAACTGATGAATTAGTAAAGCTTAAAGCTGATGTTATAGTTAATGTTTTTCCAAATACTAGGTTAGCTAAGATAGCAAAATTTGCGAAGATCCCATTTAGAGTTAGTAGATTGTCTAAACCTATTCATTTGTTATACTCAAATAAACTAAAACTAATGAGTAGAAGAGACTATTCTAAGCATGAATCTGAGCTAGTTAACAAATTGTTAAATTGTTTTAACATAGATAATTTACCTTCTATTAACGAGATGGATGAACATATATGTCTTAATCACCCAAAGGATATTACTAAAAAGGCAAAGGCTTTCCTCCATGCAAAGAAATTTAATCTTATTTTGCATCCTGGCTCTAATGGCAATGGCAAAGAATGGTCAGCTAAATATTATACTGAATTAATAAAGGAGCTAGATCAACAAAAAATAAATGTTATTTTAACTGGCAGTAGTGCTGAAAAGGATAGATTTCAAGAGCCGATATTAGCTAAAGTCAAGAATATTAATTGTTCTATGGGGGCGTTGGAGCTAAAAGAGCTAATTCAATTGATTGCTCATGCTGATGGTTTTATTGGTAGCGGTACTGGGCCTACGCACGTAGCTGCTGCTCTTAATATACCTACACTTGGTTTATTTCCAAAAGAAAAAAAAATTGGAATTGGGCGATGGAGACCAATTGGTAAGAAAGTAAAATTGCTAGTTAGTAGGATTAGTTGTAAGAATTGTCGGATAAAAGGCGGAGCAGAATGTCTGTGTATGGATGATATTACAGTTTCTAAAGTTATGGCCACTGTCGAGAGTTGGTTAGCGCAAAAAATGTTTGATATTAATTAGGTTATTAGAGCGCAATTACCATAGAAAGATAAAGAGAGAGGATAATTTTTTGAAAATTATTTTAATTTGATTTGAGAGCTGAAAAATTGACAAAATTATTGGAGAAGATCTCGGAAAAATAATAGAATGGATTCTTGCAAATCGTTACACATTAAAGCCTATGAGAATGTATTTAAATCTATCTTATAATCAAATTATTCTCAAATACCTAACTAAATGGTGTAGGGTGGTGAGGATGGCTTATAATAATAAGCTTTACTAGCATTTTATATTGCTGATTGTTAGATTGCATGCTAAAATTCTACGCTGTTTTGTTCAATAATTAGGGAAAGGTTTTGGGTCGTTTCACCATAGAAGTAAAGCTAAAAGATTTCTCTGCTGCTCATCGAATAGTAGGCAACTATAATGGTGCTTGTAAAAATTTACATGGCCATAATTATATGGTCGTTATTTTTATTTATTCTACAAAATTAGATAAAACGGGTTTTGTTGTTGATTTTGCCGAGATTAAGCAAATAATCAATAACTGGATTGAGAAGAATATTGATCATACTGTAATTGTATCAGCTTCTGATACTGCTCTATATAATTTTGTTAAAGAAGATGAACAAAGGCACTATTTAATTCCAGGAGAAGATAATACAAGTGCGGAAAATATTGCGAAACATTTGTTTGAGAAATTTTGTGGGCTATTATTTAATTATCCAAACATTAATCTACAAAAAGTACAAGTATATGAGAGTATGACTTCTTCTGCTAGCTATCAACAAGATTAAATTCATAGTTATTTTTTTCTGTTATTACTTGATCTAATTTAACATCGTGACTCTCAGCAGAAAAATTTTCTGTTAGTTGCAACTCATAACCTAGGCCAATTAATTTAGGGTTGCTCTCGCGATTATTTTTCTTAAATTCTAATGCTCTATCATAATAACCGGCTCCACGCCCAATTCTATTGCCTGTTGAATCGAAGCCAACAAGTGGAACAAAGATGATATCTAAGCTGCTAGCAGGAATAGAATTAGTAGATATTGGCTCAGGGATGAGAAATTTATTCAAGTTTAGATTTTTTTCATTAGTGTATTCTACAAATGACATGTTTTTGGTTTCCCTAAGTATTGTTGGTAAATAACATTCAGAATTATTGTTGATGGCATATGCAAGAGCAAGCTGTGGATTAACCTCATTCTCAATACTTTTATAAAAAGCAATTTTTTTATGATTAAGTTCTATGGTTTTTATTATATTTTCGTTTAATAATTTACTGGCGTTATTCACTTGTTCTTTTGTTAAATTGTTTCTTTTTTCCAGTAGAATATCACGAAGTTGATGTTTATCATTCATAAGTAAAGCCTTTAGCTGGCACCGGTCTGAACCCAGAGGTTCAGGTGGGGAATATTAGTATGAAATCAGGCTTCCTACTCGAGGCAGGCTTGCACAACATTCATAGCGTAACCATACCCCTATATTGAGCTGTTGGTTCAAATTGGCACTCAGCCAAAGGTAATATTATTATAACCTAATACTATCTAGATTTGCAGTTAAAGTATCGGTAAGTTTCTTTTGTAAATTTTGTATTCTAAGATTAAGTTCTGGTTGGTTTGTATGTTGGTTTTCTTTATAGTTTAAGTACTCATTGGTGATATTTAGTGCAGCCATCAGTATAATATGATCAAGGTTTTTTAGATGTCCCATTTCTTTAATTTCACGCATTCTATCATCTAGATGAAAAGATGCTTTTTGTAGTTCTTCCATATGGCTTTTGCTGCATTTTACTTGATATGGTTTGTCTAGAATATGTAAAGTTATAGTATTGACCGACTCATTGCTCATGATTTGCCTCTATGTTCTTTAGTTTACTAATAAGGTTACTAAGTTTATTTTGTGCTGTTGTTAGTTTATCTTTTTGTATTTCCTGGGCTCTATCAATATTGCTGAAGTCATTTTTTAAGCTAGTATAGCGTGCTAGTAGTGCATTATACGCATGAATTAGCTCTTCAGTGTGTTTTTCTAACACAGTTATTTCTTTTTCTATCTTATTATTGTCTAACATAGCTAGCATAATATATGCTTTGTTTATTGTTAGGTCAACTTTAATAATTATATTAATGTTTGCTGGTTGCTTAACTAAAGGATAAAATATTGGGTAATTCTTAACATGAGAGAATATAATGAATGTAACAATCTATCCAGATTATGATAATACTGTAGATTTGTTTGGCGATTTTGCTAATATTTGTCATCCGTCCTATGTTCATGGAGTGATCTGTAGCTATCTTTGTTTCAATATATCTTTTAATCCTGAAGATTGGTTATCCAGTTTAATTGAGCAAGATTATACTCTTAAGAGTATGGAAAAAGTTGAATTGGAGCCGATTTTAGATATTATTAAAAATTTATTTAATACTAGCGAGGCCCTGTTGAGTGCAGCAGAATTTGAATTCGATCTGTTTCTGCCTGATGAATGTGAAGAATTATCATATAGGACAATAGCTTTATCTGGTTGGTGTCAAGGCTTTATCGAAGTTTATAGCATGGTTAAGCAAGATCTTAAATTGAGTATGGAATCTCAGGAAGTAGTTGACTATATCATAGAAACAGCTGGTGTTGATATAGAATATGGTACAAGCGATGCAGAACAAAAAGCATTTGTTGAAATTTGTGAATTTATAAGATTAGCATCTCTAATGCTATTTATGGAATTACGGAAAAATATAACAGAGCAAGAGTGTGTAATACATTGATGCGCATCATAGATACAGATAAAGAAATAGCTAAACAAGATTTTCTTAATAGAAGAAAAAAATTTTTTGCTCAGATGCAAAACGATGAGATAGCTATGGTATTTGCTGCTACAAAAAAAATTAAGACTAATGATGTTCATTACAAATTTCGCCAAGATAACAACTTTTGGTATCTAACCGGTTTTCCTGAATATAATGCAATAGCTGTATTTTTTAAAACTAAAGACAAAGAGGAATATTGGTTGTTTTGTCAGGAAATAAACCATCTACAAACGATTTGGGATGGTAAGGTGATAGGGTGCAGCAAGGCAAAAGAATTATATGGCGTAGATAAGACATTCCGGCTTGATGAATTTAAGTATGGGTTTAATAAACTAATGAATGGGAGTAAAACGCAATCTTTAATTGAAGAGCATGAGATAGAAGAGTGCCGATTAAATACTTTTCATGGTCGAGAGATCTTGAAAGATAAGTGGTTAGATAATAAAAATTTTAAGCTAATAGATCACTTAGCTATAATTCATAGTTTACGCCTGGAGAAAGATGCAAAAGAGATAGAGATGCTCCAACAGGCAGTAGACTTATCTGTTGAGGCTCATATTAAGGCAATGCAGTTTAGTAAGCCTGGTGTTAATGAATATGAAGTTGCTGCGATTCTATCGCATGAATTTAATCGCCATAATTGTGAGCATGCTTATTTGCCGATAGTTGCTGCTGGAATTAATGCAAATACTTTACACTATATTGCTAATAGCTCAGAGTTAGAAGATGGGGATTTGATATTGATAGATTCTGGGGCTGAATATCAGAATTATGCCTCAGATATTACCAGAACTTTCCCGATTAACGGTAAATTTACTAAAGAGCAAAAAATTATTTACCAATTGGTGCTTGAGATGCAAGAAACTGGATTTAAAGCAGTTAAGCCAGGAGTTGCCTGGAATGAAATACAAGATCAGATCATAAGAGTTTTAGTTGAAGGGTTAATAAATTTGAAGATATTAACTGGGAAAGTCGAAGATCAGCTCGAAAATGGTAGTTATAAACAATTCTATCCGCATTCATTTGGACATTGGTTAGGGTTAGATGTGCATGATGTAGGTAAATATATAAACGGGGAAAGTTTTATTAAGTTACGGGAAGGGATGGTATTAACGGTTGAACCTGGTGTATACATAAGTAAAGATATGGCAGGAGTTGATAATAAGTGGCATAATATTTCTATTAGAATTGAGGATGACGTTGTTGTAACTAAAGATGGTTGTGATGTGTTAAGTAAAAATTTACCGAAGACCATAGAGGATATTGAAAATTGTTGTAAGCGTAATTAAATTAACATGAAAAAATATATAAACAAATTGTATAGTGCGACCACTAATTCTATTAATGGTTTGAGTTTTGTAGCTAGAAAAGAATTTGCTATTCAGTGTGAGCTAGTCTCTTTTGTTATTTTAACTCCTTTGATTTTTATAGTTGCAACGGATGCTTTACATAGATCATTATTACTTGGAAGTCTTGTATTAGTAATTATTTGTGAATTATTTAATACAGCCATTGAGACAGCTGTTGATAGAATAAGCTTAGAACAGCATCCATTATCAAAACAATCCAAAGATATAGCATCAAGCGCAGTATTAGTAGCATTATTATTTGCTAGTATAATTTGGGGGTGGTCCATTTTTGAATATTTTTTAGATTTTGAAATGTAAGAAATATTTGATTGCTAGGAAGTAAGAATCTCTTCTTTAGGAGCGGAGTCGTATAAGGATAGTTGAGCCATTAATGGTCTAGATGCTGATAAAAAGCGTGTACGCTCGTGGCCTGTTAATGAACTAGTCATTGGTAGTCTTACAGTTTCTGGATTTACTTTTTTACCTTTGATCCAAAATTCATAATGTAAATGTGGACCATCTGCTAGTCCTGATTTGCCAACAAAACCAATTATGTCTCCTTTACGAATGGGTTTCCCTCTATATATACGTTTTGCATATTTAGATAAATGTGCATATAGAGTTGTATATCTTCTTCCATGTTTAATTATAATAGTTCTACCATATCCACCTTTTCTGCCTAGATAACTAATAACACCGTCTCCTGATGCTTTGATTCGGGTTCCGTAGGGAGCAGCGTAATCAACTCCTGGGTGTGGTCTAACGATCCCAAGAATAGGATGTTTTCTTTTTGCTTTGAATGGAGAGCTTATTCTAGTGTATTTTAGTGGACGTCTCATAAATGCTTGTCTTAAACTTTTTCCATTAGGTTTAAAATACTGGCTACTACCATTTTTGAATATGTGTTTAACTGCTTCGTGTATTTTTCCTTTATTAGAGAATCTAATTGCTATAATCGAACCATCACGAATTTTAGTATCTCCAGCGTAATGGTCTTCATATATTACTGTAAAAGAATCTCCTGGACGAATATCTTTTTTAAAATTTATATTCCAGGAAAAGATGTTGACTATTTCCATTATTATTTTTTTTGTGAGTCCAGCTTTGTTTGCTGCTGTACTTAAAGATGAATCTATTTTTGCTGAGGCATAATGAATTCTTTTTTCTATCTGAGTGTTAATAATTTTTGCGACATATTTTTCTCCTTCTAAGGAGATTGCTAATTTCTTTTTAGCAGAAAGAGCATAATCCATCTGGATGAGTTTGCTATCCTTATCGATCGCATATTCTATAGTTGTATTTGGTTTTAGACTTGCCAATGGTTTTGTTATCTTGCCCAGATTGATTATCTCATATAGGACTTTATTGGGTAATTTAAGCTCATTAAAAATTG
>PIVX01000006.1:0-40000 GCA_003353785.1 Gammaproteobacteria bacterium | reverse complement strand
AGTCGGCCCCTAAGGTGAGGCGGAAACGCGTAATCGATGGGAAACAGGTTAATATTCCTGTACTTTGTATAATTTCGATGTGGAGACGGAGAAGGCTAGGCCAGCCAGGTAATGGTTGTCTTGGTTTAAGCGTGTAGGAAGAGTATTTAGGCAAATCCGGATACTCGTTAATTCTGAGGCGTGATGACGAAGTTCATTTTTTTGAACTGAAGTGGTTGATGCCATGCTTCCAGGAAAATCCACTAAGGCTAGGTTATACAAAACCGTACCCCAAACCGACACAGGTAGACAAATAGAGAATATTAAGGCGCTTGAGAGAACTTGGGTGAAGGAACTAGGCAAAATGGTACCGTAACTTCGGGAGAAGGTACGCCTTCTTTGGTGATAGATCTTGCATCTTGAGCTGATGAAGGCCTCAGAAACTAGGTGGCTGCGACTGTTTATTAAAAACACAGCACTCTGCTAACTCGCAAGAGGATGTATAGGGTGTGACGCCTGCCCGGTGCCGGAAGGTTAATTGATGGGGTTAGCGTAAGCGAAGCTCCGGATCGAAGCCCCGGTAAACGGCGGCCGTAACTATAACGGTCCTAAGGTAGCGAAATTCCTTGTCGGGTAAGTTCCGACCTGCACGAATGGCGTAACGATGGCCACGCTGTCTCCACCCAAGACTCAGTGAAATTGAAATCGCTGTGAAGATGCAGTGTACCTGCGGCTAGACGGAAAGACCCCGTGCACCTTTACTACAACTTTGCACTGGACTTTGAATATATCTGTGTAGGATAGGTGGGAGACTTTGAAGCTGGAACGCTAGTTCTGGTGGAGTCACCCTTGAAATACCACCCTGATGTATTTGAGGTTCTAACCTGATCCCGTGAATCCGGGATAGGGACAGTGTATGGTGGGTAGTTTGGCTGGGGCGGTCTCCTCCTAAAGAGTAACGGAGGAGCACAAAGGTACCCTCAGTGCGGTCGGAAATCGCACATTGAGTGTAAAGGCAACAAGGGTGCTTAACTGCGAGACTGACAGGTCAAGCAGATGCGAAAGCAGGTCTTAGTGATCCGGTGGTTCTACATGGAAGGGCCATCGCTCAACGAATAAAAGGTACGCCGGGGATAACAGGCTGATACCGCCCAAGAGTTCATATCGACGGCGGTGTTTGGCACCTCGATGTCGGCTCATCACATCCTGGGGCTGAAGCATGTCCCAAGGGTATGGCTGTTCGCCATTTAAAGTGGTACGCGAGCTGGGTTTAGAACGTCGTGAGACAGTTCGGTCCCTATCTGCCGTAGGCGTAGGAAATTTGAGAGGAGCTGCTCCTAGTACGAGAGGACCGGAGTGGACGTATCTCTGGTGTTCCGGTTGTCACACCAGTGGCATTGCCGGGTAGCTAAATACGGAAGGGATAACCGCTGAAAGCATCTAAGCGGGAAGCCCACCTCAAGATTAGATTTCCCTGAAGGTTTGTTGGAGACCACAACGTTGATAGGCGGGATGTGGAAGCACAGTAATGTGTGTAGCTAACCCGTACTAATTTGACCGTTTGGCTTGACCATATAATTTAATGTCATTAATAGTGCTTTAGTACTTGTAATTTATCCAAATATAACTAGTTTTCTGGCGACCATAGCAAGTAGGAACCACCTGATCCATACCGAACTCAGCAGTGAAACTACTTAGCGCCGATGATAGTGTGGGGTCTCCCCATGTGAAAGTAGGACATTGCCAGGCTTTATTTAAATGTACCCATCAATAATTAGTGTTGGTGGGGAGCATGCTCATTATCATCCATTGAGTAAAATTTATATATTTTTGATGATGAGCTGTCTGTATAACTTAATTAATATTCTTGATCTTCTAATTTTTTGAGGTAAATGTTATGCAGGATTATAATAACTTTAATTTTCGTGAGAAGATTTTATATATTGAACATGCCTTACGAAATATACCTGATAAAAAACGTAATCACCTTGGTTGTGCTGCAGCTGTCGAAGATCTAGTTGTCAAATATATTGACGAAAGCAAGCGATTAAAATTTTTAGATTCTTTACTAAAATTAATTGTTAATCCTGAAGAAAGTTCAGAACTTCGGGGTAAATGCAAATTAATTGAAATGGCATTGTTTGAGCACTTTAATAAGAAAAATTATAGTCGATATTATGGTGATGCGGTAATAGTACAAGATTTAGTGGCTAAATACGTTAGCGAAGAAAAGCGATTAGATTTTCTTAACGCCTTGTTGTCCTTAATTAATAGGTAATAAAGAAACGTTTTGAAGAGAAGATTTAGATTAATACTTTCTCTGGAAGTAAATTAGTTTCTCCTTCTGAATGAGCTATGATAACTGCTCCACAAGAATCACCAAATATATTAACTGTAGTTTTAAACATGTCTAGTAGTCTTTCTGTTATCATAATAATTCCAATACTTTCTGCGGGTAATCCGACTGCGTTTAATATTATAACAAGAGCGACTAAACTAGCCGCTGGTACTCCAGCAACACCGATAGATGTTGTCAACGCTAGAATTACGACTAAAAATTGTTTTGCTAAGCTTATTTCTACTCCATAAATTTGCATTAAGAAAATAACCACAACACATTCATACAAAGCGGTTCCATCCATGTTAACAGTAGAGCCTAGTGGTAATACAAAGCTCGATACTCTATTAGAAACATTAGCGTTTTCTTCTACACATTCTATTGTTACAGGCAATGTAGATGATGATGATGCAGTAGAGAATGCTGTTAGGAGTGCTGGCATCATAGCTCTAAAATGTCTAATAGGGCGTACTTTTGCAAATACTTTAAGTAACATTGGGAGCACAATAAACATGTGTGCTGATAGTGCCAATAAAACTGTTATAAAGAATACTAATAAAGGCCTGAAGGTAGAAAAACCTGTTTCTGTCATAGTTTTTGCAACTAAACAAAATATTCCTAAGGGAGCAGCATACTGCATAATGAATAGTGTTATTGACATCATTGTTTCAAAAATCACATGCCAGAACTTATACATTATAGCTACGTGTTCACTTTTACTTTTTGATAAAAAAGCACCAAATAGTAGGCTGAAAAAGATGAGTCCTAACATATTTCCTTGGCCAGCAGCTTGAATAATATTAGATGGAACCATGTGATAAAAAACTTCGACTATACTATCAAGTCTAGTTTCTTTTATGCTCTCTATTTTAGTAGCATCTAATTTTGTAATGCCAAATAATTCACCTGCAGGAGAACCATTTATTGTTCCTGGCGATAGAATGTTGACCATGAATAAGCCAATAAGAACAGCAATTAAGGTAGACATAAAGTAAAACAACAAAGTTTTACTTCCCATCCGCCCTAAAGAATTACCATTGCCCACTTTGGCAACTCCAGAAATAATGGAGGATACAACTAATGGAACGATTATCATTTTTAACGCATTAAGAAAAAGGATCCCTCCAAATGAGTATAATGAATAAAATGTGATCCCCATTAGAGTGCTATCTATTTCAGTAAAAAATCCTGCAAAGCATGCTAATAGTATGCTAATAAGTATTTTCCAATGTAGTGCTAACTTCTTTATGTTCAGATTGATTCTCACTTTTGTCGTTAAGAAGCCCTATTATACATGTTTTTACTAACTAAAGTTAGTTGGCAGTATTTTGGCCTATAATATGTTATCAATTATGTAGTTATCTGCCACTCATCGCTTAATTAATAAACAAAAACTGTTTTTTTTAGCTACTATTTGTTAATTTTTAACCATTAATTTTAGCTAGAAATTTATCATCCGTGCTGTAAAAACACTTCCTGCCGATGGGGGATATAAGGCATGTGTTTGACCAGTAGAGCAACCTAGAACATTTAAAAAACGTCTCAAGAAATATCGTTATAGGCAAGACATATTGGATGGGCAATAAAATGTTTCAAAAGAAATAGTAGAATATGCTTTTATTTTTAGTGCTCTACTTGCTAAATATAAAGTATTACACATGTTCCAATTGTACCTATTGCAATAAATAAGTGAATTATTATTTCTATTATTTGTATTGTCATAAGACTAGTCTGAAATTGAATTAATTTATAATGTAATTAGCATTAATTGATGGTCTTCTGTCTTTAAATTGTTATAATTGATTTGGTCTAAATATTAGCAAAAGATATGACTATTCATTAGGTAAAATTTGTATGTCAGCTTTGGTTGTAAATAAGTCTGAAATATCTGGAACAATACAACCACCTAGCTCTAAATCTCACTCTATTCGTGCTCTATTATTTGCTTCGCTAGCGAAGGGGACAAGTAAAATTGAAAATTTGCTTGATTCACCAGATGTTGTTGCTATGAGAAAAATTTGTGGAGCAATTGGTGCTAACATTACGGAAACGTCTAGATATTGTGAGATCACTGGAGTTGATGGTGAACTTGATGTAAGTTTAAATAATATAGATGTGGCTAATTCAGGTCAAATTTTACGTTTTATGACGGCTATTTTTGCTTTACAGAAAAAAGAAGTATCACTACAAGGAGACGATAGTGCTAATCTGCGCCCAATGGAGCCATTAATTAATGCAGTTAATGGGCTAGGCGGATATTGCTATGCTAAACATAATAATAATTGTGCTCCTATCATTGTCAAAGGTATAGTTACTGGTGGAGAGGTATCAATTGTAGGCTCTGATTCTCAACATGTTTCTGCTTTGTTAATGAGTTTACCCTTTGCTAAAGGAAATTCTATATTAAAGATACATTCTCCTGGTGAGAAACCTTGGGTTGATCTAACCATATCTTGGTTAGATAGACTAGGAATAAGGTATATACGTAATAACTATGATCGGTTCGAATTATTTGGTAATACAAGAATCAAGTCTTTTGATTATAAAGTACCAGCTGATTTTAGTAGTATGGCATTTCCTTTGGTTGCTGCGCTGGTGACACATTCTAAGCTCACAATAAAAAATTTGGATTTTTCTGATCGTCAAGGTGATAAGGTCGTGGTAGATATTTGTCGCAAAATGGGTGCAAAGATAATCTCAACAAATGATATTTTAACTGTGTTGCCAAGTAAATTACACGGAATAACTATAGATTTGGATCAATGTATCGATGCCGTGCCTATAATGTGTATTTTGGCGGTTAATGCCATTGGTGAAACGCGCTTAGGAAATATAAAAATAGCTCGTACAAAAGAGTGTGATCGATTAAGTGTTATGACTAAAGAGCTTAGAAAAATGGGTGCAGATATTACCGAAGGTGATGACCATCTAATAATTAGACATTCAGTATTATTTGGCAATACAGTATCAAGTCACTATGATCATAGAATTGCTATGGCCTTGGTAGTTGCTGGACTTAATGCAGCAACAAGAACGACAGTACTAGAAACTAATTGTATAAATAAAAGCTATCCAAATTTTATTGAGGATATTCAAGCTATTAATTGCCAGGTAAAAAAATATGAATATTGTGTTAATAGGGCTTAAGAATTCTGGTAAAACCACTTATGGAGCTAGATTGTCAGAGGATAAAAATTTAAAATTCTTAGATCTAGATTATTTAGTATTACAATCATATAATAAAAATTATCAGCAAAAAGTCAATAAAATATCAGATGTGTATGCAAGATTAGGAGATGCTAGATTTAGAGATTTAGAGCTATCAGAGATCGTTAGACATAAAAAAATAGCAAAAACTGTATTATCGACTGGAGGGGGCAGTATAATAACAAAGGAATGTTTACCAGTACTGAAAGAGATAGGGAAAATTATTTATTTATATTTATCTGAAAATGAATTTATCGATAGGATTATGGGAAAAAGAAGTACTTATTTACAGACTATGGATCTTCCGAGTGTTTATAAATTTAGACATCAGCTTTGCCAAAAGGCTGCTGATCATATTGTAAATGTTTCTGAAAGAAATCTCGAGATTTCGTACAATAAAATTTTAACAAGTGTGTCTTAAAATATGAATAATGTTTTTGGTAAAAAATTCTGTATTACAACGTGGGGTGAGTCTCATGGAGCAGCTATTGGTGTAGTAATTGATGGAATGCCGGCTAATGTGGAGGTAGATATTGATGAAATTAACCAAGCTCTTAGTAAAAGGGCTCCAGGGAATTCAGAATTTACATCACCTAGAAAAGAAAAAGATCTAGTGGAAATTTTGTCTGGGATGTTTAATGGTAAGACTACAGGAACACCTATTTCGTTATTAATTAAAAATTGTGATGCCGATAGTACTAAATATGAAGTAATTAAAGATAAATTTAGACCAGGTCATGCAGATTATACCTACACTAAAAAATATAAAAATTATGATTATAGAGGAGGTGGCAGAGCTTCTGCTAGAGAAACTGCCAGTAGAGTGGCAGCGAGTGTTTTTGCTAAAAAAATTCTAGATCCCGAAGGGGTATCAATCAAGGCTTATTTACAACAAGTAGGAGATATTTGTATTGACTATCCATACTCAAAATTAAATGCAATTGATGATGATCCAATTTTTTGTCCAGATCCTAAAATCTCAAAAGATATTCAGAATTCTTTGAGAAAGATTAAAGATGCAGGTAATTCTATTGGAGGAATAGTTAGTTTTGATTGTGCAAATGTTCCTCCTGGTTTAGGCGAGCCTATTTATAATAAATTGGAAGCTGCTTTAGCAAATGCAATGCTTAGTATTCCTGCTTCTAAAGGCTTTGAGATAGGGCTTGGTTTTGCAGCAGCAAAATTAACTGGAAAAAAACATAATGATGAGATGTTCATACAAAATGATAAGGTGTTATATGATACTAATAATAGTGGGGGTATTCTTGGTGGAATATCTACGGGAGAGCGTATATATGGTAGAGTAGGATTTAAGCCTGCTTCAAGTATTTTGCAAAAGCAAAATACCATTGATAATAGAGGTAATAATACGGCGCTCGAATTGCCTAAAGGCTCTAGACATGATCCTTGTGTAGCTATTCGAGGGGTTAAGGTAGTTGAAGCCATGTGCTATTTGGTATTAGCAGATTTTATTTTACAAATATAGCAATAAATTATATTAATAGAGCTTAAAAAAACTAGTTTATAAAAAAAATGGAGGAATAATCATGAAACAATTTACAAATATTAGATATGTATTAAGTATATTTTTGTTATTTTTATGTAAAACATCTAGTGCACAGTCATTTACGTTACTTCTCAAAAACAGTGAAAATTGTAATGTTAATTTTAGTGTTTATTATTATACGAGTAGTAAACCTAATGCTGCAACGATGCATGTTATGGTTAAAGCTAATAGTGTAGGTAAAATAAAAATAGATATACGGGAAAAACCTCATGGAGATTATATCGATGTTACTGCCATTGGTGAACCAAGTGATAATGAGCAAAGAAATATTATATTTATTATGAGTAATTGGTTAAAATTATATAAAATGATGAATACTGGATATGAAATTTTTTCTTGCCCATTAGTAACTAATTATCTATTTAGAGGGCAGCCGGTTAACTATAAAATAGATTTTACTGATTATATCATTGCCACATCACTGGAATATAGAAAATCTGATAATGGTAGCAAGTTGCTGCGTTTTTAAAGTCTATTAGTGGTTTGGTTGCTATATTCTGTTGCTAATTAGTTTATAAATAATACAATTTTTTTATTGATAATTTAAATTGTACTAATTCATCATGGCGGACTTGTTTTTCGTTGATAGTCATTAGCTATATAGTATAATAGAATATGTGGTTTAATAATTATCTGATGTTGTATATTAATTTATCATGGATTCTTCAAAACATATTTTGTGGCCGGCTCGTATAGTAGGAGTATTCTTAGGATTATTACAGTATCCTATCTATATTGTTTTAGAAAAAACTTTGAATAGTAGCGGTGGTTATACAGTTATCTCAAATTGGTTGTTGCAAGAATTAAATATTCCTTTTGATCAAGATATTAGTCTTGGTATTACCTGGTGGAGTGTTGCTATGTTAGCTGGGATATCATTAGGAGCATTTTTTTCATCAAGAATGTCAAAAAGAAAATTTAGAATATACTCTGGATTTTGGAAAGAAACAGCAGAAGACTCTTTATTAAAACGTATTTTTCTTGGCTCTATTGGTGGTTTTTTAATGGGGCTTGGATTGCGTATGGCAGGGGATGGTACTAATTTTGAAGAATTATCATCAATTGCTAAGTTACAATTTCATAGTATGCTCACCATTGGTATTATATTTGCAATTGGAATATTTTTTACTAGAAGATGGTATAGTTCAAGGATTTAGTATGGTTATAGTTTTATTTTCTTTGCTAATAGGGATAGCTATAGGGATATTGTTAGAAAAAAGTAATATTCTTGATCCTGAGATTGTGTTCAACCAATTTTTGTGGAAAGACTTTACTTTGTTAAAAGTAGTTTTACTAGCTGTCGCTACTAGTATGCTGGTATTTTCTGCATTGAATTATTCTGATACGATGTTTATTGAATCATTTAGTTTTGGTTTTTCACAAGTGATTTTGGGTAGTATATTATTAGGGTTTGGGATTGTGATAACAGGGGCGCTTCCGATAACTATTATGGCTCAAATTGGCATAGGCTATGTTGATGCAATTTTTATCTTCTTCGGGGTCATTTTGGGAGGGATTTTTTATCGGTTAATTGAGCCAATACTAGGATATATAGAATTTTTACCTAAATCAAATATTGCCACTTTGAATAAGGCGTTAGATTTAGAGTACTGGATGGTAGCTCCTATTTTTAGTATTCTATTAATGTTTATAGTCTTTTGCATTAGACTAATTGAAAAAAGAACAGAAAAGCCTAAAGAAGAAGAAGAAATAGATTGGTAATACAGTCTCTAATAATTAAACCTTAGTTTTTGTTATTAGGAGTAACTATGTTGGATCATACTGGATTAATAGTTAGTGAACTTGATGCTAGCAAAAATTTTTATAGTGATTTATTATCAGTTATAGATTATAAGATTATATCTGAGCACGATAAATGGTTGGGATATGGTGTTTCTAGAGCAACATTTTGGATAGGTTTAAAGACAAATTATTTGGTTACGAAGAGCCATATAGCTTTTCAAACTGTTCACAAAGATCAAGTTGTGAAATTTTATCATAGAGCTATTGACTTAGGAGCTGTGGGAAATGGTGAGCCTAAATTTAGAAATGATTTTTATCAGAACTACTATGGTGCATTTATCCTAGATAGAGATAACCATAGCATTGGGGTTGTTTTGCACTCTGGATGATATAATAAATAGTACGTTACTATCATCATCTATAACCATTTGCTTAATAGTATATTAGTATTCCAAAAAGCTTAAACAGCAACCATGTCGCTACGTACTGTCCGTTTCTTGTAATAAAGTATTTAATTTTCAAACTAATTCCTAGTATATTCCTTAAGTTCTGGTATATTCCTAAGGAATGTTAACCATATAAATTTAATAGTTTTTAAATGTCATGGCAAGATTAAATAAATTCATTATTACCAACTTACTATTTTTTAATGTGGCATATTGTCAGATTATTGATGTTCAACTAGCAGAAGTAAATCCTGTTAAGCAACCACTGATGATTGTTGGTAATACTAAAACACAAATATCTCTAGTAAATGGAAAAAAGAATTATTCTTATCTTTGTATGTTAGAGAAACCAAAAAATATAGTTAAATTTCTAGAGGTAACAGAGTTCCAGTTTGACTTTTGGGATTATGAAGAGCATCCAAGGTTTGTTTCTTTTAAATTTACTAGCAAAGCTAATAGCATGAATTTTTATATTAACAATCAAACCGGAGAGCTTTTATCTTTTGATATTCTATGTTCTTGCTCAACGGAATCAGAACGCGAAAGAGATTTAAAGAAATATTATATAACGGATGATTTACTAGCAGAATACTATGATGCTTCAAGTATAACGGAGATAATAGCTTATTTTGTAGGATGGCAACATTTTGATGAGAAAAATAAAAGAAGAAATATTACAACATCTAATTCTAGCTATAGTTCTAATCATCAAGATGTAACTTATTGTTCTATAACTAATTATCATGAACGAAGAGCTAAGAAGGATATGATGAAAAAATTAACAATGATGACGCTTGTCGCAACAACCGTTTTTGCGGATTGATTGCTAAATAAAAAATAAAAAGGAGATGTATTTATGAATGCAAATTTTAGAAAGATATTTTGGTTGCTAACTTTGTTTTTTATGACAAATTTTTCATATTCTTTTATGGATTCTCTAGATTATTATTCTGGAACACTTAGCTCGCGTTCTTTTACTGGGTTTGCTGAAACTATGGAACCTATTTCTTTAGCTCAAATTTCTGGTGGTGTTACATATGTAGTTACTATACAAAAAAGAACTCCTTTTTTATCTAAAGACTTAAATGAGCTAGTGTTTAATGTTTCAAAAAAACCATATAATGCTATTTTATTGAATCCAAGAATGTTAGAGATCACTTTTATAAAAGTGAAAGCCGAATCTCCAGATAAATTATATTTTGATCTTATGAACCTTGATAATAGCGATAGTGAATATAGCATATCAGTTAGTAGTAATACTATTGAGTTACGTGAACAGATAAAAAAAGAGCTTGAGGAATATGAAAGAAATAGAAGCATGAAAGAGGCAGAATTTAGGCAAAGAGAAGAACAAGAAAGAACATTACGAAATGAACAAGAAGAATTAAATGAGACAACAAAGTTTTATACTACTTTAAATAAAATAATTGATGGGAAAATCCCTTTCATAAATAAAAACCCTAATACAGGGGATATTATATTTAAAGATGGTGCAAAATTACTATTCTCTTGTATGCTTCCATCTTCTTCTAATGATAATATTGAAAAGAATGATGATTACTAAAAGAAATTTTATTTTTCTTCCATAAAAAGAAATGATTTTGTAACATAACCTTTGTTTGCGCAAAGATCTCCCAACTAGTAGTTGGGAGGTAAAGCTTGTGGATTAGCAGTACTAGCACATCAAATGTTCTGTAAGCTCTGTCTTCTTTTAGCAAGGTGAGAATGTCAAAGAGTATTAATCATTTGGAGTTCAATTTTATCTAATCTTAGTTCAGTAGGAGGGTTGCTTGCTGTATATTTATTCCAGAATCCATGTTTTCTAATTTCTATATCAGCTTCCTTTGTAAGGAAATTAATTAACCCGCTACCAAACCCTAAGTTTACAGTAAATTGATCTGCTTTGTATTCTGCCTTTCTCATCATCCATTTATATAATAGGCAATGTATCAGTTTAATAAGATTAATTGGCCATAATAGTAAAGAAAGTATGAATGAATATGCATTAAAAAATAATCCCAATATAGGGGGAGTTGCAATTAGCTCACCAATTAATGCTAGGAATTTTATTACCAATGTATAACATTTTATAGCAAGATCTCCACAAAAATCTGCTCCTAATATTAAAGATGAGCGTAATGGTTCTCCATAAAAAATATGCCCAGTCTTATGTGCCAAGATTGATTGTAACTCTTCATCTGATAATGTTTTTAATGTTCCTGTAGTTATTATTAGAATATTACTTCCTATGACAGCAGAATTAACTGTTAAATCATCGGCAACTAGTATCTTGTACGAATAGTTTTTTTGATATTTTGTTTTAACGCTACGCATTATTTCTTCTAATAGAGGATTAATTCTGTTCATCTCTCTTATTGATGGTTTACGTAAGGCCAGAGAAATTCTAAATAAGAAAGTTCCAAGCGGTGTTGCACTTAATAGACTTATTAGAGTTACTGCTAGGAAGCATGTTACTGGTAATGTCATCAGAACACTTTTAATGTCAATAAAAATATTTTTGTATAGGCTATAAAACTGTTCATTTAGTAAGAAACGCACAGGTAGCATAATAAATAAATATATTGGTAATTGACCTATTGTTGCAAGAATAAAAGAATTCCATAAAATTGCTAGTGGTATTTTCATTAGATTTTTCTATGCCTAAATAAATAAATTTTGAGCTGTTAGGTATTAAAAAGTTTTTTTTCTACCAGTTCAATCAAAATATGAATTATTTTTATATGGAGCTCTTGAATACGATCTGAATAGGGAGTATTAGTTTCTGTTACAATAGTTACATCAGCGAGTGATGTAACAGAAGCTTTGGGTTTACCTGTTAATGCAATTACTTGCATTCCTATAGAGTGTGCTGCTTCGATAGCCTTTATTATATTTAAGCTTTCTCCGCTGGTACTAAGACAGAATAATAGATCTCCTTTTTTACCACTTGCTTCAATAAATCTAGAAAAAATATATTCAAATCCAAAATCATTGCCTACACAAGTAATATGAGCAGGATCTGATATAACAGTTGCTGCCAATGGGGCTCTAGGGTTTCTGAATTTCCCTGATAATTCTTCGGCAAAATGTGTAGCATCACACAAAGACCCTCCATTCCCACAACTATATACATGACCATTTTTTTGAAGGCATTGAACTAATAATTCACTAGCTTGTTCAACTTTAGCGATAACGTTTTCATTTGCTATTAAGTTGTTTAATACAGTTTGAGCATCATGTAAAGCATCAAGAATGAGATTATTCATTATATAAGTATGCAAAATATAAAAACTCATTGTACTTTGCCAAGACTAAATTATCAATAAAAAATATATTTACTCTAACTTGTAAGTAAGAAATTTTCAGATCACAGTAATAGATTAATATCAAAGCCTTCATTTTATTAGCTTATTACTGACGAGTTGAGTTGATATTCTGGTTATTTCATAGTCACTTAATTAAGTAAAATGTGTAAGATATGGTCTCCCAGTTACTTTGCTGGTAGTTGTGGCGGTGCACCTTTAGAAATCATCAAAGAATATATTAGAGCTCAAGAGACACCTAACTAGGCGAGTGCCTTATATCCTCCACCATCGGTGCGAGGTTTTACAGCACGGATGATAAAACCTGTGATAAATTTCAGCTAAAATTTCTCCACTTATCATTGGTTTGCTCCCAATTTATTTTTGCACTATTGTCTTTTTTTAATTGAATTTCGAGTACAAGTTCTTCCTGGTCATTATATTGACTTCTATATTGATCAAAGTAGCTTAAATGTTTATAACCACTATTTTCTCTTTTATTAGAAGATGAATTTAACCCTGCATGTACTAACGTTGTAATAACATTGTTACCAAGATTTAAAAATTCTTTTTTTTCTCCTGGGAGTAGAGTTATATCTTTTTTGTTATATTCATAAAAGGAATTACAAGTTGTATTTGTTTTGTCATATGTATTTCCAATTAGTTCTATTGAAGGATAAGAACTTCCTTTTAATTCTATAGTTGTTTCCCCAATATTTTTTATGTAAATACTTGTTGCCATAACTTTGGTGCTAGCGATAAATAACAGCAATCCAAATAAACAAATAATTTTTTCCATATCTTTACCCTCTTTGTTGAACTTTCATGAAAAGTTATTTTAATCAGCAATCATTTTTAGATCACTGCGAATGTATCCAAATTATACTCCATGTTAAAATATTTTTTTTAAAGTTTCTAGTGTTATTTAAACTTACTAAAATATTTTTTGCATGGATATGAATAAACTGATGAAAAGGATAACGGAGCTTCAATACATAGGCTCTTCAAATTATTTAAGAAAATTATATAACCCGTGATAATCATTATATTCAGCACTTTTAATTTATACACAAAGAATATTTTATGCTAAATAAGATAATTATTTCTCATGAAAACTTCGTGGGTGCTGTATGGAGCTCGTTTAATTTTGCTAGAATCATTTGTGTGGTTTGGAGTGATAGGTGTAAATAAAGACTTTTAGCTCGAAGAGCTAGTAATTACTCCATCAGTTGCTAGGAAGTTTTAATGAAAAATAAAATCATGTTTTACTAATAAAATATTATATCAAAGCATAACTAAAACAGAACTATTTAACGAATATAGTCTATTAATGCTGATTTAGAAGTGACATTCAATTTATTTTTTAAATTATCAAAATGTGTTTCAACAGTTCGTCTAGATATACCTAAAAGATCACCAGTCTGATTAGCTGATTTTCCATGTATATATAATTCTAAGCACTGCCATTCTCTATCAGATATTTTAGTGTTTTTGTTTAATATTCCAAAGCTACGTAACAGATTTACAAATTTATCTTTTTTAGAGTTGGATGGGATTATGGATTTATCAAAATAATCATCTCTTTGAGAAGCTAAATCAAATTTTCTTTCTCTATAATAATTAATTACTCCTTGACTCTCTTTAGTAAAATACTCAATAAATTTATTAACTAGCACTAAATCATTAATCAAAGAATTGTATATTTTTTTACTGTCAGATGTAAAAGCGTACATTCTAAAAGCATCTGCATCAGTTACTTTTTCTGTATAAAGAAATCCATGTTCCATGTTAAATTCTTTACCGAATAGTAGGACATCTTTATCAAACATTAATGTTTCACAAGGGCTAGAGAAAAAAGGGACTATTTTTTTATCTACTGCGTTTCCATATACAATATGTTCATGTACTTTATACATTTTTTTTTCAATAAATGCTTCTCCGAAGTCAGGACGGTTACCTGCTAAGAATGCATGGCCTGTATTATCAAATTCAAATATGACACACTGAGTAATATTTCCCATAATAGAGTTGGCCTTTTGGGCTATTTTATTGAAATGATTTTCATGGGCAATATATCCATGCATATATTCTTGATCAAATGACATAAGTTACCTCCTAACTCAGTATTCTAAGTTCCATGACTTAATTTATTAAAAGTAAAATTTTGCAAACTAAGATCTTTTTCTTGGCTTATTAATTTGCTAATTTGATGTATAGCAAATAATGCTAGCATTCCGATAGAAGAAATGAAAATACCTACCATTATATTCCCATTTTTCATGCTAATCAGTATGGTGGCTATTAATGGGGTAAATCCTCCTAGGATCTCCCCTAGATTATTGGCAAAGGCATAACTACTATAACGGATTTCTATATCAGTAATTATTTCTACAGTATAAGTTCTTACTGCAGAAGCCCACATGCCATTTAGTATTGCAAAGATAAATTGACACATGAGGAATGTGGTTAGAGTTAGATAATATAGATTGAAATACATAGTAAATAAGAAAATTGCTAAAGATGGCACAGCTATTTTTATAATAGTGCTTCTATGTATCTTATTATCTGAGATATGCCCAGTTACTAGTACAGTTAACATACAGACAAAAATACTTAACGGAATACTTAGATCTATAAGATTAGCACTAATACTAGGTAGAACCTTTTTTAGATAAGTAGGCATAAATATCCAATAAGTTATAAATATAGAAACGCCAAACCAGTTAAGCATTGCGATATAAGTTATGCGTTTAGGATATTTTTTGATCCCTGTAATAACAGGATATTGCTGTATTTTATTGTTATTTTTTACTTCTTCAAATGCTTCGGTTTCTACAATTCCTTTTCTTATATATAGGCCTATAACAGATATAAAGAAACCTAGAATAAATGGATAACGCCAAGACATCAACGGTGAGATAGTGTAAATATAATTAGCAATTGAAGCTGCTAAGGTACCTCCCATTGCTCCAAAAAGTACTAATCCTCCAGCAAATCCTGGTCTATTAGCTGTTTTGCCATGCTCTACAGAAAATATAGTACCGCCTGCGAATTCACCACCTATTGATATACCTTGCGCTATTCTAGCCAGAATTAGTAATATAGGAGCTAATATGCCTATTTGTTCATATGTTGGTAGAATGCCAATTAGTAATGTACCAAACCCCATAAAGAGAATGGAATAGCTCAAAGCTGCCTTTCTTCCAGTTCTATCGCCGATGTGCCCAAAAATTATTCCTCCTATTGGTCTAGAAATAAATCCAATAGCAAACGCTAAATATCCCCATAATACAGCAAGAAAATGATTATCTACTGGAAAAAATAATGGAGCAAATATTGGAGCAAAGAAGCCAAAAATTAAAAAATCATAGTATTCTAAGCCACTGCCTATCCCAGCAGTCAATATTTCTTTATATTTCATTTTGTTCATTAATTAAATTCATGTTAAATTATTTACCTATACTATAATATTTATCCATATTATGGAAATTCTAAAAGATAGACTGTTTATTTAGTATCTTATATTTAATTTTTTTAAGGTTATTTGCTATTTCTTTCTCCGAAATGTTAAGGATATGATCTACTTTAACATTATGGGATTTGCCATAATTATAGACATCTAATAATCTCCATTCATCCTGAGTCAGGTCAGAGTTTTTATTTAATATATTCATGGCCTTAAATATAGCAAGCATTTGTTCTTTCTCAGAAAGACAACTAAAATTGTTAGGCTCCCTAAAATATGTATCTTTCTGTTTGTCAAAATCACTACGGATATTAGCAAAATATTCTAGGATATCTTGATTATTATTTTTAAATAGGACGATAAAGTCTTTTGTTAATGCTGTATTGTTGATCAAATTGTCGTAGATTATGTTGTTATGAGATTTAAAGAAACAAATTCTATGATTTTCACCATTATTTATTAATTCCGTTGAATAAAATCCACAATTTATGGCTAATTCTTTTTGAAAAAAGGAATTATCTTCATGGTGAATAAAAGATAGAGTGTGTTTTGATACAGGTTTTTCTGTAATAGGTTGTTCAACAGTAGTGATGTAGATTGAATCTGTTTTTAGTTTATAATCTTGCTCAAAAAAATTGTAAGCTATAAGTACGTATCCATTTTCATAGTTTTCGATAATTCCATATCCATGGATATGTTCTAGAAGAGGTGAAAATTCCGTAGAAAATTTTTTTATATGTTTCATTAATTAAACTCCTTGCAATTAATATTTTTATTTTGTAGAACATATTTTCCAGCTTCATTATATCATTGCTGGGCTATAAAAAAATGCTTAAATGTAGCCTAACATTAAAGTCGCACATTAAATACTAGTAAGTGCCTACGGTAATTTTACGGATCCTTTTGACTTAAGCTTTTGGATGGATTTGATGATTATAAAAATAGATCACCTCTGATTTATTTTTGCCAAATAGTTTAAAAAAATTGAATAAACAGTGAACATCTTCTTTGTAAATTTTTTAGTTTTAGCAGCATTAATACTAACGTTATGAACAGTAAAAATAGTGCTAAATATTATGTTTTTTGTAATATACATAATTAGTTGGTATGAAAGTAAAGATGCAAAATGTGCCGATTATGGCAAGCAATATATATGCAATTGCTAAAGGAAGTTGGTTTGTATCTGGAGCAAACGCGATCATGCTGCTCATTACAGCCCCTCCTAAGTTTTTTATAAATCCTAGAAGAGCTCCAGCAAGGCCTGCCATTCGCTTAAATGGTTGTAGGCAAAGTGCTATTGCATTTGGGACTACAAAACCACTACCAAAAGAAAAAATAATCACACATCCAACTATAAAAAAAGCATTAGGAGGGATTAACATTGTGGATAACAAGCTTAGACCTCCTATTAGCATGATAATAAAACCAAATCTTATAAATTTTATTGTATTAAGGGGTGTTACTAATAACCCATTCAAAGTACCACCAATTCCGAAAGATATTCCTACGCTTGCTGATATATAGCCAAATTGGACGGCTGTTTTATTAAGAACATTCATAACTAAAAAAGGTCCCGCGGTTAGCCAACATAATAGTCCACCATAACATAGAAGATTTGAAGTAGTAGCAATTATAAATATGTTATTATTAAGTAGAGACTTTAAATTATTAATGATTTCTTTTCTATTGATGTTTTTAACATCTTGATATCTGTTAGTTTCCGGTGTAAGACATACCATTATCATTACGATGATTGAGAGAATGAATAATACCAAAAAGTTCCAGCGCCACCCAAGATAGTGTTCGATAAATCCTCCAAATAAGGGAGAAATTGCTACTACTAGAACTGTTAAAACGGCAAAGATTGAGCTTGCTTTTGTAAGTATTTTGGTGGGGAATAGATCACGCATTACCGCTTTATATATTGCGTTACATCCAGCTCCTCCTATTCCTTGTAATAATCTTCCAACTAGAAGTCCCTGAACATTATTAGTATGCATAGCCATGAACGTTCCACACATCATCAGTATTAATCCTACGATAAGAGGTAATTTGCGGCCGTAAGCATCAGAAAATGGGCCATAAAATATTTGCATTGAGCCATAACCATACATATAACATGCTACTGATAGTTGTATAGTATTGATAGTGCTATTTAGATCTTGTTGGATAGCGGGTAAGGATGGTAGATATAGATCCGACGCAATCTGCCCAAGGGTTGATAAAAATAAGATATAGGCAAAAATGTAATATAAATTTAAGGAGCTTTTAGTATACATATATTATTTTTATTTTTGTAAATATAAAGGAATTCTATTTATAAATACAATAATATTAGAACATAAACTTAATAATTGTTATTGATATGGGTAAAAATGTTTCATAAATTAAAAATGTCTACACTCTTATTAGAGGTTATTGATTAAAAAAATACCAAATAAATATTTTCATGAGAACTGGTGGAGGCGGCGGGAATTGAACCCGCGTCCGCAAATCCTCTGCCGTTGGCTCTACATGCTTAGCCATGTCTTTTAATTTAAACATTATCAACACCGACCGGCAGGTTTTGATATTGTCTGACCCAAAAAGATTTACACAATAAATTTGGGTTATTTATTGTGCTAGTTTATGTAAATGACCGTGAGTAATAACCCATAAACAAACTATTATCACGGTGATTGTCGGTTTTTAAGCGACTGATCTATTTACGCAGCGGCTAATACACCGTTGTCAAATAGGTCATCATTTGTGTTTGCGTTTTTTGCAATTACTTTAATCAGAATTTATTTTAACGAGGATCATTCCAAACCTCGACATGCACCTAGGGTTTCGCAATTCACGTCGAAGCCAAATCGCCCCCCAATAGCAAATTATACCAGATTTTAGCAAAAAAAGCATTAAGGTTTTAATTTCTTTAATCTAGCTTGTTGGCGCTGCCAATCACGCTCTTTAATAGATATTCTTTTATCATGGAGTTTTTTACCTTTACCAAGAGCAACTGTAAGTTTGACTATATTGTTTTTCCAATATAGTTTTATTGGAACAATTGTATATCCTCTACGTTCAACTTGTCCTATTAGTTTCACTAATTCTTTCTTTTTTAATAAAAGTTTGCGAGTTCTAGTTTGATCTGGAATAACATGGGATGATACGCTGATAAGAGGGGTTATTATCGCACCTATTAGCCATGCTTCTCCTTTCCTGATGATTATATGACTTTCGGTGATCTGGACTCGTTTAGCACGTAAGCTTTTTACCTCCCAGCCAAGTAGTGAGAGACCAGATTCGATAAAATCACTAAGGTGATATTCAAACCGTGCTCTTTTATTTTCTGCTATCAAGCTTTGCTGGGGATATTTAGTCATTTTAAAATGAAATATTAGTTTAAAATATGTATAATTATAAACATTAACGTAGACAAATAACAGAGATGGCCAGAATTTACCAAGAAATAGAGCTTGAATATTCTAAAAAAGATGTATTTAAACTGATCAATGAGATTGAAAAATATCCAGAATTTGTTCCGGGATGTAGAGGCGCTAGGATGTTGGCTCAGAAAGACAATATTATAGAAGCAGAGCTATTAATATCTAAAAGTGGATATACTGAGAGCTTGGTAACTAGAAATACTCATTATCCTTATGATAGTATTAAAATAGAATTAGTAAGGGGACCAATAAAAAATCTTTCTGGAGGTTGGAATTTAACATATATACAGGAAGATAGAACAAAGGTTATACTTGATTTAGATATTGTTTTAAAAGGAAATTTCTTAGATATTGTATTCGCAAATATTATAGAGAGCATGATGTCTGATATGGTAAGATCATTTGTAGGTAGAGCAAGAGTAGTTTATGGGTGAATATATATCTATTGAATTAATTTTAATTTTAGATGGTGAGCAGGAATTTGAGGAGAAGCTTTTAGTACCTCGTGGCACTGTTATCATGGATGCGATCTTACAGTCTGGTATTTATAAAAATCATCCTGAGTTACATACCAATACATTTAATTTTGGGGTGTATGGTAAGGAACGTGATGCAGATTACCTGCTTTCGCCGAATGATCGAATTGAGATTTATCGAGAGTTGGCTCAAGATCCTAAAGAACGAAGAAAGAAATTAATATCAAAAAAACAGACTTAAAAACGTTCTATTTTAGTTAAAACACTATCTTTAAAGGTTAGTATTAAGTGTAAATTCTTTTTAGTTTCTCCTTTAACTTTTGAGTACTCAATATACTCCCATCGATTGTCATTAAGATTATATAAGACAGGAGAACCCATAATATTGTTAATCTCAGCTGGTGACATGCCTGTTTTAAGTTGCGAGATAGCTTTTTCAGGTAAAAGTTGTCCTTGACGATCATTTTGCTTGAAAGTTTTATGCCATCCGCATCCATTTAATAAAAATGTGTTCAAAAATATTACAAGAATAAATTTAGTACAAAGAACTAAATTTCTTTGCGAATCTGACCAATTATTACCTTTTAGCATAGTTTAAGTATGATACTTGGCTTATTAACAAGATGCAAATATGTTAGATTGTTTAAGATGAATAAAGAAAATTTGAAAAAAGTTGGTCTAAAAACCACTTTACCACGATTAAAAATTCTACAACTGCTTGAGGACAATAAGAATAATCATCTTTCGGCTGAACAGATCCAACGTACCTTGGCTAATGATAATCAAGACATTGGTTTAGCTACAGTCTATCGTGTTTTAGGTCAGTTTGAGAAAGCAGGGTTAGTTATTAGACACAAATTTGATGAAGAAAGTTTTGTATATGAACTAGATAGAGGGAATCATCATGATCATATGATATGCGTTAAATGTAATGTAGTAGTTGAATTTGTTGATCAAAATATAGAAGACAGACAAAAAGAAATAGCCTCCCAACATGGTTTTATTATAACAGAGCATAAATTAAATATTTTTGGATTCTGCAATAAATGTAAGTAATGTTTGTCAATGGTGATTGAGTTATGCTTATAAAATTTGTTTCTATGACTACAGAGCATGTAGAACAGTGGTATCAATGGACAGAAAATAAATTTGTTGCTGATGTTTGGTTTATTGAAGGATATGAGCTAAGAGAACGTATTTATGAGAAGATTAGAGGGAATGGTTATGATTATCCTTATATAATATTATTTGACAATGTTCCAATTGGTTACATTTGTTGTTGTGATTTGTACGCATATAAAAACATCCATCCTAAGCCTAAAGGTAATTTTAGTAATGAAGTAGAAGGCACATATTGCTTTGATCTATTTATTGGTGAGGAGAAGTATTTAGATCAAGGATATGGTACGGAAATAGTAAAAGAATTTGTTGATTATTTATTTGTGACGTTCAATGTTACTAAAATGCTAATAGATCCGGCAAAAGATAATCTACGAGCTATTCGGTGTTATGAGAAAGCGGGATTCACTTTTGTAAAAGAATCTTTTGATGGAGTAACTAACTGTTATATTATGGAGAGACTTAAAAATTAAGGATTACTTTGATCTTGCTGAGAGACATTATTGTCAATAATTGTTTTATAGATAATAGGCTTTAATTCGTCGATTAGAACAGGTCTATGCTCAGTAATAAATTTAGTTAGATGCTCTGATTTTATATGTTGTTCATAATATTTTTGAGCAGAATATTTTATTGTTACAATAAATGATTTTTTTGCATCAATATCCTGCAAAAACTCGCAATATTCTATTCCTTTTTGTTGGTTGAAGTGTTCCATAAGTTTTTTTTGGTGTTGGATCAACTCTTCTATTTTCTCTGTTTTAGCATTTATATAAACATGCACAGTGACCTTTTTATTTGTCATTGATTTTTTTCCCCTTATCTTTAGTGAAATATGGCACTATACGTGGGCTACGATTTTCTATATAAAGTTAATACATCTATAGTTAAATATAGAACATACTGTAGATTTGTCAATATTTGTAATTATTGCACAAGAATGAATTAGAGCATTATATTTTTCAGAACTAGCTATATGAAATATTTTGATTTTATAAAATAGCAAGACAAGTATATTTAAAGTATACTGTCGTCCGGAGCTCGGACAAATTACATATTGAAATAATAATTCTAATGGATAAGTCAGCGTCATTAACGCCAAATGAATTGAGAATACTCAAACATCAAGATACAGAGCCAGCACATAGCGGTAAATATAATAGTTCCATAGGACTAGGAACTTATTTATGTCGACAGTGTGGATTAGCACTATTTAGAGCTGATAGTAAATTTATATCTAGTTGTGGTTGGCCAAGTTTTGATATAGAAATCTTAAATTCAGTAAAGCGCAAAATTGATCAAGATGGAGTACGTACAGAAATTATTTGTCAGCGGTGTGGTGCTCATCTAGGGCATGTTTTTATGGGCGAACAGCTTACTAAAGCTAATACAAGGCATTGCGTAAATTCTTTATCTATGGATTTTGTTAGTGATCCTGATATTTTAGACACGGAAGAAGCAATATATGCAGGTGGATGCTTTTGGGGAGTACAACATTTATTAAAATCACTTGATGGTGTTTTAGCAACTGTCGTAGGGTACACAGGAGGTAGAATTGATGATCCTAGTTATGTACAAGTTTGCTCAGGTAATACTGGACATTTTGAAGCAGTACGAGTTATTTATGACAATAGTAAACTAACTTTTGAAACTTTAACAAAAATTTTTCTAGAGATCCACGATCCTTATCAACAAAATGGACAAGGATTTGATATTGGATCTCAGTATAAAAGTGCTATATTCTGTTATGATGAACAGCAAAAACAAACTGCTAAAGAATTACTAAATATACTAAAGCAAGAAAAAAAAATGCCAATGACTGTTTTACTCCCGGTATCTGCTTTTTGGTCTGCTGAAGATGAACATCAAGACTATTATGCCAAACATCAAAATAATAATATTTGTCATACAAGAGTGAGCAGATTTAAATAATACCTAATTAATCAATATAATATTTTCATGAATATCTTATTGATATATCATTTCTTTAGCATGCTGAAGAGTTTTTTGGGTAATTTTTATACCTCCTAGGATTCTAGCTATTTCTTTAATTCTGGCGTTGTCATCTAAATGGGTAATATTGGTAATGGTATTTTGTTGAATAGTTGCTTTACTGACTTTCAAGTGTTGTTCTGCAAGGCTTGCTACTTGGGCAAGATGTGTTATGCAAATGATTTGAGTATGTGAACTAATGTTTTTTAGCAGTTTACCGACGATTTCTGCTGTAGAACCACTGATACCTACATCTACCTCATCAAAAATTATCGTTGGAACAGAAAGATGTTTCCCAGTTACTGCTTGTAAGGCTAGACTTATTCTAGATAGCTCACCTCCTGAGACAATTTGCTCTATTAATGATTCTGGAGTATCAGGATTAGTTTTAATAAAAAATTCTATTTTATCAAGCCCCGTAATATTAGGAATCTGTTGTTCTTCATAATTTATTTTAATATTGAATGGTCCGCAGATGTCTAACAAGATAAGTTGTTGAGTAATTTCTTTACTTAGTTTTACTGCTGATTTTTGTCTTAACTTGGATAAAGCTCTTGCTTGTACACGATAATCTTGCTCTGCTATTACTAAATCGTTTTGTAAGTTAATCAACTTATTTTCTTTATTTTGTAAGTTTTTAAATTCTACTTTAAGTGATAATAGGTGTTCTGCCAAATCATGGGGATAGATAGCATGTTTTTTGGAAATTTCGTAAATTTTCTGTAATTTATTTTCTATTTTGGAAAGTTCTTCTGGATCATGTTCTATCTGCTCCCTTACGATGTTTAAATTAATAATTGCCTCTGATAATTGAATTGTACTATCTTTAAGACAAGTGATGCAATTAGTGAGCTCGTTAGATGGTAAACTATTAATTCTGTTTAATTCATTTATTGATTCCTGTGTTTTTTCAATACAGCCATTTGCTTCATTATTAATAAGTTCGGTAACTTTAACAATTGCTTGTTGAATGTCTTCACTATTAATTAATATAGTATGTCTATTTTCAATCTCTTTAAGGTTTTGGATCACTTCATTATGGGACTCTATTTCATCTATCTGAAATTTTAATAATTGTGCTCTCTCTTTCGAATAGTTAGTGTTAGCCAATTTTACGATTTCATTCTTGAGAACTCTCCATTTTGTATATGCTGATTCTAATGATACTAATGTAGATTGGTTATCACTATATTTATCCAAGATGTTGCGCTGAAAGTCGTTGCTTAATATTAGTTGATTCTCATGTTGGCCGTGAATACTAATAATTTGCTGAGTTATTTTTTTTAATAGCGACAAGCTAATTAAAGTATCATTTAAGTAATTTTTTGATTTACCGTCTATGCCAAAAGATCTGCGAATGATAATTTCATTGTCATCTATTGGTAAATTTAATTCTTCTAACCACTTTGGGAGTTGCCCAGAATTTTCAATATAAAAACTTAAAGATATCTCACATTTATCTTTTTGTTCAAGGATAAATTGTTTTTCAAAGCGTCTGCCAAGACCAATTTCAATTGCCTTAATAATAATAGATTTTCCAGAACCAGTTTCACCTGTTATTACCGTCAGACCTTTATTTAGATCTATAGTTAGATCACGAATTATAATAAAATTCTTAATATTAAGTGTTGTAAGCATATATTACCTAATTAATGCCATCCTAATTTAGCTCTTAGGGTTTGAAAATAATTATAATTTAATGGATGCAAAATAGTAAGGCTTGTGTGGTGTTTTTTGATAATAACAGATTGTTCTGGTGATATGAGAATTCTTCTTTGTCCATCACAGCTAAGTCTAGGAGATGTGGAATTTTCTTTGTCTATCTCAATTTTGATCTCCTGATCTCCTGGTATAACAATTGGTCTAGTGCTTAGAGTGTGTGGAAACATTGGTACTAGGGTTATTGCATCAAGACTCGGGTGAAGTATTGGTCCACCTCCTGATAGTGCATATGCTGTAGAACCGGTCGGAGTGGAAATAATTAATCCATCTGCTCGTTGTTCACAGACAAATTCGTTATTGATGTAAATCGAGAAATAGATCATATTTGCTGCTAGTTCATTTGGTAGGAGAACTACGTCATTTAAAGCTATAATTTGTTCTCGGATAGTATCGCCATTCTCATTCTGGATCTCTGCTTCTAATAGAAATCTTTGTTCCATTGAATAATTATTCTGTAATATTTGGCTGAGTTCTTGCTCAATTTCTGTTGGGGCAATGTCTGTTAAAAATCCTAACCTTCCTCTATTTATACCAAGTACTGGTATGTTATGGGTAACAGCTAAATGACTTGCATTTAACATATTACCATCTCCGCCTATCACAATAATTAAATCACATGTGAAATAATCATTGTTATCTATTATTGGGCAAGGAGGATTCTCGATCTTTTCGGCAGTTTTCTCTTCTATCCAAACATTAATTTGCTGATTTTTTAAGAAGTTACATATTTGTTTAATAGTTGAGTGTATTTCTTTAGAGTTGAGTCGGTGTCTCCCCATAAGAACAATATTTTCAAAATTGGCTTTTTTTTCCATATACTTTATAAATTTTGTATAGAAGATAAAATATATTTACATTACCTAAAATTTTAACACTTTACACATTTAGATATATTTATGTATTGTAATTACATTTTAGAACATTGAAATTTGATTAACTAGGTTAATGGTACATTAGGAAATTCTTTGTGTAAAAAATATACTAAAAATTACTTGAAATAATCAAGTTAGCCTATATTATGTGATTATGTAAAAGAAAGAAGAGGGTAATATGGCAAGAAAGCATAATGGTTCAGAAGTGACGGAAGATCAAGCTGATGTATTGGAGTTAAAAGATAATGATCTTGATGAAGCTAAATATTCGGAATCTGATGATGAAGCAGGAGATGCTCTGTCAAAAGATGATGAAGAAAGTGAGATAAATACACTTAAAAGTAAGATAACTGAATTAGAAACCAGGGTTGCCGAGAATTGGGATAAAGCCGTTAGAGCAGTGTCTGAATTAGAGAATTTCCGTCGTCGTTCTGAACGTGATTTAGTTAAAGCTCGTAAATTTGGCATAGAAGGGTTTGTTAAATATCTTATACCTGTTATGGATAGTTTGGAACAAGCAGCTAGTGTTGATTTAGGTGATAGTGAGCATTTAAAAGAAGGGCTGGAATTAACTTTGAAATTGTTTAAGGATACATTTTCTAAAAATAATATCGAGTTGCTAAATCCTGTTGGAGATACATTTGATCCAGAATTACATGAGGCAATGTCAACTCAAGTTGATCCTGATGTAGAGCCTGGAACAATTTTGACCGTATTTCAAAAAGGTTATCAGCTTGCTGGAAGAGTTATTAGGCCAGCAAGGGTAGTTGTTGCAGCGCAACCAAAATCGTAGTTGTATATTTATATGTCAAAAAATGACTCTTGAAAATACAATAATGATCCCCACTAATATACAATAGTAATTATTTAGTACGGAGATTCAGAATGAGCAAAATAATCGGTATTGATTTAGGAACTACTAATTCGTGTGTTGCTATCATGGAAGGCGGTAAGCCAAAAGTGATTGAAAATAATGAAGGATATAAGACTACACCTAGTGTGGTTGCGTATACTAAGGATAATGAAATATTAGTAGGTCATCCAGCAAAGCGACAAATGGTCACTAATCCTGAGAATACAATTTTTGCAGTTAAGCGTTTGATTGGTCGAACATTTTCTGAGCCAGTTGTTGAAGAAGATATTAAAAAGGTCCCTTATAAAATAGTCAAAGCTGATAATGGCGATGCTTGGGTTGAAGCTGCTGGTGATAAAAAAGCTCCTCCACAGGTTTCAGCTGAAATATTAATAAAAATGAAAAATACTGCTGAAGAGTATTTAGGCGAAAAAGTAACAGAAGCAGTGATCACTGTACCAGCATATTTTAATGATTCTCAACGTCAGGCAACTAAGGATGCGGGTAAAATAGCAGGTTTAGAAGTAAAAAGGATTATAAATGAGCCAACTGCTGCAGCATTAGCCTATGGTATGGATAAGAAAAAAGAGCAAAAAGGTGACAAAATAATTGCTGTATTTGATCTAGGTGGTGGCACATTTGATATTTCTGTAATCGAAATGGCAGATGTTGATGGAGAACATCAATTCGAGGTTTTAGCTACTAATGGAGATACGTTCTTAGGTGGTGAAGATTTTGATCAAAGGTTAATAGATTACCTGGTTGAGGAATTTAAATCTGATGCTGGAATCGATCTTTCTAAAGATGCTCTAGCTTTACAAAGATTGAAAGAAACAGCAGAGAAAGCGAAAATTGAGCTTTCTTCTACTACTCAAACAGATATAAATCTTCCATATATTACGGCTGATGCAAATGGTCCAAAACACATGAATTTAAAATTAACCAGGGCAAAATTAGAATCTTTGGTTGAAGAGCTCGTTATAAGAACTATTAAACCGTGTCAATTGGCTTTGGAAGATGCTAAATTGAAAGTTTCTGATATAGATGATGTGATTTTAGTAGGAGGCCAAACTAGAATGCCTCTAGTGCAAGAGAAAGTTAAGGATTTTTTTGGCAAAGATTGTAGAAAAGATGTTAATCCTGATGAATCTGTAGCTATCGGAGCCGCCATTCAAGCTGCAGTATTATCTGGCGATACTAAAGATATTTTATTGCTAGATGTGACACCTCTGTCATTAGGAATTGAAACTATGGGGGGTGTTAATACTAAATTGATTGAAAAAAACACAACCATTCCAACAAAAGCTGCACAGATTTTTTCAACAGCAGCAGATAGTCAACCATCAGTAACTGTTCATGTTTTACAGGGAGAAAGAGAGCGTGCTGCTGATAATAAAACTTTGGGTAGATTTGATTTAGCTGATATTCCTGCTGCACCGAGAGGAGTTCCTCAGATAGAGGTAACATTTGATATAGATGCTAATGGAATATTACATGTTTCTGCGAAGGATAAAGCTACAAGTAAAGAGCAATCAATTGTTATAAAGGCATCTAGTGGTCTTTCAGACGATGAAATTAATAAGATGGTACAAGATGCTGAAAGTAATGTTGAAGAAGATCAGAAGTTCAAGGAGCTTGTCGAGTTAAAAAATAATGGTGATACAATAATCCATACAACTAAGAAATCTATGGCTGAAATTGGTGATGATATAACTGCTGAAGAGAAGAGTAGTATTGAAGCTGCCATTGAAGAACTAGAAAAGGCTTTAAAATTAGATGATAAGGTCGCAATTGAAGATAAAATAAAGGTATTGACAGAAGTGTCTGGCAAGATGGTTGAAAAACTGTATGCTAAAAAAGCATCACAAAATCAACAAAATGCTCAGTCTCAGCAACAACCACAGTCTGATGCTGCTACTGATAATGTTGTCGATGCTGAATTTGAAGAAGTAAATGAAAATAATAAATAGAATGTGCAAACTATCTAAAATGAAGGTTATTTTTTTCTAAGAATATATGTCTAAACAAGATTACTACCAATTGCTAAATGTTGATACAAACGCCTCTAGCGCTGATATAAAGAGATCTTATCGTAAATTAGCGATGAAATATCATCCTGATCGAAATGAGGGTAATGCTGAAGCTGAATTGAAATTTAAGCAAGTAAAAGAAGCTTACGAAATATTATCTGATAATGAGAAAAGATCTCGTTACGATCAATTTGGTCATGCGGGAGTTGATCCAAGTATGGGGGCAGGTCCAGGTCCTGGAGGAGCACAATCTGGATTTGGTGATATATTTGATGATATCTTTGGTGATATATTCGGAGGTAGTAGAGGAGGAGGAACAAGGAGTAGTACTCAAAGAGGTGCAGATCTAAGATATGGTATTGAGCTTACTTTAGAGGAGGCAGTACATGGAGTAAGTAAAACGATTTCATATCCTGTAGCTGTGAAATGCGATAGTTGTTCTGGTAGTGGGGCTTCAGTTGGCTCTAAACCAGTCAAATGTACTGGTTGTAATGGTCAGGGTCAGGTGAGGATGCAGCAAGGCTTTTTTTCTATCCAGCAAACTTGTCCTAATTGTCAGGGTAAAGGAACCGTTATCTCAGAGCCTTGTAATGCTTGTCGTGGACAAGGTAGAAAAAAAGATCAGAAAAGCATTGTAGTTAAAATTCCTGCTGGTGTTGATACTGGAGATAGAATTAGGTTGTCTAATGAAGGTGAAGTTGGTGTTAATGGAGGATTATCTGGTGATCTGTACGTCGAGGTTCACGTACTAAGTCATAATATTTTTCAAAGAGATGGAAATGATTTGTATTGTGAAGTTCCTATTAATTTCACAGCGGCAGCTCTTGGAACTTCCATAAATGTACCAACTTTGAATGGGCAAGTAAGCTTAAAAATTCCTATTGAAACTCAAACTGGTAATAAATTTAAGCTTAGAGGAAAAGGTGTTAAATCAGTACGTAATGGTAATATTGGTGATTTGTATTGCAAGGTTATTATAGAAACTCCTGTGCGTTTAAGTTCTGAGCAGAAAGAGCTGTTAGAAGAATTTCAAAAAAGTCTTGATCAAGATATTAAAAAGCATAACCCAAAGACTAAGTCATGGTTTAGTGGAGTTAAGCAATTTTTTGAGGATATGAGAACTTAAAAATAACCAATTTCGACGGCTACTTAAGAAATAACCTAGCTGTAATTAATAGCTTTAAAAGATTACAGGCAGATTTTTGTTAAATTTAACTGCATATTTGTATTTTTAATTTATTTTATGGTGTTTAAAATAAAACTTCTTTTGATTTAAGAACTTATGTTTTGTGGAGTCAAAAAATCACCATTATATAGATATGATAATATTTTTGAGTGAAAAAAGAATATGGATAAGTTATAATTTAGACTGTTTTTTTAGGAGTACAAGGATATTTAATCATGAATAAAATCCCGATGACAAGTCATGGCATGGAAAGGCTAAGAGAAGAATTAAATCAATTAAAGAATACGGACAGGCCTAGAATATCTAAGGCAATAGGAGAAGCCCGTGAACTTGGCGATCTTAAGGAAAATGCTGAATATCATGCTGCACGTGAACAACAAGGGTTTGTTGAAGGGCGTATTCAAGAGATAGAATCTAAATTATCACTTGCACATGTTGTTGATGTTTCAAAAATCAATAATAATGGTAAAATCATTTTTGGTTCTACAACACAATTATTTAATTTAGATAATAAAAAAGAGTGTAAATATCAGATTGTTGGTGAGGATGAGGCAGATATTAAAAAATTTAAGATTTCAGTGAGTTCTCCAATTGCTAGAGCTCTTATTGGTAAAGAAGTTGGTGATATAGTCGAAGTGAATACTCCAAAGGGTGTCGTAGAATACGAAGTTTCTAAGGTTGAGTATGTATGATGATTTAAATGGTTCGTACTAAGAGTAGTAAAAGATGGTTAAAGGAACATTTCTCAGATCCTTTTGTCGTTAAAGCACAAAAAGATGGATATCGTTCTCGTGCGGTTTATAAATTAATAGAGCTACAAAATAGATATAAAATAATAAAAAAAAATAGTACTATTGTTGAACTTGGTTCTGCTCCGGGTAGTTGGTCTCAATATATAGCGGAAATTTTGGATGGGGAAGGCAAAATAGTTGCTGTAGATCTATTAGATTTTGATGAAATTCCTGGTGTTGATTTTATCAAAGGTGATTTTACCAGTGAAGATGTTTATAAATCTCTAATGGATTTATTTCCATGTAGCAGTGTTGACTGCATTGTTTCTGATATGTTGCCAAATTCAACCGGGATTAAAAAAGTGGATCAGTTAAAATCTATCCAGCTAGTTGAGGAGGTAATTGACTTTGCATTGAAAACTTTAAAATGCAATGGCAATTTACTGGTTAAGGTATTGCAAGGGCCTGGGTTTGAAGAAATGGTTAGAAATCTTAGGAAAATTTTTTGTAAAGTGTCATCTCAAAAACCAATGGCGTCTAGAGCAAGATCGATAGAAGTGTATTTACTTGCAATTGGCTTTAAGAATGACTAGTATCGATATTTTTAGTATAATAAATTATGGTAATTTGATTACATGATTTATTACCGTTATTTAATATGTATCTAAGGGGATAGTAAATTGAACTATATGATGAGAAATTTATTGCTTTGGTTAATTATAGTAGTTATTTTGTTCTCTATTTTTAGTAATTTTAATCCTAGTGCTAATCAAGTGAGAAAACTAGATTATAGCGACTTCTATAAGATTTTAAAACAAAATGATATTAGCTCAGTAACAATAGTAGATAGAGAAATTACTGGTTTCTTAAAAAATAATAAGCCGTTTGTTACTTATCTGCCAATGCATGATCAGTTTTTACTTGAGGATCTTATGAAATCCGGTGCTAATGTGGCAGGGCAACCTCCCCAACAGCAAAGCTTACTTATGCATTTGTTTATTAATTGGTTCCCTATGTTCTTACTGATAGCCGTGTGGGTATTTTTCATGAGACAAATGCAAGGTGGCGGTGGTGGCAGAGGAGCAATGTCTTTTGGTCGGAGTCGGGCTAGACTGTTAGGAGAAGATCAAGTAAAGGTAACATTTGCTGATGTTGCTGGAGTAGACGAGGCTAAAGAGGAATTAAAGGAAATAGTAGATTATTTACGTGATCCAGGTAAATTCCAAAAATTAGGTGGTAAACTACCAACTGGTGTATTAATGGTTGGTTCTCCAGGGACAGGTAAAACTTTATTGGCAAAGGCAATTGCAGGAGAAGCTAAAGTTCCTTTTTTCACGATATCAGGCTCAGATTTTGTGGAGATGTTTGTTGGTGTGGGGGCTTCGCGTGTTAGGGACATGTTTGAGCAAGCTAAACGTCAAGCTCCTTGTATTATATTTATTGATGAAATTGACGCTGTTGGTCGTCATAGAGGAGCTGGGCTTGGTGGAGGGCATGATGAGCGTGAACAAACGCTAAATCAATTATTGGTTGAGATGGATGGTTTCGAAGGTAAAGAGGGAGTAATTGTTGTTGCTGCAACTAATAGACCTGATGTTTTAGATCCAGCATTGTTGCGACCTGGCAGATTTGATCGACAAGTTGTGGTTCCACTTCCTGATATTAGAGGGCGAGAACATATTTTAAGAGTCCACATGCAAAAATTACCTGTAGCTGAAGATGCAAAGGCATCTGTTATTGCTCGTGGGACGCCAGGATTCTCAGGTGCAGATTTAGCAAATTTAGTTAATGAGGCAGCACTAATTGCTGCTAAAGCTAATAAAACAAAAGTTTCTATGAGCGATCTAGAAAGTGCTAAAGATAAAATTCTGATGGGTACAGAACGTAAAACTATGGTAATGAGTGAGCATGAAAAGAAGCTGACGGCATACCATGAGGCTGGACATGCTATTGTTGGTTTGATGTCTCCAGAACATGATCCTGTTTATAAAGTTACTATTATTCCGCGTGGACGTGCTCTTGGAGTTACAATGTTTTTACCGGAAGAAGATCGCTACAGCTATAGTCGACAACGTTTACAAAGTCAATTAGCAGCTATGTTTGGAGGGCGGGTCGCAGAAGAAATGATATTTGGAGCAGGAGGAGTAACGACAGGAGCGTCTAATGATATTCAAAAAGCAACAGAAATAGCCAGAAACATGGTTACTAAATGGGGATTGTCTAATAAACTTGGACCTCAGACATTTGGTGAGGATGAAGGGGAGGTTTTTCTTGGACATTCTGTTACTAAGCATAAAGAATTTTCTGATGCAACAGCTTCAGTTATTGATAAAGAAATATCTGACTTAATTGCTATTAATTATAAAAATGCTGAGAAAATATTAAAAGGTAATATTGAGAAGTTACATATTATGGCAAAAGCTCTTATAAAATATGAAACTATTGATAGTGAACAGATTAAAGATGTGATAGAAGGATGTAAAGTAAGGGAACCGCAGGATTGGGATATCGAGCAGGAGGATACAAATTCTAAGGATAATCACACCCACTTGCTTCGCGATGAAGATAAATCTACTGATAAAGATTAGTAGAAATAGATAATAAAAAAAATAAGTGATTAAATGACTAGTTCAATAGGGAAAAAGGATTTTTTTATTCCTGAAATTATGGGGATCTTGAATGTTACTCCAGATTCCTTTTTTGATGGTGGCAAATATCACCGTTGTGATGATGCATTACGTCATGCAGTTCAAATGTCAGAAGCAGGTGCTTCTTGGGTTGACATTGGTGGAGAGTCAACAAGACCTGGAGCTGGAGCTATTTCTATTGCAGAAGAATTAGATAGAGTTTTACCTGTAGTTGAAGCAGTAGTTAAAGAAGTTGGTGTTCCAGTTTCCATAGATACTAGTAAACCAGAAGTTATGATCGAAGCTATCAAGCTAGGAGCAACTTTTGTGAATGATATTTATGCTCTTAGGAAAGCAGGAGCTAAGAAGATTGTTGCTGAATATAAAGTGAATGTTTGTTTAATGCATATGCATGGTGAGCCAAGAACAATGCAGCAAAGTTATAATTACTCTGATGTTACGAATAATATTAAGCTTTGGTTAAAAGAAAGAATTGATGATTGTTTAAGTTCTGGGATCAATAAACAAAATATAGTGATAGATCCAGGATTTGGCTTTGGGAAATCTGATTCACATAATCTACAAGTAGTAAATGAAATTGAAAGTTTTTATGATCTAGGTGTTCCTGTATTATTAGGGATGTCACGTAAATCAACTATTGGCAGAGTACTTAACAGGGAATTAAGAGATAGGGTCCCTGGAAGTTTAGCTTTAGCTGTGATTGCGGCACTTAAAGGAGTAAGCATTCTGCGTGTTCATGATGTAAAAGAAACTGTGGATGCTGTTAAGATTGTTCAAAGGATAAATAATTTATGAATAATCAAACAAAATTTTTTGGTACAGATGGTATTAGAGGCAAAGTTGGAGGCAATCAGATAAATCCTGAATTTGTTATCAAACTTGGTTGGGCAGTTGGGCGTGTTCTTACTGAAAAATATGGTAAATCTAGAGTTCTGGTTGGTAAAGACACTAGAATATCTGGTTATATGTTAGAATCAGCTTTAGAAGCAGGTCTTTCTGCTGCAGGAGTTGATATTAGTTTGCTAGGGCCAATGCCAACACCAGCAATATCATATCTGACGACTACATTTAGAGCGCAGGCTGGAATTGTTATAAGTGCCTCTCATAATTTGTTTCATGATAATGGAATAAAATTTTTTACTTCTGCTGGTAGGAAATTATCTCATGAAGTTGAATTAGCCATAGAGAAAGAGTTAGATGAGCCATTATTAACTGTAGAATCAGATGAGTTAGGTAAAGCAAGTAGGATAATTGATGCTGCGGGAAGGTATGTAGAGTTTTGTAAAAGTACTGTTCCAACAAAATTTTCTCTAAAAAAAATGAAAATTGTTTTAGACTGTGCTAATGGAGCAACGTATCATGTTGCTCCGGACGTTTTTAACGAATTAGGAGCGGAGCTTATTGTAATGAGTAATGAGCCAGATGGTTTTAATATTAATGAGAATTGTGGGGCTACGTCACCAGCTCTATTAGCAAAAAGAGTCATGGAAGAGAAAGCAGATTTTGGTCTTGCTCTTGATGGCGATGGTGATAGAGTTATTTTGGTAGATGAGCAAGGCAAACTTTTAGATGGAGATGATATACTTTATATCATAGCTAAGTATTATAAGAAAAATGGTAATCTATTTGGAGGTGTTGTTGGCACGGTTATGTCTAATCTGGGTCTTGAACAAAAATTTAATGAAATGGATGTTGAATTTTCTAGAGCCGGAGTTGGTGATAAGCTTGTCATAGAAGAATTAGAAAAACGTAAATGGTCTTTGGGGGGAGAGCCTTCTGGGCATATAGTTAATTTAAATTTTAATGAGACAGGAGATGGGATCATTTCTGCTCTCAAAGTATTAGAAGCAATGGTTGCTGAGCAACAATCTTTAAGTATTATCAAGAAAGGATTTAATAAATATCCACATATTATTAGGAATGTTGAAGTTGATAACCCTAGGGAAATTATCGGCTCTAAAAAATTACAGGCTCATATTAGTGAATTAAATAAACAGTTACAAGACTCTGGTAGGTTGCTGGTTAGAGCTTCTGGCACAGAGTCTTTAATAAGAGTGATGGTTGAAGGAGAAAATCCAACTCTTATAGAGCAGGTTGCAACTTCTCTAGTTTCCATCATTCAAGATTTATCAAAGTAGATTTCTTGTTACTTATATATTATCACCAGGATTTTCAAATGGCTCTTGGAGAGGATCATACAGTGGATCCATTTGTGGATAGCCAGGATTAGTTTCTTCATTATGCACATCAGTACATTCTTCATTGACTGTGTTTATTAATGCTAAGGTTTCGAAGCCATCTCCAGTCTGGTCATTTCTGCCTAATTCGGTAGAAACTTCTAATGTTGCATTCCATGGGCCAGATTCGTTTGATGTATCAACAGAATATACATCACCAGTTAAATTTTCAACTAGCCACATTTTACCTGCATTATCAAAAGATGCTCCTTCCATCTCGGAATTATCAGGAATACCAGTTATAGTTATTTCAGTAGTATTTCCTGTATTTTTGTCTATCTCAAAAATACGAGTATCGCTACCTGTTCTATCTGTTCCATACAGTTTATCAGTTAATGGATTAATTGATAAACTATCAATTATATGATCTATTTCACCAATAGAGTTTTGGTCACCGTTTGATAAATTTATGGTAAATAGCTCGCTTTCACCGTCATCATCACGTGCTGCAAAAAACAATGTTCCATTTTGATCGAAAGCCATTCCTGCACTAGTATCTAAGAAACCATCATCAAAATCTCCACCAATAAATGTTGCATCGACTTGATCATCATCATACTCTAATGTATTAGCGTTTATTTTAAATAGACCATCTTTATCTTTGCCTTCTGTACTTTGTACAAGTCCATAGAAGTGTTGGTCAATTTGATTATAAGATAGTGCTTCTACATCTATAGCATATGTTCCTTTACCCAATTTTATTCTCCCAAGATCAACAGTTTCACCAGTCTCAAGATTGATTTGTATAAAATGTCTTTCTGTTAAGGTATGGTAGTGTCCATAATGACTATCTCCTTCTTCCGGAAGATCTCCTTGACCAACAGTATAAGCACGATTTGCTTGCTGAATTACTAAGTTGCTCTCTAATTCTTTTGGTTTAATTGTTAATGATTCGAAACCATCACCAGTTTGCGTGCTGTTATCAAGAGTGGTGGATTGCAGGTTAATATTCCAAGTACTATCACTTGATGCTATGGTTGAAAATACTTTACCATCAATATTGTCCATTAGCCAAAGGATCCCGTCTTCATCAAATGAAATCCCCTCTATTTGGCTACTACTTGTAAGTGCAGTACTTGATAATAGGAACGAAGTTGTTGAGGATGTGAGTTTATTTATTTCATAGATATAGGTATCATTACCTTCTTTACCTACACCGTAGAGTGTATTATTTATCGGATTTACAGCTAATCCAGATATGTCTTTACCAGTATTGCCGACTAAAGTTTTGTCACCATTTGATGGATCTACAGTATACAAATCAGTGGTACCACCATCTTTTGTTGCGACAAATAATGTTCCATCAAGATCAAAAACCACTCCTGCAAGTGTATTAAGTGCAGAGAAGTCTCCGCCAATGTAGGTTTCATCTACACTTGAAGCTCCTGGAGTTAAAGTACTAGTATCAATTTTAAATAAACCATCTTTATCTGTTCCCGAAGTGCTCTGGATAATGCCATATAAATCTCCATCTAATGGATTTATTGCTAAGCCTTCAACATCTACTCCGCGAGCTCCTCCTCCGAAATATATTTCGCCTAGATCAGTTGCTATCCCAGTACTTAGTTCTATTTCATATAAGTGACTGACATGTTCACCACCGTCTGTTAGTCCACCAATAGAGTACGCTTTTTTAGAGAATAATGGATCGCAGAAACATAGGTTAACATTAGCTGAATCAATTCCCCCATTTCCGTCAGATATAGTGTAATCAAAGCTAGCACTACCTGTATATCCGTTATTCGGAATGAAAGTTATAGTTTCATTTGGAATATCAATAAGAACTGTACCGTTAAGAGCGTTCTGGACAGATGTAATAGTAAGAGGATCTGAATTAGGATCACTGTCATTTATTAAAAGATCACTAAAGGATATCACCATACTTGTATTATTAGTGCACTCTAAATTATCATTTCTTGCAATTGGGTTATCAGGATCAATAATTGCTGTAATAGCTTTTGCATTATTTAGATCAATAGTTCCTATTGAAGGAGCAGAAAGCTGTACTTCAAAATATTCAACAGGTTCTTGAATATTATCCGTGTTAGTTTGTACTGCGATTGTGGCACTTGTACTTGGACCCGTAATGATTACAGTTTGATTGTTTATCTCAACATAATCGTCTCCACCCGTAGCAGACATTATGATGCCATCAACTGTATTTACAGTTATTGAAGCAGTTGCGCCGTTTCCTAAGGTAACACCTGACAGATTAATGGTAAATGTAGCTTGATCACCTTCGATAACAGCTTGATCATGTTCAATTGACCAGATAGCATTATCAGTGGTTGTTGTATCGATAATAGCAGTTTCAACCATGCCGGTGTTGATAGTACCGATAGAAGGGCTAGAGATAGTAACTTGATAATTCTCATCTGCTTCAATGATGTTATCGTTAGTTGTTTCGACAATGAAGTTAGCGCTGGTATTCGGTCCTGTGATAGTTAAGACATTACCATCAATGGAAACATAGTCAGTATCTTCAATGGCGATAATAGGAACACCATCTTGAGTATTGAGGATAACAGATGCAGTTTCTCCTGTAGTTAATGAAATTCCACTTAAGTTAACGGTATAAGTGGCATTATCACCTTCATTGACGGTGGGTTGGCCTTGGATATCCCAGATAGCACTATCTATATTATTAATATTAATATCAAGCTTGGCAGTATCAGTGGAGCCATTAGGAAGTTGTACAGTGTATGTGAAACTATCAATATAGTTTGCATTGACGTCAGTAGGAGGGATATATGTATAATCGCCATCGTCATATATAGTTAGTTGTCCACCAATACTAGAGAAGATAACAGTAGCATTTCCATTAACAACACCTTGAGAATCATTGTCAGATTCAATATTTGTTAGTACTAATTCAGCTGAAGGAGTATCTTCTGTTTGATTACCGATTTCCGTAGGATCAATATCATACTCAAGACCAAGAATAACATTTCCAGTTGTACCATCAATATCTCCTTCTGTAACGAAATCTATATCATCATGAGCATTTAAGCAGCATACTTCGAAATCAATTTCAGCAATTTGGCTCTGTAAATTATCAATATCAGTAACTGTATATGTAATGCTTCTAGAAGTATTAGCTTCAGCATCAATATTATTGGCAAATGTAATAGCCTCTAGGACATCTTCATATATATCTTTATGTACATTGCCAGTGAATACTAGTTGGTTAGTATCCAAGAGATTTAGGTCAATATTGATTCCAGTAAAGCTGAAAGGACTATTAGCTTGATTTATGTCTCCAGCACCATTTATGGTAAATTGATTTGTATCAATATTAAGTTGATCTCCTGGGACTGAATTTGTAATAGTGACAGTTGATTGAGAGATAATATTTTTGTCGTCAATAATTTCGATATTATCAGATATTAAAGTTGGGTTAATTATTTTAACTTCAGTTGGTTCAACAATAACAGTAAATATAACATCTTCAAAATCTCTATCACTACTTTGCTGAGTATTACCTGGTAAATCTTCAAATCCAATAATCAAATCATTATTAATGGAAGGATCAGCCTCGCTATATACAGTATGCTCTACATTATCTGGATTTAGTTGTTCTAATCCAGAGAAGTAAACATCTTTATCAACTACTAGATCTGGATCATTATTATCATATTTAAATACTAGTTGAATATCATTGATGGTTGTATCATCGATGTTAACAGTAGAACCATTGGCATGTTGTAATACGAATGTTCCAGTTGATGTATCGATATTTTCAATTAAATTGTTTTGATCTCCATTTGGAATTAAAAAGATATCTAACATAGTTCCAGCAGTTAGAGGATCTCCACTAATCCCTCCATCTGGAATGATAGAAACGCTATCACCAGGAGATAATACATCATCAGAGGTATCAGGGAATAATATCTGGCTTGATATAAGATCACCATTATCATTAATAAAGACGACACCAATAGCATTTCTGAATCCGGCACTTTCACTATTAAATGTTACAGTAACATGATGATCATATTCAAGGGAGAATAAATTTTCGGGATTTCCTAAGTTATTTGTAGTTATATTTCCCAGATCATTAGAATCAACGATAGCATCTGGAACTTTAACTCCCTCATCAAGGTTACTTTCGTTAATAGGGTTTTGTACGTCAAAGACAAAATCTATTTGTTCGACACTACCATATAGACAATCAGGATCTTCGACAATTATTTGAGGTGGATAGTCATTATCAAATATTTTAATATCAGCAGGTGTATTGTCGGCAATAACATTGGGATGATTAGTTCCTGTTAAAACTAAAGTAAGTATTTCAGTTCCTTCAACAAAGGCATCGTCGATAGCGGATATATCTATATCAGCAGAAGTGTTTCCTGCAAGTATAATAACAGTACCTGTTAATGGCTGTATATCAATACTTGTAGCTTGAGATGAAGGATATATAATATAGTTAACTTCTACATCTATAGATGGTGCAGAATTCATAGTTACAGTAAATAATCCGTTATTACCACCTTCAAAAGCATCTTCAATACCTTGAATATAAACAATTACTGGCTCTGTTTGATCGAGGATATCAGTTTCTACGGTATCAAATAAAAGATCTACACTACCAATGGAAGGGTTAGATATCTCTACTCGATAATGCTCAGTATCTTCAATAAGGTTATCACTTAATG
>PIVX01000564.1 GCA_003353785.1 Gammaproteobacteria bacterium | reverse complement strand
TAAATTATCGATCGATTATCGATTGAAAATCGATAAATTTCGATATTTTTGAAACGTTAATCATTGGCTTCGATAGCTACATCGATCGAAAGCTAATAACGTTCCGAATCAAATGCGATCAAAAAATCAAATAAATTATCAATCGATTATCGATTCAAAATCAATAAATTTCGATGCTTTCGAAACGTTAATCATCGACTTCGACAGCTACATCCATCGAAAGCTAATAATGTCCCGAATCAAACGCGATCAAAAAATCGATTAAATTATCGATTAAAAATCGATAAATTTCGATACTTTCGAAACCTTTTCGATACACTTCGACACCTACATCGATCAAAATGTAATTGTCTCGCGAGTCAACCGCGATCGAAGAATTGATTAAATTATCGATCGATTATCGATTGAAAATCGATAAATTTCGATAAATCGATAAAATTCGAAAATCGATAAATATCGGTATTTTGGGTTCGTAAGTGACAATCATTAAGTTTATGAATTATAAATAAAACCAATATACTAAACGCGTTCGTAACGGACAATCTTTAAATTTATGAGTCATATTGCAACGGGTCAAATATACAGAATTTATGAAATATAAATAGCAAATATAAAATTTTCGGGATAAATGGTTCAGCGAAGCTGAACGGGTTGACTAGT
>PIVX01000563.1 GCA_003353785.1 Gammaproteobacteria bacterium | reverse complement strand
AAAAAAAGCAGTAAAAGCAGCACCATCTAAGAAGAAGGTAGCTAGCAAAAAGAAAGCTCCTAGCACAAAGAAAAAGACAACGAAATCTAATTAAAATTTACTGATAATTTTGTATATATGTACTATAAATTGCTATACAATATAATTGGTTGTTTTTATTTTATAGAGGTTGGAGTTGAAAAAGTTAATTTTTTTATTTTTGATACTACTAACGAGCATTAGTTGTTTTGCTGGTAATGGTAGAATAGATGTTGCTAATGAGACAAATGCAGTTATACCAAAGGTTACCGTTAGCGTGTATGGGGAACAAGGCCTCATAGCTTCTGGTACTCTCCAAAATGTTACAATCATGCATGACGAAATGAAAGATATCTATAGCTTAGATACTCCAGAATTATTAGAAATAACATTCAGTGATATAAAATATGTTGAAGTTATTTTGGAAGATAATACTCTGGAAAAAGAAAAATTTCCTATACTAGTGCAATATTTTAAACGCAATTCTAATTTTCAACCAGATATTCCAAATGAAGTAGTACAAAAGATAATACAGGTTTCAACTTATGATCAGCAAAGAATTGAGAATATAAAATATCAAAGATTTAATTTTGGTTTATTAAGTAGTGAAGATAAATGTAGTCTGTCTATATCTATTACTAA
>PIVX01000104.1 GCA_003353785.1 Gammaproteobacteria bacterium | reverse complement strand
ATAGGTTTTCTATATGTTTTGATAGGTTTCTACAGGTTTTATATATGTTTTGATAGGTTTCTACATGTTTTCTATAGGTTTTGATAGGTCTCTACATGTTTTCTATAGGTTTTGATATGCTTCTATAGATTTTCTATAGGTTTTGATAGGTTTCTCACTGGTATTCTTACCCTTTGTGACCATCACATAGTTTGTTTGTCTTCTGTGTGTTGCTTGTGTTATGTTGAGTGCGTGTATTTTGAGACTTTGTTTGTCTGTTTGCCCTGCGCGACTAAAAATTCTTTGTTTTGTGATATTGTATTTTGCATAAAATTTTTGCTGAGTCTGTCGTGTCTGTTTTACCCAGACTTCTTTGATTTCTTGCGCCTACCTGTGATGCTTGTATTTTTGTATGAGTTGGTGTGTGTTGTGACTGTGCATTTCTGTTTGATTCTTCTTGCTTTAGTGTGTTGTGTTTTCTTTTGACCAGGTTGTTGGCATTTTTGTTGGAGAAGAATGTGGTAACAATGTTTATCCTGCATGACAAAGTATTCTGTGCATCTTATGTATGTGTTTCTTTTGTTGTTGTATGATCTTGCATGACTGTGATGTCTTGTGTCTGTGTTGTCTGTGTTGTTGTTTGATCTTGCATGATGAAGTACTCTGGGTGTCTTGTGTATGAGTTTCTTTTGTTGTAGTTTGATCTTGCATGACGAAGTACTCTGGGTGTCTTGTGTATGAGTTTCTTTTGTTGTTGTTTGATCTTACATGATGAAGTACTCTGTGTGTCTTGTGTGCGAGTTTCTTTTGTTGTTGTTTGAACTTGCTTGCTTGCTTGTCGAAGTACTATGTGTTGTCTTGTGTATGTGTTGCTTCTGTTGTTGTTGTTTGATCCTGCACGATTAAGTAATTTGTGTTGCTTGTGTTGATGTTTGATCTTGCTTTTGATCGTGTTGTTTTTGTTTTTTTTGTTAGAACTTGCATGACTAGGTATTTTGTGTGTCTTGCGTATGAGTTTCTTTTGTTATTGTTGGATCTTGTGTGATGAAGTATTCTGCGTTGCCTTTGCTTTTTCTTTGATCTTGCATGATCAGGCATTCTGTCCTGTGTTGTCTTGTGTATGTATTGCTTTTGTTTTTGTTTGATCTTGCATAACTAGGTATTCTACGTTGTCTTGTGTTTTTTTTTGTCTGAGAAGTGTATGGAGACATTATGTGGACCCTGCATGACTCTATCCTGTGTGGTCTTGTGTCTATGTCACCTTTGTTTTGTATTGTGATTATGTTGTTTGCTCTCTTACTTTAGTTTACTTCTAGTTTCTAGTTCATTCCTTTTGTAGTTTTCTCTTACTTGATGTCAAGTCAAATGTATTTCACCATTGTGATCTCATTCCTTTTGTGGTTTTCTTATACTTGTCAAGTGAAATGCATTTCATCCACGTGATCTCATTTCTTTTGCATCTATCTCTTACTTATTGTCAAGTCAAATGCATTTCACAGTTGTGGTGTGGTCTCATTCCTTTTGCAGTTTTCTCTTACTTGTTGTCAAGTCAAATGTATTTCACAGTTGTGTTCTCATTCCTTTTACAGTTTTCTCTTACTTGTTGTCAAGTCAAATACATTTCACACTTGTGATCTCATTCCTTTTTGCGGTTTTCTCTTACTTGATGTCAAGCCATATGCATTTCACACGTGTGTTCTCATTCTTTTTGCAGTTTTCTCTTACTTGTTGTTAAGCCAAATGCATTTCACACTTGTGATCTCATTCCTTTTACAGTTTTCTCTTACTTGATGTCAAGTCAAATGCATTTTCACACGTGTGATCTCATTTCTTTTGCATCTTTCTCTTACATGTTGTCAAGTCAAATGCATTTCACAGTTGTGTTCTCAATCCTTTTGCAGTTTTCTCTTACTGTATGTCAAGTCAAATGCATTTCACACTTGTGATCTCATTCCTTTTTGCAGCTTTCTCTTACTTGTTGTCAAGTCAAATACATTTCACTCTTGTGATCTCATTCCTTTTGCAGTTTTCTCTTACTTGATGTCAAGTCAAATGCGTTTTACCCCATGTGATCTCATTCCTTTTGCAGTTTTCTCTTACTTGATGTCAAGTCAGATGCATTTCACACTTGTTCTCTCATTTCTTTTGCATCTTTCTCTTACATGTTGTCAAGTCAAATGCATTTCACAGTTGTGTTCTCAATTCTTTTGCAGTTTTCTCTTACTTGATGTTAAGTCAAATGCATTTCACAGTTGTGATCTCATTCCTTTTGCAGTTTTCTCTTACTTGATGTCAAGTCAAATGCATTTCACACTTGTGATCTCATTCCTTTTGCAGTTTTCTCTTACTTGATGTCAAGTCAAATGCGTTTCACACTTGCGATCTCATTCCTTTTGCAGTTTTCTCTTACTTGTTGTCAAGTCAAATGTATTTCATACTTGTGATCTCATTCCTTTTTGCAGTTTTCTCTTACTTGATGTCAAGTCAAATGTATTTCACACTTGTGATCTCATTCCTTTTTACAGTTTTCTCTTACTTGATGTCAAGTCAAGTGTATTTCACCCATGTGATCTCACTCGTTTTGCAGTTTTCTCTTACTTGATGTCAAGTCAAATGCATTTCACACTTGTGCTCTCATTCAATTTGCAGTTTTCTCTTTCTTGATGTCAAGTGAAATATATTTCAGCCATGTGATCTCATTCTTTTTTTGCAGTTTTCTCTTACTTGTTGTCAAGTCAAATGTATTTCATA
>PIVX01000103.1 GCA_003353785.1 Gammaproteobacteria bacterium | reverse complement strand
AGAGTAATTGTTTGATCTACATCACTAAAGCTAAATGTTTTATTTGTTGCTATTAGAAAATCAAAGATTGGCTCTAAACCGGTATAAACAATTGCTGATGTTGTATCACTTTCAAGAATTATATCCCCAGCATTATCATTAAGATAACCATAACTGATATCGTCGAATAAACCACTGTTTTGTAATACTAAATCATCTCCATCATCATCTTCATCATTACCATGGTAATTGATTAATGATGGTAAAATTGTAGTGCCTGCTAAATCTACAGTTAATCTATCGTCTCCTGCACCGCCATTAACAGTTAATGTTCCAGTACTACTACTAAATCCGCCAAGGATATTGAAAGCTGTATCAGCATCATCATTTTGATTAATTGTACCTTCAATTCCTGTTAAGACTTCAACTGGACCATTAAAGGTTATATCTCCTCCATTTAATGATAATTCTCCATTCACATCAAATCTATAGGTTATATTATTTGAAATTAATAGATTTATATCTTCTCCTATAATAACTTCATTAGCTACTCCTTGGGATAATAAAATAGAATTAGCTGTTAGAACATATAATTGTGAATGAGAAAATAAGTTAGTGTAGCTACTAATTCCTAAAGTATTCTTAAATATATCAACATTAATTATTCCACCACTTCCAACATCTGGTTGAGATATGTTTTGGCCTGAGACTAAACCGGTTGTTTCATATGATATTATATAATCATCAGAAGTTATTACTCCATTCTCAATTAAACCATAATAAAACCCATCAGCGTATGTTGCAGTACCAACTAAAATATTTCCCCCATAATCAATATTTATAGATTCATCAACTGCTGCCGTAGTATCATCAATTGTCGAATATGCTTTACCTGATATAGCTACTGGTGTTGCTGGATATCTCCATTGATGATATGGGAATGATAGATCTTCATTTATACCCCATATTGTTGCAAAATTCCAACTACCATAAGTTGATTGATTCATCATTTCAATGGTGGTTTTGCCGGTCATACCAGAAACTGTTCCAAATCTAGTTCCATTGGTAAGGCCTGAGGTCTCTACGTTCCAATAGCTATTGATAAATGGTCCTCCTTGATAGAACCCAGCTAAACCTCCAGAGTCACTACCAGTTACTTTTCCTATACTATAAACATTGGTATATGTTGCAGAAACATCAAAACCGACTATTCCTCCAGAACTATACCCAGTTATATTAGCTAGATTGTAACTATTTGTAATGTTTGTACTATCAGCTCCACCAGCTAATCCCCCCATAAACGAACTGCCCACTAAATTTCCTGCGAAATAACTATTGATGATATTTCCTAAATCAATGTTTCCAACAATACCTCCTCCAAAACCACTATCGAGAGTTATATTCATTGTCGAGTAGCTATTAGTAATACTTAACCCCCTAGAATTTCCAACTAACCCTCCAGATGAAGAGCTACTATTTATATTTCCCATAGTGTAACTATTAGTTATAGAAGAATTATTCTGCGTGTGACCAACGAAGCCACCTACATGACGATGAGCATTTATATTAATTTTTGCATATACATTAGCAATATTTAAATCGTTAGCTCTACCAACTAATCCACCTATGAAATCATAGCCAGTAATCTCGACATCTTTTAAGCCTAAATTACTGATACTATTTCCTACAACAAGTGAACCATCAATATAACTAAATAAGCCAACATGATTTTCAGAAGATCTGTCAATGAATAAATCTGAAATTACAAATACATCCAAACCATTAGTACCATCTATTGTTCCTGTAAATTTGTTTGTACTATTGCCTATTGGATCAAACCCATCACCATTATTCCAATTACTAGTAGTTAATGCCTCAATATCATCAATTAGTACATAATCTTTATCTAACAATGCATTAGATGGTGAATCTATTCCCTGTAATCCATATACATCTTTAATTTGATAAGCTCCGGCTACGCTTGAGCTATCTCCATCTCCGCCTGCAAACCTCTTGAATGTACTTTCACCAAAAAATCCAGTTAATACAGCAAAATCCCTAGCGCTGAAGCTTGGTAAAACTGTTAAATCATCATTTTCCTCCACACTCTGGTTCCATTCTCCTGATAATAATTCAAATCGATGCACATCTACGATACCAAGAGCATTAATCTCACCTAATGCATCAACTCTAAATGTGCCATCTCCAATAACAGTAAGAATAGTGTTACTAATAATACTAGTTGCATCTATTAAGATATCTCCTTCTGCAGCTATTATTGAGAAAACACTATCTGATGTCCATTGCACTGTAGCTCCCATAAATTCTATGCCATCTTCTGAAAATAACTCTACATCCGTACCACCTTGTAAAACATCACTAATAACTGAAGAATCGTTATAAGGAGAAGCCATGCCTCCATCAAACGTAATATCATCTAGAGGGTCAATTAGCCAAGTGCCTCTACCACCAAGAGGACTTATAGTATTAATTGATATATCACCAAGCTTAATCAATCTATTAGATGAAGTTTCAATAAAACCACCATCTCCTCCTAATATGCCGCCCTTAGCTTCAAATGAACCATGAACATCAGTCTTGGTATTTGACCATATATAAATCTTACCACCATCGCCTAAGATATTTGCATTAGCTTTTAATACAGCAATACTGCCGATGTAACTAGTATCAGCAAGCCTAGGGATCTCACTGGTTAAATCATCTATCCCAATTTGAATTAAACCACCACCAGT
>PIVX01000562.1 GCA_003353785.1 Gammaproteobacteria bacterium | reverse complement strand
AAATATAAAATATGTACTTAAAGAGGCAGGTAATAATGCCATGGTAGCTACTGATGTAACTGTATCAAGGAAACTTTGGAAGTCAATTGAAGACAGAATGGGTATATTTGACAATGTTTAGTGATTGAAATATATTTGAATAATATAAAGACTGGTGACTCTGCGAATAAGAATACGTCAGAAGTATTAAAAAAGGTACTATTACCAACATTTTTTAAAACTCAAAGTCGTGAAATTCTTGAGTTGGTGGTAGAATGCAGTAAAACAATAAAATGTGTTTTAACGCGACATTATAAACATGCAATACATTTAGCAATGTATGTAATATTTATTGTAATATCTTGCAAAGCAAATGAATTACTAATGACAGAAGAAATAATGGTAACGTTTCAAGTGCAAAATATGAAAAAAATATGAAAATAATTCTTAAAAAAACAATTCACACTGAAGTTATTTGGATTAGGTCTATGTTACCTGAAGCCAATTCAGAATATGGTAGTGATAATTATGAAATGTTGTTTGCAAAGTTTAGGAAATTATTTACAAAAATAGGAACAAAGCTTTTTAATGAATATTGTAAAACATTGGAGGATATATATATGGATGATTAATATTTTTCTTGTAACTCAGTGTTTAATGATAAATTCTCAGTTTGTACTTG
>PIVX01000561.1 GCA_003353785.1 Gammaproteobacteria bacterium | reverse complement strand
TGTGAGTGATCTATGATGAATGCATGATGTATGGGTTTGGCCAGGCACAGTGTGAGTGATCTAAAATCATTTTTCTGTTCCGATGCTTCGCTGTTAATATCTCCATAAAAGTAAGAACAGCGACATTCCGTTTGTGCATAACATGATCTTGCTGCAATGATACGATTACCGAGTCTTAAGTCAGTGTATCACAGATCTTCGACATTGCCTTTATTCAATAACATCCACTTAATATCGACTCTTACCGCATAAACTTGTTCTTCAATCATAACTTCTAAACTTTCCTTGTCCTTACTTGTCAGATAGATATAATTGAACTTCTTCAGTTTGAAAAATTCTAAACATTTTTGCTCATCTTTAGGCGTTTAAGTATTAATTCAGCAGTTAATTTAATATATGCGGTGTGCGTAACGTGTTTCTTATATTTTCTTTTTCCTCTTGACACATAATAGTATTTATCTAATTTATGCTCACCATATTTCTTGATTTGCTTACGTATCATTGTGAGTCGTGCCATCTCAGAAACAGAGCCAAAGTTTTTTTGTTTTTTTTTTGGAAATTAATTAAATGTCAAAATGGAGCAAATTTTACATCAAAAATGGATATAAATGGTAGATGGTGTGTCGTAACAAAAAATCGAAATATGCCAAAAGTTGCAGAATA
>PIVX01000560.1 GCA_003353785.1 Gammaproteobacteria bacterium | reverse complement strand
ATTTATTTCAACAGCTAAATCTAGTTCTTCAGCAAGTGTTATATTATCGCTAAAATATTGAGTGAGTAGACCTTCAAGCTCGTTTTCTGGCAGTAATATCTTACGAGAAATTAATTCTAGGCGATTTGGCCTATTCCGTAGATGCTTATTTATTACACTCTTAACTTTCTCTAATCTTTGTGTCTCTTGAAAGCTTGTAGTTTCCTTCTCGTTTTCTGGCAGTAATATCTTACGAGAAATTAATTCTAGGCGATTTGGCCTATTCCGTAGATGCTTATTTATTACACTCTTAACTTTCTTTAATCTTTGTGCCTCAGCTAATCTTTGTGTCTCTTGAAAGCTTGTAGTTTCCTTGAGTTTATGAAAAACACTGTCTTGACTGACAAAGATAGCATTATTGAAATCTTCATTTGAAAGCAAAGAAATTTCTTCATGCATATTATCATCTGTTACATAAATTATATTGTCACCTGTAATAGTTACATTTTTATCTTGCAATTGCTCTTTTGCAGCATTAATTATATAAATTACTTTCCCTTTCCTTTCATTCTCAAATATCTTTACCTCAGGCTCAATAACTTCTGAGACAATATCGATGTCTCTAACTGGCAGTAGGGTCATTTTTTGTTGTAATTTAGTTAAGCTTTGATATTTCTTATCTTTTT
>PIVX01000102.1 GCA_003353785.1 Gammaproteobacteria bacterium | reverse complement strand
AATGGAGATATAACATAGGCCATTGTAGATAATGGAAATTTTATATCCAGCATCACTGTTGCTATTATCAACCTGTATACCATTGCCAGTGAGCTAGAATAAAAATAGATAATATTTTTGATTATGTCATGCAGGAGCAACATTTTCTTGTTTTGCTCTTTGAAGAATAGTAATTGGTATGATAACTAAAATACTTAAGATTGTTGCATATAAAAAGAAAATATTCCATTCTAAATAAGCTAAAACCCAACCTGATATGGAAGCTATAACTATTCTAGCCATCGAGCTAAAAGAATATATTACTGCGAATTGGGTTGCAGTAAATCCTCCTAAACACAAACTGGAAAGATATGTTGTAAAAGCCACATTAGCCATTCCACAAGTAAAAGATTGTACTCCTTGAATAATAATCAATATATTAGAGTTATCTGCGTTACAACCAAAAAAACTGAGTAAATATAATAAAATTAGCGAACTAAATTGTAATCCACTTCCTATTAAGATTGCTTTTAATAAAGTAAATCTAGACATTAATATTCCACCAACTAAGCTACCCATCATCATTAGGAATAATCCCACTGTTTTTGCACTACCTAATTGTATTTTATCAAATCCTAAATCCATGAAAAAAATTGTACTTATTGTATTTGGGATCGTATCGCTGATCTTAAATAAGAAAATAAATAAAATAATATATTGCCAATTATTATGACGAGTAATATGTCCAAAATACTTAATTACTTGCCATAAATATCCTATTATTACTCCAGATTTAGGGATCTCGTATAAATTATCTAGGTCGGGATTGTTTTTTTGGCAATCTGGCTCTTTAACAAAAAGGATCATTAATGGGCCAAACAACCCCAAAGTTGCCATTAAAGTATATACCATTGACCAATCATATATTGTTGCTAGATATAAACTGCCAGAAGAAGAAATTAACATCCCTAATTTAAATCCAAAGGCGGACATAGCTACTCCTTGCCCCAGTTCAGCTTGAGTTAAGCGTTCAATTCTATAAGCATCTAATACAATATCTTGTGTTGCCGCAAAAAAAGCTACAATGAAAGCAGTTACCGCAGTTATATAAAGATTTGATTCTGGTTTAGAAAAAGCCAGACACAAAATAGAAAGAAATAATAGAAGTTGTGATACAACTGCCCACGATCTTCTCTGCCCCATAAATTTTGTGAGTATTGGGATAGAACACTGATCTATGATGGGTGCCCATAAAAATTTTAAACTATAGGGTAAGCTAATTAAAAACATGCTACCAATGCTTGTAATACTACAGTTAATATCCTTTAACCAAACTGGAAGAGTGTATACTAAAAGCATAAATGGTAGCCCGCTACTAAAGCTTAAGCACATAATAGCTAGCACATGTGAACGTATAAAAACAGGCCTCATAATACCTCTTGAGGATATTTGTGAAATGTTTATTTACCGTCCGTCCAAAATATTACGTCTGTACACTAATACAGGTTTTCTTTCCTTCAAAAGCACCACAATAATATCCTTCAACAGAAGTGTACATTATTTCACATATTTTGTCAAATAAACACTTTATTGGATTTAATTTGAACTTAATATTTGAAATTATAATATGAAATGATAATAAAATTAACAATTTAATTATCCTAGTGGGAATAATTATTAAGTAACTGTTCTTTTAGCTTGGAATTTTCCTCGTAAATAATTTTACTATATTTAGCTGTGAAAGAAGACATTTAATTAAATAAGAGATATTATTATCATAAAAAAATTAACAATATTTAATTATAACTTAAAAAGGAAAATTTTATGAAAAATCATTTATCTATATGTGGAATTATTTTTTTATCGGCTATAAGTATGAATTCACAAGCTGGTAAGCTCATCATACGAAACAATACTTCTAATGTAATTTTTTTTGGATGTGATATAAGAGATAATAAAACCAACAAGCTTATACCAGATAATAAACACATTGTCCCTGCAACAATCAAGCCGGGGGCTCCATATACTGTAAATCTGAATTTCCATATGAATGATAATATTATAAATAAATATCTTGTTACTTGCGAGTATGCCCCCGTAAAAGACTTTGGAAGCAGAAATAATATTGTTTCCCGTAAATTTGTTGTAAACATAACTTCTGGAGAGTCCGAGGTAATATTAGAGCTTACAGCCACAGGAATAGATCACTATATTTATAATCCTAATTGTTCCGTACCAGGGTTTAAGAAAATTGTTTTTGCGATTGATAATGCGCTCGCTTTTTTAGAAAGTAAGCAAATGGATTTTTAAAAATATAAATTTTGGTTCTGTCAAAATTGAGTCCGAATCTTGTTCCAGCTCCGCTATTTCAGAATCTTTAACCATTTTGAATTACTACAGTCATACATTATCTTTTTTTGTCACGAGCGATAGTGACCTGAATACTTCTACCCATAAATTCAACTCCATCACTCTTTAATGCTTTTTCTGCTGAAGATGGAGAATCAAATTCAATAAAAGCGAAACCTCTAGAGCGACCTGTATCACGGTCAAGAATTAATTTTACATCATTGATACTGCCAAATTCATTAAAATGGTTTTCAAGATCATTCTCTTTAGTATCATACGATAAACTACTTACATATATTTTATTTTGGTTCATTTTTTACCTTATTAAGCTGCTTTTACAATTGCTTCAGTTGTTGTTTCTTTTTTTGCTACAGCCTTTTTCTTAGTTGATTTCTTGACTGTTACTTTCTTTTTAGCTGCTGT
>PIVX01000559.1 GCA_003353785.1 Gammaproteobacteria bacterium | reverse complement strand
TAAATAATTATTAATGGATAAATCAAGAATATCTGCATCCACATTACTGACATTTCCAATATTTCTAAGTCCTTGTCCCGTAATCATGGCATCAAATAAATAATAAGCACGCATATGCAGTTTATAATTATTTTTTGTTTGCATAACAATTATGGTTACAATCTCTAATCGAAATCTTCCACCAAATATTAAACGTTCTTCCTCCTCCGGGAAACTACTCAGCCAGCTACAGTCCAAAAAAACTTCGAATTGACCATAATATGATTTATTATTTAATTTAATAATCATTCCTTTTTTTTCATCAGTAAATCTCATCGCAATTTCTTTATATTTGCTGGTTGAATTTGGTCCATTTAATCTGATTGCAAATGATGGGATATTCATTAATATGGACATACCCGTAAAAAATGGACCATATTCTCCCTTCTTACCACGTCCTCTAATCCCATAATATTGTACTAATTCCCTTAAATATTTAGCGATAAAATGATATTTTGAATTTCTGGCTTTATTTTTTTTTAATTTAGCATTATTATAAATTGGTCTGAATGTGGATGAGAGAAATCGGTACAAAAAGCTGTGAAGTCACAATATAAAATCACAGAATGTAAATGATGCACAGATAATGGCGTATTACCATCAATATTATAATGTAATGGATCAATAT
>PIVX01000558.1 GCA_003353785.1 Gammaproteobacteria bacterium | reverse complement strand
AATAATCGGTCTTCTCGATTGACTACTTTTTCTGGTGTTGTAATTGCTTCCTTCAACTGTCTTTTCACTTCAATCGTCATAGTGGCCAACATTTCAGTATCAAGTTCACCCTGAGCTCCTTCTGTGACATCCACAGCTTGATAAGGTTCTAGTGTCCCCAATACCAAATCCTTGTCCAATCGAATCGAAATGGTCGAAGGGTTATCAACCATAATCTTCACGACATTCTTCTTGTGAGCTCTCAACAAAGACATTGGTGCTGCAACCCAATATTCACTCAACCCTTCATCTGGTGTAAATAGAAATTCGTCTTTGGTTTCAATTTTATGATCTACAATCACCTTGACAGGTCGCTGTCCTTCTGGTGGAATGTAGACCGTATGACGAAGTTTACATTGGAATGTTTTTCCTCCATAGGTAGTCACTTCCGGTACAACCATTGTCACCTTTCTTTTCGCTGGTGGTTCCCCCAATCTCAAATCTAGCTGTTCTTGTCTTTTCAGCTTTTCACATCGATGTTGAATGGTGGCATTTGTTTTCAATAAATCCTTTCCAATTGGTGTTTCCAATGTGGCTGCTAATCTTTCCTCAATCCTGATCACATCAACATTCCCATCTTCTTGATTAACCAAATATTCTTCCCCAGTTCCTGGATCATACCATACAA
>PIVX01000557.1 GCA_003353785.1 Gammaproteobacteria bacterium | reverse complement strand
GTTATTGGCTTATTGGGTTATTGGGTGTTTTTCGCGATATTGTTATTGTTACTGTTATTGGGTTTTGAACCCAATAATAAAACCCAATAAAAATAGCACTTTTTCTCGAGAAAAATTCCGAAAATTGGACAAAATTGTTGATTGTTCGAGGTCAAAAATTATCATCGGTTTTCAAGAATTCAGAATATGGCGAAATGATAAGCAAAAAGTGATTATTCTTAAACCAAAATGTGATTAGTGCATTTTTAGCACTAATTTCATCATGAAAAAACGACTTTTTGCAGAAAACAAAGCATTTTTCTATATTATTGGTTATTGGGGGATTATTGGGGTCAATTATTGTTATTGTTATTGTTATTGGGTTATTGTATTTTTTCGATATTGGTCCAGCCCTAAAACCAATATATTGCTGCACCTCTAGTCCATAACTATTTTTCACGTTGAAACAAAAAATCCCTTACTTGGTCAATAACTGTTTTATATAAATGTTCATCATTTCTGTCAAATCCTTCTGTAGCTTGTTCAAAATCGTCCAAACCAATATCACCGAGTGACAACGATTCCAAATTGAGCAATACTTTGACCGACCATTCAGCACACTTTTCCAAACTTTCGTATATACTCGCGAAAGCAGAGTGAGCTTCGGCTCCCCAAAAGTAAAAGTGGAG
>PIVX01000101.1 GCA_003353785.1 Gammaproteobacteria bacterium | reverse complement strand
GGTGGTGTGATCATATTCATATGACTACATATATTTTATCCCACAAGTGTTACTAAGTGTCATGTTATATAGTACTTCGTTTCTATACATTTGACAAGTTAGTTAGTTACTTAGTTACTAGAGTTGCTTATATTCGACTATGTATGACTATATGAAAGTAGATGCTAGAGTTTCCCACGTGCACCCTCTTACCAGGGGGAGGTTACCCAGTGTTGTGCCAAAAGGCCACCTTTGAGTGCTCGAGCGTTGAATCATTAAGTATCCTGTCTGAATATTCCGCTTAGTATGCTGACACAGTGTCATAATCTATCTATAAACTATTATTAAGATATTTATGCATTCAGGTGTACGGAGGTATATTATTCGATACGACAAAAAATGATTCAACAAAAAATGATTTTTTTTTTTACTAATGACAGCACCGATACTGCGGTTTCTCATATGACAAGAATTTTTGAAATTGCTTCAAAATTCATCATTATACATGCGACCCATCATTATTGTTTTTTTTTTTTCATATCATCTGTAAGGTTCCGTGATGATCAGAATTGGTGTCTTTGCTGCGATGTAATAAACGCCACACTTTACAGCATCGATACGAACGGTTCATACTTTTCGCCGGGTTCTATAAATAAATAGCTATATAACTAACCTATAAGTGACTATATCAATTGTTTGTTAAAGAAAAAAATGAAAGAATTATAATCTTTGTTGTTCTTTTGCCACACCAATACATCTGCTTTTCGTTTGCTCCCTGGTTTCTTTTTTTCCGTGAACCACCGCGTTTATTCCTTTGTTTGGTTGTACATTGTTTATTGATTGGCTCTCTGTTGTTTTGCTGTTAATCGAGTTGGCATCTTATTGTTCTACGATAAACAGCGATAAATGCAACGAAATGTGTTTGTGTAAATGGTTCAAATGATAAAAGAGATTGGTAAATGTTGATGATGCCCAATTTGAAAGGGTTGTCTACACAAAGGACAAAATAATGATAAAAAGAAATGGAATGTGTGTGTGTTTTATGCGAAAATGCGTGTAAACAAATTAAAATAATATCAGCTGCTCAAACATGAACAAAACACATGCAAATACAATAGACAAATGCCTTTAACTTTTTTTCCTGAAGGACTTTTTGCAAAATGTTTGAATCCCGAGTTGTTCAAGTAAAAACTGTTCTTCTCAGCATAATGGAATGTTACAAAATATCCTACAACAGAAGCTCTTTTCGTCTGAAAAAAAAACTGCTTGTCCTTTATATTATAGTATATATAATTAATATATATAAATAATATATAAATATTACAAAAATAACTTTTTTGTTTTTGTTGTGGCTGTTCCTGCAATTGATCCGCACCATCTTCCTCTTCTTCCTTTTCCTCTTCCTCTTCCTCATCATCTCCATCATCTCCCTCTCCCTCATCGTAAATATAATATAACCCGTATATAAATAATATATAAATATAATATTTATAATATAGTATATAAATAGTATATAACTAGTATATAAACAGTATATAATTATCATATAAACATTACAAAAATAACTTTTGCGTTGTGGCTGTCCCTGTAATTGATCCTTAGCGCTCATTTTACGTTTTGTCATCGTTTCTTTTTGATCCCCACAATTGTATCATTTATTATGTAATGGGAATACTGCTGTAACTGAATTCAATCTGACATTAGTCAGCAAGAAAGTCTTTTAAAAAATTATTTAATTTATTTTAGAAATAAGCCAAAGTTACAGATACCAATCAAAACGACACAAATCAAAAGTTCACATAAACGCAAATTAGTGCATGCCAGTTAATATCTACGCATATTCGCTTAATTATCCTTCACTTCAAATTCCCTTAATCATAAATATATAGATTCACAACCACAATTACCTGCTTCGACTGAAAAATGTCGTTGAAAATGTTCGACATTTGATCATAGTAGGAGTTCGACATTTGATCATATATTAAAAAGTTAGTTTTTTTTTAGTTACTCAACTAGAAAACTGCGTATAGCTAATGTACCATGGGTGACCCGTCTGATTTGCTGTCCCTGTTCTGCAAACGGTAATAGTGTTAGTGGCACCCCTTAAATACTATATTTATGCGAGTAGTTGATACTGGTGGTCCATCTGCTTTCTCCAGGCATATCGTGACTAGTTGTACAGAGCTACTTCATTACTACCTGCAAAGTATTTAATATATGATTTTTTTGTCTGGACCGAATAGCTGTAGGGCTATCGCCTAAACTAAGAGATCGATTTGATCATAGGGTACCTATGACGCCGCGACAGTTTTCCCAGCAACTGCATGCCCATATTACGTTTTTTTACAAAAAAAAAAATTAATTCTAAAATTGGTGGCGGGTGGCGGGTGGCGGGTACTCATATATTTATTTCTAAAGGGGACTTGGTGACAATGTTGGTTGAGGTTTATCCCGGGCGACCGCTGGTGACATGGTGGTCGAGATTTATTTATGACGGGACTTGGTGACAATGTTGGTCGAGATTTATTTGAACCAAACCCTAAGAGGAATGTGGTCCAAGTTAGCCTAAGGTGAAGGTGTCAGTTTTCCCTTCAAAATCATGCCCAAGTTAAGTTTAAAAATTTGATAATATATAGCTAATACAGTAGTGTTCCCGATAAGAGATACGCATATTAGTACTAATATATATATTATACTGCTATATTATACTGCTAATTTTTTTTTTTTTTAAATATATTAGCATTAATATATTATAAAAATATTTTATCAATATATTTTTTAA
>PIVX01000556.1 GCA_003353785.1 Gammaproteobacteria bacterium | reverse complement strand
TGCTAATTAGGGTGCCTATACTTTGTGTGTAAATAAATACAGTAATCTTGGGGTCCTGGCACGAAAAGACGAAATAGTCATAACTCAGCCAATAATAATCGGTTGGAGCTGAAATTAAAAACTCAAAAATTCGAAATTTTCGATTTCGGAACAATATTTTTGAAATTCATGCGCCAGGCAACCACTATTTCATGCACCAGGCAACCACTATTTCATGCGCCAGGACCCCAGATTACTGTATTTATTTACACACAAAGTATAGGCACCCTAATTAGCATATTAAGTGGCTGCATAATAGTGGTTGCCTGGCGCATGAAATAGTGGTTGCCTGGTGCATGAAATAGTGGTTGCCTGGCGCATGAATTTCAAAATTATTGGTCCGAAATCGAAAATTTCGAATTTTTGAGTTTTTAATTTCAGCTCCAACCGATTATTATTGGCTGAGTTATGACTATTTCGTCTTTTCGTGCCAGGACCCAAGATTACTGTATTTATTTACACGCAAAGTATAGGCACCCTAAGTAGCATATTAACCATAGGGTTTGGGGTCACCACTGTGACGTCACAGATTACACGCAAAGTAGTTTTCGTGCCAGGACCCAAGATTACTGTATTTATTTACACACAAAGTATAGGCATCTAATTAGCATATTAACCATAGGAAAAGA
>PIVX01000555.1 GCA_003353785.1 Gammaproteobacteria bacterium | reverse complement strand
CTGTTATTAGGCAGGTCTTTACGGGCTATGTTCTAGTAATATTTTATGTGAGAGATTTAAGTGTTTCTTTTTTCAGAATAAATTATATTATAAGAGAAATAAGAGCATGATGAATTCAGTCCTTTTGCTTAAATATAATTAGTTTATGCTTTATTTACGTATATATTTTCCTGTTTTGAGGATTGGCTTCGAAGAGACCGCCCCTCTGAAAAGTGGAGAGTAAAAGGACAATTCTGTTTTTCCTTCTTATAAGGAAAATCTTCTTTGGCTCCATTTCTTCTTGAAGACATTTACCAATTTGATGGGCGTACTTCTCTTGATTCTTACTAAAAATCCTGTCCTGAGTAGAGGGAGTCAGTGTAGTTTGAGTGAGACTCGTAGTTAATAGCCCTACCTGATCCTGTTTCTTAATACCTCACTATCTTCTTCCTTTTATAAGGACGGTTGCTCTAATTCTACCTGTTCTTTTTCTTTATAGTGGGAGAGAGGTGAACAGAGAAATAGACTCAAGGGCTTCTTCTTATACACGTATAGTTTTAATTTTAATGAGTGCTGTGCTTTTTACAGTTCTCCTCTGACCGTGAGATAACCCGGCATGTGTGATTCTAAGGACTGGAGGAGCTTTAGGGATGGGCCCTCCGGGAGGAGATCCCAACATTTATGGATGTTG
>PIVX01000554.1 GCA_003353785.1 Gammaproteobacteria bacterium | reverse complement strand
TCAGCTCCATCGACCATTATTTAGGGTTTTATAGTCATTTATCGGAATCGTCGGACCGTTAAGTTAACATTAAGCTGAGTTTGTATATGTGTCGGGTATACCCGAAACAAATTTCAGCTAAATCCGATCAATACTGAGGGTGTTATAACTATTTTTGTTTTACTCGGGGACCCCGCGATTCGCCGATTCGGGAATCGTCGGATCAAAATCGACAAGTGCGTTGGGTTCGAATACGTACCCGGTACCTGCAAAACAAATATCAGTTCAATCCGACCAATACTAAAGGTTTTATGACGATTCCAGTTTTACTTCCGGACCCCGCGAATCGTCGATTCGGGAATCGTTGGACCAAACCAATAAGTGCGATGTGTTTGTGTACATCCCCAGTACCCCCAAAACAAATTTCAGCTCAATCCGTTAATTATTAAGGGTTTTATAGCCATTTCCGTTTCACTCCGGGACCCCGCGAATCGGCGATTTGGGATAGCGAATTTTGCGTTGGGAGTTGGGTTGACCCTAGGGTAACCCTAAACAAAAATTCGCGTCGATATCTTTTATGTAGCCCGAGTTATGGAGTTAAAGCCTGATGCTAACACATGTTAGCCGCTAATGCAAGCTTCGTTGAAAAATAATAATGACAGATTCGGACTCCCAGACCCCGATAACCTAG
>PIVX01000553.1 GCA_003353785.1 Gammaproteobacteria bacterium | reverse complement strand
CCGTGATATGCAAATATTGGCTGTGCCATTAGTATTGCAACTGGAATTTGAAATGGTTTACAGTCGTCCCTCCATAAGTGCATCACCCACGGTCGCAAATTTCCCGATGCACTTATGGAGGTGATGCACTTATGGTTACATACAATAATCACCTCAGAACCTATTAAAAGCCAACAATTGGGCTATTTTTAGTGTGTATATGATAATCTGTTCTATTTTAAGCATTCTTACTCAATTTCACTATCAAAACATCCGATTTTGCATGTTTCTACCTAAAATTATTTCCAATCTATGTTAGATAAAAATGTGCAAAAAGTTTTTCGCAGTAGATAGAGTGACTGAGAGTCCGTAAAATCTGTTTTTCGCGATGCACTTATGGTTATAGCGATGCACTTATGGAGGTGATGCAGTTATAGAGGTGTTATGGCATAGGTTCGTAGACACTCAGGTGATGCACTATGCACTTATGGAGGTGATGCAGTTATGGAGGTTGGCTCTAATGTTAAAGCATAGGACTTTTGGCGGTCGCAAAAAAAGTGATGCACTTGTAGAGGTGATGCAGTTATGGAAGGTGCACTTATGGAGGGGCGACTGTATGTATGTATGTATGTATGTATGTATGTATGTATGTATGTATGTATGTATGTATGTATGTATGTATGTATGTATG
>PIVX01000552.1 GCA_003353785.1 Gammaproteobacteria bacterium | reverse complement strand
CACATATGGCGTAGAAGGGGTGGCTGTGGGTGGATACCAAAAAGAGGGCAGGGGTAACTCTTTAATGGAATCGCCATCAAGCCCAACAATCCGCCAAAATAATAACAATCCCACCAAACTAATCAAATACGTAGCAAAATCAACCACACAAATCACACTAATCACACTAGTCACACTAATCACACAAATCACACAAATCACACCAATCCCACGAATCCCACGAATCCCTACAGATTAACAATTACACGAATCCCACCACAGATCCAACGATCCCACGAATCACACCAAACCAATCAAATCACACAAATACCAACAATAATAATAAGAATCACACCTCAATCACACAAATCCCAACAGATTAACAATAACACTAATCACACAAACAAATCACAGTGTGATAATCACACCTCAATCACACAAAAGCACAACCCCTGAAACCGGTATTGACCTTAATTGTAGGAACCATTCCGAACGAACACCATTAACAATAACTACTTTCCACACATTGCTGAACAAATCACGAATAACATTAATAACGTTATCAGGAAACTGATAATATTTCTTTAATCTCCGCAATAATATATCATATGGAATGCTCGGGAAACACTGCTCAATATCGGAATATACTGAAAAAACCGGATTTTTTATTTCCCACCGTGAATAAATAAAA
>PIVX01000551.1 GCA_003353785.1 Gammaproteobacteria bacterium | reverse complement strand
GATGATGGCACAGTGCATCGCCATCATCACCACAACAACATAAGAATTGGAAAAAAAAAGAAAAAAATGAAGGAAAGGATAGCGGTCTGGCAGACCGCGAATTAAATGGAAAAATTGAAAAAAGAAAAAAGAAAAAAGAAAAAAAGGAATTTGGGGTCGTGGATCACCACGCATTGGATGAAAAAATTGGGGAAAAAAAGAAAAAAAAAGAAAAAATGGATTGGATGATGATGATGAGCTAGTGCATGCCCATCATCATAATTTAAATTTATTGTTTTTGTTTTTGTTTATGTTTATCTGACAGTTAACTGTCAGATATCTCTCCTTGCACACAAAAAAACATTTATTCGTTTCTAACAATAAAAAAATAAAAAAATAAACATAAACTACAGCGTATAATTATGATGATGGGCATGCACTAGCTCATCATCATCATCATCATCATCCAATCCATTTTTTCTTTTTTTTTCTTTTTTTCCCCAATTTTTTCATCCAATGCGTGGTGATCCACGACCCCAAATCCTTTCTTTCCAAATTCCTTTTTTTTCTTTTTTCTTTTTTCTTTTTTCAATTTTTCCATTTAATTCGCGGTCTGCCAGACCGCTATCCTTTCCTTCATTTTTTTCTTTTTTTTTCCAATTTTTATGTTGTTGTGGTGATGATGGCGATGC
>PIVX01000100.1 GCA_003353785.1 Gammaproteobacteria bacterium | reverse complement strand
TTGTTACGAAATATCGCAAGAGAATATTTACTAAAAATATTCTAGATTTCATGAAAGAAGTATTTGAAGATGTTGCCAGCGATTTTGAATCTGAACTAGTAGAATTTGATGGTGAAAAAAATCATGTACACCTATTGGTTCATTACCCACCTAAAATATCTGTGTCTAAATTAGTGAATAGCTTGAAAGGGGTATCTAGCAGATATTTAAAAACCCATTTTCCTGAATTAGAAAAATATTATTGGGGTAATGCTTTATGGTCTCCCAGTTATTTTTCTGGCAGTTGTGGTGGCGCACCTTTAGAGATCATCAAAGAATATATCAGATCTCAAGAGACGCCTAATTAGCGAGTGCCTTATATCCCCCGCCTGAAGGAAGGAGTTTTACGGCACGGATGATAATAATGCATATGGGCATAAATAAAAATTCTGCTTAAAACGGCCATCAAGCACCTCTTGAAATGTCTAGATTCATATTTGCATCAATATTAATATTTATTTGTGAAATATCCATTGGCAAGCTAAATTGATGTTTAATATCTATTCCATTTAATCCAGAAGCTACACTTTCTATTACTAAAATATATTCTTTGCTTGTATTAGAGGAGCCAAAATACACTATTTCACCAGCATCATGAAAAACACTATGGATGATTTTTGTTTTTGGCCAGCACAAACAAAAGCAGCATTCTTCGTAAAAGGTTGTTGCACTTGCAGCACTAATTGTTCTTTTATCTGTAAGTATTTTAGTTGAATTTTTTTCATTTACCACTAGTAATGAATAGTTAATATTAACTATTCCATGAAATGAACTACCAACCTGTATAACAATCGCATGTGAATTAAAAGAGGCACTTAAGAATAATACCAATACATTTAGACGAATACAATGTTTCATAAAGCTCTTCCTTTTCTTCAACTCCAATTAATAGAACATATGGTGAGTAGTATTATAATTATACTTTACAATATTATACACGAACATTTTTTCTTCTTTTTATATTCATTTATAATGTCGCTTTCACAGTATATTTCATCAGATATAGCGTTTAATGCAAGTTCTGCTACTGCGCAACAATGATATCCAAGTAGGGCATAGTCTTTACAGCCAGTACGGTATACTTTTATAATTTTTTGCCATTTTGTTTGTATACATGTTTTTTCTCCTGCTATAATTTCTTGACAATGTTCTAATGAAGCATTTTCTTGTTCACCAATCATCCCGTCACTAGGAATGCTATGTAACAAGATTTCAGACTTGTGCGGATAAGCTTCGTTACAACCAGAACATAAATCAGAGAAAAACACGATTGAGTTATTAATTTCGCTATCATTTGCAAGTACTAGATAACAGTGTTTAGAAGTAACACATTTTTGTATAGACCAATCAGCAAAAGAATTAATGCTAATAGACAAGAGTAAACACATCAACACGCTATACCTGCAACAAATATTCCTCGATACAGATATTGTATTAAGAGCAAATCTCATATTGAAATCCCATAAATTTGCTAGTAAACATGATTGCTAACTATAACAATTTCTTGACTATAGTCAATTTTTTTAATTTATATTGTGCTTTACTGTAGGAGCTATGTTTTTTTGTATCGTAATTGCAACTTTGTGTAACTTATATAGACATGTCAAAAAAGTGGTTGCATTATGAATAAACTAATGGCATAAAATAGCCATGTTTTTTTATCAACCACAGAATATTGATATATTTTCACAGCTCTTTTCTGCAACTTTGAAAGAGGAATCACAAATGGGCATGCAAAAAATTTATAAAAATAGGGACATTATATTAAAACCTATTACCCCTATAACTTTTTTTCTATATGTTTTAAAAGGGCAAGTTAAAATTTTTAAAAAAAATGTAAATGACAAAGAAATAATTGTAGATATTTTAGATGTTCATCATTATTTTGGCGAGCAATTTCTTTTTCAAAAGGCAACAAATGGTCTCATTATACAGGCTATTTCTGATTCGGAAGTATTTGTGCTACCTTTACAATTATTAAAGAAAAAACTAATAACCAATCATCAGCTTATGATTGGTTTTTTACAAAATTCTTTATGCAAGCAGAAATACCTTAATATAGAAGTCGCGCGTCTATCTGTGCAGAATACTACAAAACGTACCGGTTGTTTTATTTTAAAGTGGTGTTATCATAACAAAGGTAAAAAAATGCAGTTGCCTTATAGAAATAATGCGTTGGCTTCTCTTCTTAGTATGCGGGCAGAAACGTTTTCACGTGCGTTAGTTTCTTTAAATAAAAAATGTAATATTAAAATCAACAAAAAAATTATTCATATTGATAATAAAAATAAGGCAGCCTCATACATTTGCCAGGATTGTCCAGAAAGGAGCGCGTGTTACGTATATTTGGAGAGCATAAAAAAGTCCGGGGTATTTAAGCAGCCTGTTTAAAATCTATAGGTTGATTATCTTTTTTTATAACTCAAAAGATATGATGCAATATTATTATGATTGACATGAATAAATTTTGTATTTTTTAATCAAATAGTAGAAATTTTCTTTTTCCAGGAGCTGCCTAATAAATTAGATTCGCCTGGCTCTATAGACAAACGTTCTTTAAATGTTGGTTCAAGAACTGTGCGTACAGGTCTATTCTTATTAGAATCATTTATGTATTCTGACAATTGTATTTCCACGGAATCAAGATTTTTTGTATCTATAGTTAATGTTTTCTCTGTACATTCTACTATATTATTTTCCTGTAAGCAGGTACATTTATCATCGTCTATTTTTG
>PIVX01000550.1 GCA_003353785.1 Gammaproteobacteria bacterium | reverse complement strand
AGAGAAGCAAAGAAGATAACTGACAAGTCTGACAGGCCAACACGACACACCAAAGCACAAGACCGGAAGTTACAGAGAAGAATGTAGACACAACCGCACGGGTTAAACGTTTATCAACACACTAAAGTTAATACAAATAACAAAACAAATGTTAGATATCACATGTCCTAAATATCACATGCTATGCATTCCTAAAGGTCGCGACACTCCCAACAGCGAGGTGTCGATTTCCAATGATCCTTGATCTTTGTTCTTCTGCCAGTGTTCGTTCTTGGCTTGATTCCGTATTTTGGTTGATGTTTTGATCCATAGTCCTTGTGTTGAGCATCGGTCCATAAGCTTGGTTCTTGCCGTCGCCGAGTGCCAAAGATCTTGAATCGTCCAATTTCCTTTGTCCATTGACCACTGTCCATACCATTGATCCAATGTGATTTGTATTTGTGTGGCCTTATGCATTTATGCTTCCGTTTTTGCCGCTTCAAAATGTATCGCTTCTGTGCGCTGTTTGCGACTTTTGTATGCTTGCCATATGACCTTTTCTTGGTCTGCGTGTTATGTAAATTTGTGTTTTCCGGTGTAAACCCTCTCCAAACAAACGTTTTTGACTGTTTTGTAATGAAGGGTGTTTTGACTCCGCGATTCTGTTTCTTCTTCTTCTGGGGTGTCCGACC
>PIVX01000549.1 GCA_003353785.1 Gammaproteobacteria bacterium | reverse complement strand
TTGTAATGTTGTATTATCTGTCATGGTAGTTTTAATTTTAAGGTTTTTAAGGTTTTTAATATTGAGTAACATGTGTAATTTTAAGTCATAATGTGAGAAAGTTAAAGTTTTAATTTTTTTTTAGGTAGGAAATTCGCAGAACTTTTTCCTGCCTAAAAATATCTGAAGGTTGTTAATATACTTACTTATAAGTGAGTATATGTTTGACTTCCGTGCTAGGTCTAGGTGCCCTTCCTAGTGTGGAGTAGGGTAGGGGGGGACTAGGGTTCAACCTTTAGAGTAGTCTTGTCTTTTGATTTATCAAAAGAAACGGAATCCCAGAAGGATTCCGAAACTTTTTTGAAGTTAAAATTTTATCTGAACATGAGGTAGTTGTGGATTTCTATCTCTTCTGTCCTGTCCTCTTTAAATTTTTCTTCTAGCTTTTTAAGATACTCAGCTATAAGCTCTTTTAATGAAGTTGGATTTTTAGGTACTGATTTTTTAATAAACATGATAATTGAAATTTAAAGGTTAACGATTCTGTTTTTACACAAATATCTTGTGGGAGAATCATCAGATTTTCTCCCAAAAAGATATGTGAATCTGTTTCTATTTTTGTTTCTTTTTTTAAAAGAAAGCTCTTTTGATTTATCAAAAGAAACGGAATCCCGGAGGGATTCCGAATTTTTGT
>PIVX01000548.1 GCA_003353785.1 Gammaproteobacteria bacterium | reverse complement strand
TATATAGAATTCATCAATATTTACTCAGTTGCCTGATTAATGAATCATCTTACCATAAACTACATATATCATAAGATATATTATGCACAACTATATTGAATTTGAACAGATAAATTGAGGAGTTAATAACTATGCTTGATATTAAGTTTGGATATTAAGTCTTGGAATTAAGTTTGGATATTAAGTTTGATTAAAATGAGATCAAAACGCAAAATAAAGCATATAATAATGTTCTATGATGTTGTGTGATGAAAAATTACCATTTCCATATACATTCGATCATCATTTCCACCACCAAAATGTGAATAAAGATTTTGAAAATTCTTATAATTCTTATAATTTTGAAAATTCGATCTTACAATTTTGAAAACTTTAATCAACTCAACATCTTTTTTTTGTCGTCATGAGTGCTTGGCATGCTCCAAGAAGGAATAGAATTACTTGATTATAATAATTAATACACACATTCATTGTACACACATTGCGACTTATTAACGTGGCCCTTTACAATGCGACATATAATCAATGACATATAACAATGTTGAGAGATGTTATTTGAGCTTTCAAAATTATAAAAATTATTTTTATTCACATTTTGGTGATGGAAATGATGGTCAAATGTATATGAAAATGGTGATTTTTCATCACATAACATCATAGAACATGATTATATG
>PIVX01000547.1 GCA_003353785.1 Gammaproteobacteria bacterium | reverse complement strand
TCCACTTCTTCTCTTGGTACTACAACAACTGGAACAGCTAGTTCCTCCTGAGCCGTCTGACTCCTGGTTCTAGCTGCCACCCAAGCTGCTTTCAACGTAGTCACCACTCTCAAAAGATCTTTGTAACTGTTTGTTGCCATATGATAATGTTTATCAGTCCAATGTAGTACATTATAGGCCTTCACTTTCTGCCATTTGTCACCCATCACATCCATTCTTCCAATCAAACTTCCTGTCAACGCCTTCATGTTGTTTTCATCATTAGATATTTCCTTTACAAGTTGAGAGTATGGTATAGCTTCTTCCACAGACAACTGAGAAATTCCTCCAGGCCCTTTTTCCATTTCTTCATGTTGGGTCTGATATTCTTTCCTGGATAAGTGATCAGCTCCTTCGTTTACCCTACCCGGTCGATAGAGGATTAGAGGATTGATCTCCTGGATTGCTAAAGCCCAACGATACAACTTTCCGGTCAACTCCTTCCCTTTATTCAATACCAACAAAGCCTGGTGATCTGTGATTACTGTTACTTGATATTGATAGACATATACTCTGAAATGCTTCAAAGCAAATATCAAAGCACAGCATTCCAATTCAGTTGCCGAGTAATTCTTCTCATGTGGATTGGTGGTCCTGCTAATGTAAGCTACTGGATGTCGAATCCCTTTCTCATC
>PIVX01000546.1 GCA_003353785.1 Gammaproteobacteria bacterium | reverse complement strand
CACGCAATTTGGATAAGAATACGCTGTGTTATGCATTAATTGCATTTTGTAGCAATTGTATTGATATAAAAGAAGAAATTTCAAATCAAAATAATCAAAATATCAATCAAAATAATGATTTATTTCAATATAATAATCATCAAAAACAAGAAAGAATCATTGTAGTTTATGGACATTATTATAACAAAATATTTCAGAAAACAGAAACGAATTTGATATCGATATTAATTGGATATGAGGATCGCGTTCAAAATCAATGGAATACTCAAATAAGTGGAATAATATCGTATTATGTATGGAAACTGCTTAAAAACAATAAATTCAATGAGGATAAACATATTTTTATAACTGTGTGCAAATAATGAAAAAAAAATACAATGAAAATATATTACAAATAAACTAAATCCAATCCATGATTTTATTCAACAAAAATATCAGTCTTAATAGGAAATCATAGGAAACAGAACAGAAACAGAATATAATGTTATTTGTGTTTTGCTTTTTGAATAGAGATAATTGTCAGAACAGAATTTGACATTTGAACAATTTAATTGTAATTTCAGTGCAAGGCTAGAAAAAAACACACAAACAGTTTGCAAAATAATTATAAGTTTATATCTGCGGTGATGATATATTGAACCTGTATTGGTGATTTTATTTTGTTTTAAAAATGTG
>PIVX01000099.1 GCA_003353785.1 Gammaproteobacteria bacterium | reverse complement strand
TGCCAGAATAAAAATTGCCAAATCAGTAATAATTGTAATGAACGCCATGTATTTAAAGCAAAATGAATATGAATTATACGAAAATAATAAAATTGAAATAACAATTGACGGTGAAAAATTAAAAGTCCTCACAAAACAAGAAAAATTCAAATATTTAGGATTAGATATCCAATTTAATGAAAAAAAAAAGCAATTTGTATGGGAACCACACATAAATAGAGTAATATCCGCATCGTATGGTGGAATCTTATCATTACCTTACAGTATTACACAAATTGCAAACATTAGAACAAAAATATCGATTATTATGTCCCGAATGAATATTTATGGTCTCGCTATCATAAAAATGAATGAATTTCAAATAAGTAAATATGAAAAATGGCTATCATATGCATTAAGAAAAATGATTGGTATATATACAACAACCATAATTCATATATTATTTGGGATTAATCGAATAAGGAACATGAATTACAAAGCAATGATTAAAGAATATAAAAAAATATACAATGGATTCGATATATCATTGAAAAATATGATCATTACGCAATCATGGTTAGTAAATAATAAATTAAGACAAAGAAAAATAAGAAGGCGACTGGTAAATAATAGGAGGATAAATAAATTCGATGTAATTTATGATAATCAGGCATATTATTATCAAATTAATGATATCTTTGAGATATATAATTTGAAAAAACAACATATATCGAATGAATCGCCTCAAAGTAATGATTATAAAACAATAATTGATACCACATATTATTTGAGAGATATTAACCATGTACTGGACGATGAAAATAATACAATTCAGTATATATTTGATCTAAATAAAAATAAAATATTCAGCGGTGAAAAAATTAGACCATACCCAAATTATTATGTGAAAATTATTGATCTGTTCATTGAAATATTTCAAATTGAAAATAAAACATTAATACAAATAATAAGATTTATAACTGGTAATCATAAAATAATGTGGGATGAAAATAGTAGGAATCAATGTATATTATGTAAAAAGAGAATCGTCGAAAATTGGAATGAGCATTTATTGAATAATTTGTGTGTATATATACATTTTTGTAACAATGAAGATAGAATAGATTTATTAATAACCAATCAATATGTAAAGAAGTGTTGTATGAGATTAAGTAAAGTTTATGATATTATACAAACATTAAATTTAAAAAATATTCGAATTTAAACAATTTATACTATCGATCTAAAAAACATTATTTATCTTTGTGTTTGTCTTTGTGATTGGATGAACTGTGTGTTTTTCCAAACTATATTTTTATTACATATCTATGTGCAGATACAATTTTGTTATATTTTTTTCCTTTTCTCCTTTTCTTTTGATTACTTTGCATTGTACTGTGTCATATTTATTGCTAAACTTTTGTGTTCTCACAATAGTTTATGTTAAATTCATCTAATCTAATCTAATCTAATAGATATGGCCACGCTTGGTTTTTGTCTACGGCGCTCCGTATGCCGTCTCATAATAATTAGTTCTTGGGATTTCGCCCATTGATATTCAAATAATAAGTTGCTTTTCATTATCACCGCCTTAATATACGACGGCATTTATTCTCTCATTCTCGCCGCCTTAATACGTGACGGGATTCATTCGCTTAATCTCGCCGCCTTACTATATGACGGCATTTATTCTCTCATTCTCGCCGCCTTAATACGTGACGGCATTGCATCCAATTCTCACCGCATTAATATATGACGGGATTCTTTCTCATTATCGCCGCCTTAATATATGACGGCATTTCTTCTCTCATTTGTGCTCAAATAATTAGTTCTGGTGATTTCGCCCATTTATGTGCTCAAATAATTAGTTCTGGGGATTGCGCCCATTTGCGTTCCATTCCATTCCGTTCCATTCCTCGCACCGTAGGATTCGAACCTACATCCATTTGGTTTGCAATCCATTCAAACCAATGCTCTGCCAATTGAGCTAGGTGACTATTTTTCTTCTTTATATGCTTCATAAATCCATTCCACGTCTTCCATATCAATATCCATTGCTTTTTAGACGGGAAGGGTCGATTTTAGATTGACCCAAATGTGATTTCTGTTTCGTCGTAGAGACTTTTAGACGAAATTCATTAATGAGAATCATATTTAGGATCGCCAATCTAAAAGACATGGACTGTTAAGGAGACATGAAATGTAACGGTCTCGAAAATTCGGTAGTTGGACTTACTTAAAAAACATTTATATAAATGTTTGAGTTTGTTGTGGCTGTGGATTGCCGCCAAATTATTTGCTTGTGGCTGTGGATCAGTCATCAGTGGATGCCACGTACCAAAATTTATCATTTTTGATACCATTTTTGTTTTGTGTTATGTGATGGATTGCGATATTTCATAAAAATCATCCATTTGTGCCATCCATTCCATTCGCATAGTCATCGGCAGGATTCTTTCCTTTTCTTTGCCATGCTTTTAAAATTAGCAGCTATCGGAGGCCGCTAATGTTAGTAAATTAATGTCAAGAAACAGTGTCAAGAACTTAGTGAAAATGGAGTATATAGTTTGGTGGTGTTGAAAAACACCTGGTAAAAAATAAAAAGAATAGAATATTTACAAAGATAAACAAGATTTGATTTAATTTAATTTCCTCTTAATCGTTTCGCCAAAGCAATATCTTTTCCCATAATAGTAACGCGTTTGGCGTGGATTGCGGCCAAATTGGTATCTTCAAACATTGACACCATATATGCCTCGGTGGCTTCTTGTAATGCAATGATGGCAGTTGCTTGAAAGCGCAAATCATTTTT
>PIVX01000545.1 GCA_003353785.1 Gammaproteobacteria bacterium | reverse complement strand
CATGACTGTCCATGATGTCAGTGGTAAATGTCTTGAAATTAAATGATGTCAGTGGTAAATGTCTTGAAATTAAACATTTGACATCATGACTGTCCATGATGTCAGTGGTAAATGTCTTGAAATTAAGCATTTGACATCATGACTGTCCATGATGTTAGTGGTGAATACCTTGCAAATAATCCTTTGACATCATGACTGTCCATGATGTCAGTGGTAAATGTTTTGAAATTAAACATTTGTGTGTGGTAAATATCTTGAAATCAAACATTACTATATCATACCATCGCGTGTTTCAGATAACTACCTACTTTCTAGACTGAGGAATGGATATGTTGGGAAATTCTGAGGAAAGAATTTGGAATGGTTGTAAAGCCCTGTTCTGTATGTGTAATGAGGTGAATGTAAATGTTTATACAAGTGTCACATCCACAGCTACAAACATTTCGCGTATTAATCTCAACTGCGATATTATTCAAATCCATATTTATTTTTAGACGAATATAAAATGCTAAAACAAAAGACTTTAACTAATAATGTATTCACAATTTTTAAATAAAAAACATTATTCAACTTATTATAAGAAATCAAATGATTCAAATGACAGCGACAAGAATAATGATAATAATAATTTGAACATGCAACAAATCTATGTTATACGTTGTGTTTCTTATAATAT
>PIVX01000544.1 GCA_003353785.1 Gammaproteobacteria bacterium | reverse complement strand
ACAGAAATTCGTCACAAATTACTTGCACAACAAGAGATCAATTTGACAGAATTTATGCGTATTGCCGAAGCTATGGAAACTTCAGTCAAAACGTCAGACCATATCAGTGGTAATGGACAGATTGCTGCGGCACGATTGCCAAAAAGCAAGTTTGCCAAACCAACTGATTATGGCCAAAATCGGTCAAATCGATCTGGGGGAACAAACTCAAATGCAAACGCAAATGCAAGCTCAAGTTCTATGAAATGTTATGGTTGTGGTCGAGTTGGTCATAAATACAAAGATCAATCTTGTCCTGCGTATGACAAGAAATGTCGAAATTGCAATTTTCCTCACCACTTCGCAAAATTTTGTAGAAAAAAGCAGCAGGGAGACAAAACTTCGAAAACTGTACATACTAAGCGATCTCGCAAGTCAAAATGCACTGTCAAAAGCACTCACACTAGTCGATTCAAGTGCTCGGTCGAATTTCAAAGAAAGAATGGTTCATTTCACACAATTACGGCTGATGCAGACAGTTGTGCAGACATGACAGGCATTACTCGGTCACTCTACAGACAAAAATTCGCGGAATTCAAGTTGCAGCGCTACACAGGAAGCATGACAAATTTCGATGGCTCAAAAGTAGCAGGTGTAGAGGGGACATTCAAAACAAAAATTCGTTTTTCCGGCCGTG
>PIVX01000543.1 GCA_003353785.1 Gammaproteobacteria bacterium | reverse complement strand
TCAAGGTTTGGCAGAGCGATATGTAGGGGATTTAGAACAACGTCTACATGATAGTCAGGAAGGCAGGTTGTTGGCTTTACGAACACAGAGAGCTAACATGGAACGACAGTTCAATGAAAGCGCGGCCGCTATTCGAGAGAATTTGGTCAACGAATACCAAACTAAGTTGACAAATAGTATTAATGCTACACGGAGAAACGAAAGCGACAGCGACGGTCCCTCGACCAGTACAGTTGGAAACGGTGGTGTCAGGCATGGCACGGCCAGTGGTCAGAGTCCTGAGGCTAGGATGGCAACCAGTCATCATGGCCCTGGTATCCCGGCCACACCAGCTGAATCGACCAGTGTGGACCAGATGCTGATGCATTCGCCTCCGGTGCCCGGACTCGGACCACCCATACAGCCTAATCGGACATTTCGTCGTACAACGATAACTGGTACTCCCCCAACCGTAAGGTTTGCCCTTTCCAATTTAGTCTCTTCAGCAGAGGCTGATCGCGGTCCTGAAGAGGATGGCGAGGATGCCCAGGACGTGGAAGGTGACACGGGTGACAATTTATTATTAGGTTTTGGTCCTGAATTACTTGACCATGCCCAGCCAGGAAGAAATCGAATAGGAACTAACTCTCGTGGGATCTTGAGTGATGGTAGACAAATGCCATACACTGAACAACTT
>PIVX01000542.1 GCA_003353785.1 Gammaproteobacteria bacterium | reverse complement strand
AAATGATTTTTTGGCATGAATCACCAGAATGCCAGTAAAAGGTTGTTCCCCAAAATTGATTGGTAATGGCAGTTTTGGCAAGAAATGGCGTTTATAAGTATGAAAAATGAATTCTACGTCAAAAATTAACCCTAAAATCAAATATTTATGCCATTTGGGTGAATTCGAATTTTTGACCCTACTCGCTTTGGGACGCAATTTTGGGCAATTAACGTTGTCTGAGAGCAAAAGTAAGGTCATTTTTGAATTTCTCACATCCCAATTGACCAAGTTTGACATAAAACTGGTTATTATTATGAAGTATGTGACGAAGGGTACCAAAAAACCGTTTTTTGGCCTTTTTTGGCCATTTTGACTGATTTCGGATGGGAGTGCTTTCACGAAATCGTCCATAATTTTTCAGGGATGCATTTTTGGAAAAAATGTCAAGAGATCAAAAATGCTTAAAATTGCATGGGGAATCGAACGGTATACTCGGATTTCATTTCTGAGTTTTTAGGAAAACCCGTATTTTTTAGGTTTCAACAGAACGGGTAGTCAACTTTCGCCAGAGTTCAAATGAATATCACCATCAAGTCGGTGGGAGTCAGGGGAACAACTTTGCTGTTGAACACTTTTTGATTGGAGCACGTTTTAAAATAGAAAACCTCAAAAAACCTCTAGGACCAAGAGTTTTTGA
>PIVX01000541.1 GCA_003353785.1 Gammaproteobacteria bacterium | reverse complement strand
TTTGTGGCATAAGGAGCCTCATAGAGGAAGGAGAACACTTCCTCTTTGCTCTACTAAGAAGAATGCTACTCTTCCTAGTTTTTTCTACCTCTGAAAGAGGAATACTCCGATGGGCCAGAGGGGCGGTTGTTATTATCTCTGGGTTTTTCTGTATAAGAAGGCCCATGTGAATTTATATCTTTTTAGAGATGTCTCTCTTTCCTGTCCTTGTCCTAATCATGGGGTGAGGAGTACAGCCAGAGCGGATTTCTGCTGGGTACCATCTCCTGGTTTATACTTTAATTTTTTCTAGTCCGCTTCTTATGGGGATTTTTTTAATAGAAAGGAAAATGGTCTTAGGGATATTTTTATGAGGATTCTTTATAAGATTGGCTTTAATAGTTAAAACTCCAATATATTTAGTACATGCCTGACTTCCAAAAGCGCACGTGGAGGCTCCAACTACAGGGTCAATTATCCTCGCTGGAATTCTCCTGAAGATGGGAGGCATTGGTTTACTTTGGCTCCAAAACTTCTGTCTCCTCCCGTGAAACCTTTTCTTCTTCTACTGCGTATTATTCGGGGGAAGAGTAGCCGCAGTAATTAGGGGGTTCCAGAGAGACGGAAAAGCTTTAGTAGCATACAGGAGAGTGGCCCACATAAACTTAAGGATACTTGTAGTAATGTTTTTTAGTTCTCC
>PIVX01000540.1 GCA_003353785.1 Gammaproteobacteria bacterium | reverse complement strand
ATTACTACGACGATTGGCGCGATCTCAATCAACATCGCGATGATCATAAACCAATCCGTAAGGACACAAATATTGCGATATTGCGTGGCAGAATTCATTATTTTGCCCAATTTCGAATTCAATCTCTCTCGATCGACCCATTAATTGCGATTCATTTCGGACGGACGAGATCAATGATTTGCAATGCCAATTCATGTGATCACCCAACACATGAATTGCATGCCTTCAATTAACGTGGGACAGTGGCTGCAATTAGATACAATTGCCAATGATGATCAACATCAAAAGCAACAGTAGATACGACACAATCCAATCGCGGAGTACCAAGTCCACGAAAGGATTGAAAGAGAGTGAGAGAGGTTGTAAAAGAAGTTTTTTATTTTCTTACTTTTATCAACAACTTTACTTCGACTTCCAGTTTCTTGTTACAACCATGGAAGTTGAAGTATAAGTATCAGAATGATTCTATTAACAATCTTATAAAGTCTGCAATGTTTATTTTTAGTTTTTTTTATTTGTTTATTTCATGTTTATTGCAACCAATTTAATAATTGCAATTTACTATCTATTATATCTATTATTATGTTATGATGAATTTGTTAAATTTATTTTTTCTTTTTTATATCATGTATTTGCTTTTATTTGTTTGGTTATATTATATTATTTGGTGTAGGGGACT
>PIVX01000539.1 GCA_003353785.1 Gammaproteobacteria bacterium | reverse complement strand
TTTGTGGCATAAGGAGCCTCATAGAGGAAGGAGAACACTTCCTCTTTGCTCTACTAAGAAGAATGCTACTCTTCCTAGTTTTTTCTACCTCTGAAAGAGGAATACTCCGATGGGCCAGAAGGGCGGTTGTTATTATCTCTGGATTTTTCTGTATAAGAAGGCCTCTGTGAGTTTATATCTTTTTAGAGATGTCTCTCTTCCCTGTCCTTGTCCTAATCATGGGGTGAGGAGTACAGCCAGAGCGGATTTCTGCCGGGTACCACCTCCTGATTTATACTTTAATTTTTTCTAGCCCACTTCTTATGGGGATTTTTTTAATAGAAAGGAAAATGGTCTTGGGGATATTTTTATGAGGGTTCCTTATAAGGTTGGCCTTAATAGTTAAAACTCCAATATATTTAGTACATGTCTGACTTCCAAAAGCGCACGTGGAGGCTCCAACTACAGGGTCAATTATCCTCGCTGGAATTCTCCTGAAGATAGGAGGCATTGGTTTACTTTGGCTCCAAAACTTCTGTCTCCTCCCGTGAAACCTTTTCTTCTTCTACTGCGTATTATTTGGGGGAAGAGTAGCCGCAGTAATTAGGGGGTTCCAGAGAGACGGAAAAGCTTTAGTAGCATACAGGAGAGTGGCCCACATAAACTTAAGGATACTTGTAGTAATGTTTTTTAGTTCTCC
>PIVX01000538.1 GCA_003353785.1 Gammaproteobacteria bacterium | reverse complement strand
CCTTGTCTGAGACTTCTGTGTTGAAGCCGTAAGGCTTATGTACCTTGTGTACAGTACCATTTGAACCATCGAGGACCAAAGCCAATCCAAAAATAGCATCCCTGCCAATGACTGAACCATAACTGTCTGGCAGTACAAATATCTGAAGCTCTGTATTGTTGTCTCCAAACCGTACTTAAGTTTTGAAAGTCCCCTCTACTCCATGTACATGTGAGCCATCGAAGTTTGTCATTCGACCTCTGTACGGTTGTAACTTGAATTGATTGAATTCGCGTTGATAGAGAGACTTTGTAATGCCTGTCATGTCTGAACAACTGTCTGCTTCGGCTGTCACTGAGAGAAATGTACCATCCCTGCGTTTGAACTGAACCGAACTTGTGAAATGACCAGTATGAGTGCTCTTGACAGCGCATCTGTGCTTGTGTTTGCCGTATGAATGCTTGCTGATGTGTACCGACTTGTTGACCTTGTCTCCTTGCTGTTTCTTCCGACAAAACTTCTCAAAATGATGCATATTCTTGCAAAATAGACATGGTTGGTTGTATGCTTTGCAGGAAGGATCTTTGTACAAGTGATCTGTCTTTCCACAACCAAAACATGGACGAGAGCTTTGTGGAGGGCCGCTTCTTGCTTTCTGATTAGGCTTTCGACCACTGCCGGACATAAGTCCGGGCCCATAG
>PIVX01000537.1 GCA_003353785.1 Gammaproteobacteria bacterium | reverse complement strand
TGGAACACAACTTGACCCAAGAATTACTCTGCAGGTAAAGCAAATATGTCTGTCGCCCTTCAATCAAAAATCTGTTGGCATATGTTGTTTGTCGCTTTCAACGATATGTCATTTTCAGGGTCCTTATTCAATTATTGGTCGAACAATAATGAATACGTTGAGTGAAAATGATGAACAACAATCATCACTAAGACTTGCTTGTGGTGTAATTGGTTATGCCAACAGCAAACATCTACTTATGCATTTGGGAGTTGTGGGGTGTGGTTCACACGAATGTTTGAGAAAACTGTCAGACGGATCGCGGAGATCGATGGCTCGTTGGATAGCTTATCGAAAATGATTGGTGGTAGCGCTCTCGGATTTTTAAAAAAATGTCTCTATAATTAATTATTTAAATAATTAATTTTCGACGTATTCAAAACGTAAACAAAAATCGTTCAATTTTTTTTTGATCGAAAGCTAATTAGGTTCCGAGTCAAACGCGATCAAAATTTGATTTAAATTATCGTTCGATTATCGATAAAAATCGATTAAAAATCGATAATTTTAGTTATTTTTGAAAAGTTAACTAAAATGGTTCAAACCTTTTTAGATCGAAAGCTAATAACGTTCCGAGTCAAACGCGAACAAAATATGATTTAAATTAATTGTCGATTATCGATAAAAATCGATTAAAAATCG
>PIVX01000536.1 GCA_003353785.1 Gammaproteobacteria bacterium | reverse complement strand
GGTATTATAAAATAGAAACGAAAAAACAAAAATTAAATATGTGATGATTGGGATTTAGACCCAAATCTTCTTTAATAAGATGCTCGTTTTGAGCTATCATCACTATCGATTGATGCGGCGGCTTCGCCGCCATAAATAAATACAATATCGACTGATGCGGCGGCTTCGCCGCCATAGATACCATAAATATATACGATGACGGCTTCGCCGCCGCAGATACCATATAAATACGATGACGGCTTCGCCGCCACAGATACATAAATAAATAACAAAATACATAAATAACTGATGAGGCGGCTTCGCCGCCATAGATACCATTAATAAATACAATGTCGACTGATGGGCGGCTTCGCCGCCATAGATACCATAATAAATATGATAAGGCGGCATCCATTGTTTTTGATGCTGCGAAGACAAAAAAGTTTTGCTTTAAGGTTAATGTCTTCGATCGTTTGTGTCTCGTTGGATGGATGGATTATAGAGAGAATTGATAGATGGATGGATATTTGTATTTCAATTTTTTCCCATAAACTCAATCAAAAAAGCCGAAAGCATATATTATTTTTTATTATTATGATGATATAAAAAATTGTCTGGTCATTTTTGGGAATAAAGCATCGTATTCATATGCAACTTTATATCTTGGCTGAGTAACGTGTTCCGAAAACACAGTTTTTGGCC
>PIVX01000535.1 GCA_003353785.1 Gammaproteobacteria bacterium | reverse complement strand
ATGATATAATGATACTGCCATTAATAGTGCGTCGTCGACATATATATATGCGAATATTGTTGATATTATTTTAATATTTGTTTGCCAATTCTCGTGGTCCAAATTCAGATTTTTTTGCACTTGTTTGACATATTCATTCGGTATATGTGATATGTTATATGTCTTATTATCAATTATATTCTGACCTAATTTCAATGGGATTATGGCACCGCTCAATTTATTTTCACCATTCTTCAATGGTTGACTTGTTTGAATTGAATAATCAGGCATTGATAGCGTAGCTCCTTGGCTTATTCCACATTTTTGTTGAATACATCCAACTTTTTTCTTATTGACGTGGACAAGTAATAAATTATTATTTTCAACATCTTTTTTTATTCGATATATTCTTCTATCTATACCTGGTTGTTCATGGTATGTTTGATTCCTTAATACGACTGGCATTGCTCTGTCAAATGCTTTATCGAAATCAATTAATGCAATTACAATGGGATTGAGCAGTTCTACATTGATTTCAATTGTTAATCTAAATGATAATAGTTGTGTTAATGTACCTTTTTCGCAATGTTGTATTTGAGGGACATTCTTGCCTTCATTTATTATATCGGTTATAAATGCTTCTAATAACGCACGGTCCTTTGCTACAGCTCTTATACATCGATATTCATATTTTTTCTTCTT
>PIVX01000534.1 GCA_003353785.1 Gammaproteobacteria bacterium | reverse complement strand
GAATCCTTGTTGGCTGACAAGAATCCTTGTTGGCTGACAAGAATCCTTGTTGGCTGACAAGAATCCTTGTTGGCTGACAAGAATCCTTGTTGGCTGACAAGAATTCTTGTTGGGCTGACAAGATTCCTTGCTGGCTTACAAGAATCCTTGTTGGCTGACAAGAATCCTTGTTGCCTGACAAGAATCCTTGTTGGCTGACAAGACTGCTTGTTGGGCTGACAAGATTCCTTGTTGGCAGGCAAGAATCCTTGTTGGCTGACAACTTTTACAGCTTTACCAATAGCTATATAATTTTTCATGTAGTAGAGCTTGAAGAATGGCTTGAATGGTATACTGCCTGTTATGTGATAGGGTAATATGACCATCTGTGAAGCTAAATAGCGATAAAAGTCACCTAGCTAACCCTATTTTTCTCTATTTTTATCAATCGCTGGAGTTAGGACTCTCGATCGGCATCAGTTTTTGGCCGAAAATCGGTCGAAAAATAATGGGAAATAAAGAGGGCTTATACCGGGTCGTTTGGAGCAGAGGGAAACTTGCATCGATGGTGTAGTGGTTAATGCGTGTTGGCTGACAAGAATCCTTGTTGGGCTGACAAGATTCCTTGTTGGCTGACAAGAATCCTTGTTGGCTGACAAGAATCCTTGTTGGCTGACAAGAATCCTTGTTGCCTGACAAGAAT
>PIVX01000533.1 GCA_003353785.1 Gammaproteobacteria bacterium | reverse complement strand
CAAATATATTATTTTTAGATCCTAGTCATGATGTTTAATATATTATTTTTAGATCCTAGTCATGATGTCCAATATATTATTTTTAGATCTTAGTCATGATGTCCAATATATTATTTTTAGATCCTAGTCATGATGTCCAATATATTATTTTTAGATCCTAGTCTTTCCATATGTCATGATCTCCAACATATTATTTTTAATTTATTGTATCTTATTTCCAAGTTTATTTTGTATATATTTATATTGTCTTTGGCTTATCTCCTTATTGTTTCTTTTTAGTGTGTGTACTAAGATGTTTTCGTTTTGTTTCTCAAAAACAACTCTTAAATTTAACCTCTTCTGACGAAGACCTCCTTCATGGGGTCGAAACGTCAAAAATTGTAAATTAGATAGTTAGATCAACTCCTTCAAGCTACTATCGAACAGTCTTGAATAAAATTCTATATTTATTCCCATCTTATACTATATAGATCCTAGTCATGATGTCCAATATATTATTTTTAGATCCTAGTCATGATGTCCAATATATTATTTTTAGATCCTAGTCATGATGTCCATTATATTATTTTTAGATCCTAGTCATGATGTCCAATATATTATTTTTAGATCCTAGTCATGATGTCCAATATATTATTTTTAGATCCTAGTCATGATGTCCAATATAGTATTTTTAGATCCTAGT
>PIVX01000532.1 GCA_003353785.1 Gammaproteobacteria bacterium | reverse complement strand
AGCAGCAGCAACAAATTTTAATGAGACCCGATTGTATGCACCAGATGATTTTGCAGATTCGGATGTGTTACATGTCGCTGATCCGTCGTTGACCTTTCAGTTAGCTAATCGATTAGTGGCAGAACGTATGGTTACGTCTGGTTTATTAGACCGTGCGCCGACCCCTGAGATTATTGTGAATTCAGTCGTAGGTGAGACCGGCGAACCTGTGCAATTACATGCAAATACTTCTAGAGATGGATCCCCGATGCCAGGACCTGCTTTTGAGCCATTTACTGAACATCCGAGAGGAATTGGACCCCAGAGGGCACGTGAGATTCACAGACAATTGGTAGAACCTCGCAATCCAGAGGAATATCCGCTCCCAGAAGGCAATCAAACTGATCCTGAACAGTTGTTACCCCAAAGGTATTGTAAAGCATATAATTATTGTAATGATTTAGCTGAAACAAGAACTACCGAATTAGTTGGTCAGGTGGAAGATGAGAGAGAAATGAATCGTCAGTTGGAAACGGAAATCGCACGGTTGAAATCCAGAATGGCGACAATGGTAGAGGAGATCAACGAAAAGGTAGATATTATTACTGAACGTGACAATACAATCGTTGCAGGCAAACAACATTATAGTAACTATAGAACAGCAGCAATACAAAAAGCAGATCATTTGGAAGCAGTAGTAGAAC
>PIVX01000531.1 GCA_003353785.1 Gammaproteobacteria bacterium | reverse complement strand
ATCACTTCACACCACAGCTTATCATCTATCATATCCTATCATATCCTGTACTATCATATCCCGTCCTATCTCATCCATTTGTATTTCTAGTAAATTTCAATAAAAATTATATATCTCTACGTCAGGTGTATGTATATTCTGTTCTATCCTATCTCATCCTATCTTATGTAAAAAAATATATTGCGTATTACATTTTGAATTAAATGTTTAAATTACAGTAACTTATTAACAGCTACACTTACTGAACATCTACATGTACTATGTATTTTAAGCAACTCTTGACTCATGGGTTAGACATCCATCGTATCATATCCTAGCGTTGGTAGATCGTTCACATGAGATGAGTAGTGCAGACTGCAGACCAAATAGTGAGACTAATTTTACAATATGAGTGAGATCCATAAAATGTAATCTAATATGTGCGACATTATTCTATAGTATAAATCGTGTTAAATATAAATATTTCTCATATCCCAATCTCATATCCCAGTTCCTGTTTCTCATATCCCGTGCGAACCTTACCCAGCCCTCTAAGTAGAGGGCTGGGTAAGGTTCGCACGGGTAATGAGAAACAGGAAGTGCGGATATGAGATTGGGATATGAGAAACTATTAAATTAACCGATTAAATTTAATAAAAATAATAAGCTAACTACTGCATTGGAAATGACACCATTATTGTATT
>PIVX01000530.1 GCA_003353785.1 Gammaproteobacteria bacterium | reverse complement strand
TTCTGAAATAGCACTCAACTTGGTGACCAATAAGGACTATTCACTTCCTCAGGTTCAGGTTCGGCCAAAAAAATTTTTCAGGTTCAGGTTCAGGTTCAAGTACTTTCTAAAAAAGTACCCGGACTCAGGTTCAGGTTCGGCAATAAAATTCAAATTTTGAGATAAAAACCGAAAAAAATTGACTTTGCGGAAGAAGTTAAGTATGTTTACGGCACATATCAAATTTCAATGTCCTAAATTTGGCTACAATCGACAAAATAGCAAAATAAATAACATGAAAAGTTATACAGAGCAAATGTTGGTAAGTTCTTATCAAAAATGGCCCAATTTTCATGATTTTATGGGAAATTTTTCGCAAAAATCTGAAATTTCCCTGAACCTGAAAACCGGGTTCGAGGCAAAGTACTTCAGGTAAGTACTTCCGTTTTTAGGTAGGTTCAGGTTCAGGTTCGGCCAAAAGGACAAAAGTACCTGAACCCAGGTTCAGGTTCAGGTGCACCTGGCCAACAGTACTGTGTTGTCATGACTTTTCATTAAGTGGTCATCACCATTGACTGTGTTGTTATCACCATTGACAGTGTTGTCATAACTATTGACTGTGTTGTCATGACCATTGACTGTGTTGTCATGTCCATTGACTGTGTTGTCATAATGACCTATGACTAGTGATCATTACCATTGATT
>PIVX01000013.1 GCA_003353785.1 Gammaproteobacteria bacterium | reverse complement strand
AGAATAATTGACATAAGAATGGATACCGTACCATAATTTGCTCCAACATCAGCTACATGGAAGGAATTTCCAAAGCTTTCTTGAAAGTGAGAAAGTATTTTAAGATTTAATAGACTATTGAAATCCCTAAAATAACTAATATCCCATATAGGAGATACGTGCTCATTTAACTCATTCACAAGCTGAATGTTTTTTGACATCTTACATTCATCTGGCAAAAGTTTATAGGAAAGATCTTGTTTATACATAAACAAAAAAATCTTACCCGTTTTTACCATGTCTATTTGATGGAGGTAAGAATGAGTATCGTTAACTGCATCAATTTTCATTTTATTGTTTTTAAACATATTTGTCTCCGCTTAAGTTAGCTATTGTAATGTTTTGGGGCATATATGTAAAATCTATTTTTATAATATTAACAAAATTAGTTTCAATTACATACTCTAAAAATTGGGAGTACCATACTATTTAATAAATCACTTAATTCATACTTAGAGCTAGTTTAAAGTTTTTCCTTTATGTAAACAAAATGCGTTTCAACTGTCCTGCTAGATATTTCTAGTATCTTCTCTAGGTTGACTGACAGCATATCAACTGGGATGTAACGGATTTTTGTATATGAATCCCAATTAAAATTTTCTAACGAACCACAAACCTGGTTTTCTCTTGTTCATAGAATCACCAGTGTTGGGCAGACTAAATCATAGCTCTAAAGAAGCTTTTAGCTTATTTTTTCTTAATAGGGTAGTGTTCTCAACATCTTTTATATACCAAAAATTAAGTGTTATGGACTATGTTTTTTTCCATTATAAGTTATCTCTGCAAGAACGTCACTACTATGATAGATTTCCTCTATCCATATCGGAAAGTCTGCCAACTATGTGGCAGTTAAAGTTCTTCCAACATTCTTGTGTCACTTGGTTATTGCTGGTCACAGAGGTGTTCGCAATAACGCATCTAACTTAAATTATTAAACGCTGAATCTAATATTAAATAATTTAAACTGTATGAACTACTATAGATAAAAAGATTTTTTTGAAACAAAGCTTGGTGCTATTGGATATATATGCCCATATAAGGTTTGGGGAAATAAAGTGGTAGATTTGTTGTGGATTTAGTGTCTTTTTTTTGCGGTAATCTTTTAGTAAGTGTTATACCTATATTTATATTATAAATGGCTTTATCTGATAACATTCTAACTTTCTGTAGATGTTCTGAGTTGTTAGTTGAAATATTTGCAAGAGTTCTCTTAGCGTTAATAATCTCCCATTCATTTCTTATTACTGTACCGTCAAAACTAAGATTTAATTTTATATATCCTATGATATCATCATAACTCCAAAAATCTTGATCTTTAAAAATTATGTATAAAATTTTATCCTCACTTATTTTTAATATCCCGTTCCATATTGATAAATTCTTTAATGTGCTTAATGATTCTAGAGTCCAATAATTTGGAAATTTAGGAAACCTATTTTCAGTAACTATTAATTCTGGTTTACTATATTCTATTACATCTATGAATAATTCATCTTTATCATTAATCAAGTTTGTGTCTGCAATAATACTAGCAATATATAAGCTAGGATAGACATAATTTTTACTATATACTGATTGACATGCGAAAATGTTGGATAGTATAAATAAAACACCAGTATTAAATAATATTCTCATTATTAAAATAAATATACAAACATAGAAAATGTCAATAATAAATTTACAAAGCATTCTTTATTTTGGGCAGGCTGCTGCAATATCTTACACATTTATGATGCTGAGCTTTATAAGTAGTATATGGGGCAAAGGATTGATATGGGGGATATTTTTTTTAATTTATTTACTATTAGGATTTACCTCAAATAGAATAACAATAATAGGTTTAGCCTTTATTTTTATTTTTATACTACAAGTATATTATTTCAGTAAACTAAGAAAAGGTGTTAAAAAATATTTTCTTGGACTAGGTATATTTGTTTGGAGTGTGCTTGCTAAATTACATTTACTCTCTGGATTCAATAATTGGAAGATCATTTCTGGCGTAAAACTCTCTGAAGATTCTATACCATATAATTTGTATATCAATTTTGATACCCCAATAATTGGCATTATGTTATCTGCCATGTTGCTGCCAAGGTTTAATAAAAATCTATCTTTATTAAAAATATTGTCGCAGTCAAAATATATACTAATACTATCGATACTAGTAATTACAAGTTTTTCTGTTCTTTTAGGTTTTGTAAAACCAGACTTCAAGTACCCAGATTTTTTTGTCGTATGGTTAATGTTAAATATAATAACTGTTGTCACAGAAGAAATTTTTTATAGGGGATGGCTGTTAAATTTATTTATGGATATATTCTCACGTTGGGTATCGATAATAATTGTTTCTATAATTTTTGGATTATTGCATTTCTACGGAGGAGCTTTATATGTTTTTTTGGCAATAATATCTAGTGTTTTTTACAGTTATATATATGTAAGAACATCATCTATATTAAGTAGTATATTATTACATTTGCTTATAAATATAATTCATATATTATTTTTTACGTATCCTGCCCTTGCTTGATTAATAATTAGATATTTAGGTATTACGTAGCCTATGAGTACTGCGCATAAGCCATAGGAAATATGGTTCATAATTTGTTTTGTAAATAATGATAAAAAAGTGGTTTTTGTAGAGAAATATATTAATGACAAACAGAGTATAGCAATTACATTAACAAGAATTCTGTTTTTTATATTAAGGGAATTAATACATTCTTTATCTATATAGACAATATTTGAACTGTAGAGGAAAATTAATAATGTTATACTTGTTGATAAAAATGAAATGACCTGAAAATTAATATAAACAAATACATTTAATATAACTAAAAAAATGGATAGTATGTGGATTGACCAGGTATTTATTATTTTATCAAATAAATTTTTAGACGTGAAAAATATTCCTAATGTTCCTATAGAATATGCATATGCGGCAATAACGTCAGAGTAAAAATGATGTTTGTACTCAACCAGCGTTATAGGCAGTAGCATCATTGATATGATAGAGATGAATAATATAAACTTTGTTCTGAAAAATATAAATAAGCTTACACACATTACAGAGAAGATATGAGAATGACCACTTGGGAAACTCCAGCCATCATGATCTGGGAGTGGTTGCATATGGAATATTTCTTTCAGTATAATATTTATTAAAATGGCTAACAACACAGCACATTGTATCTCTTTGAATATTTGAGGGTTTATATTTAAGTAGCCAATACTAATCATAAAAATGATAAATGGAGCGTTAGAAATTATCAATATTAATTGATAGATGAAGTGTGGTTCAGAAAACATATATAAAAATAATTGATTAATAGTTTCCAATTCTAGTTAAAATTAAGATTTTAGTCAATTGCCTTTTATTTAAGATAAATATTCTAGTGAATTCACGCTCTCATATTTTCTATAATTGCACTTAGATATTTGAGAATTAATTGAGTCTAAAGTTAGGTAATATGTAATAATTTTGGTAAAAATATATAGAAACTTTAGAATACACTGCTACTAGATCAGGCAGATATTTGAATTGAATATTATATCGTGGTTCTTATGCCAATTGTGAGTGCATTTGTTATATTAAAATGGAAGCTTTTTGCAAAGCCACTAGATAATTCTTCGCTTTTATTATTTTTCCCATAACGACTTTTTGAGTATCTATAGAATCTGTTTTGTAGTCCTATTGTTAGTCCTATCCATTTATTTGGATGATAATCAACGCAATACTGTAAAGTAGTAATAGTACCTAGGCGTACCAAAAAATTCTGATCGTTAGTTCCTGATTTTCCAGCGATTGCAGTAGTAATTCCAAATCCACTAGAGAGTCTAAAAGCAGTATGACCGATATTCTTGATGTGAGTAGAGATTCTTAAATGTAGTGATAATGTTGTATCTATGCCAAAAAAATAATTGCCGGTATTTACTCCAATATCAAATCCGTAATTGATATAATTAAAAAATATCGGTTTATCTAAGTGCAGTACAATTATGTTGTTCTTAGATCCTTTTATTTTTGTTGGGATATTTCCGCCAGTAGCTTCTAGTATTAAATCATTGCCATATCTAGAGTATGAGAGTGATATTGATGGCATCTCAAACGGATCAATTTCTCTACGTAAAAATGTATTTGTTAGAGCTGCATCAAATTTATTAATATTAGATGTTTCTATCGAATATGTTTGTACTAGATTTATAAGTTCTTCAGTATTTTGATCTAATTCATTCTTTCTGTGATAAGCTAATTCATCAGGAGTAATGGATTTCATTTGATTGTTTGGATCAACTAATGTTCTATCTCCGTAGTAGTTGAGCTCAGAAAAATTATATTGCCAATCAGTGCGAAGAGCTGCTCCATGAGGTAAGTCAATTGGATCAAATGTTGCTTTCCATATATAAATTTTTACATTTCTTTGTTTTTGCGGTAGGTGCAGATGAGATCTATATCTGATGACTCTACCAATGATCTGTTCTTGCAAGGATTTGTTATAAGGAGCTTCTAAAATATGTAGTTGCTGGGTTCCTAAAAATGATGCTCCTTCTGTTATTTCTGGATGAAGTAGAAGGAATTTGAATTTGCCAGAGTTATATTGATCGACTATGTATTCGAATTTCTTAGGGGAAAGGTCAGGATGTAGTATCGCATATTTATTTTGGTACCCCATTGCATCGAGGTATTGCTTGAATAGTAGGATTCCATTATAGTAAAAGTGAGAATATAGCATTACAGAACCTGTATCTGATATCATTAGCTCTAATATTTCTTCAAATTTTTCAGGATAAATTAATTCATTATTATTTCCAGGTTTGTTATATATAAGATTACCAATTGATAAACCAAAATCAAACGTATTTTTCATGATATTCTGTATTTGGGTACTATTTAATTCAATATAATCTTCGTTATAAAATATATCTTCATCTTGTCGTAGTTGTAGTACTTCTGAGGTTGTTAACTGGCTATTAGCAAATCTCATTAAGAAATCTATTTGGTGGTTATTGTAGTTAGTATCTTCATAATTAATCTCTTTCTGAGGATAGAATTCTCTATTAATGTTATCGATGTCATAGTAGCTAATGTATTTGCTGGTAATTCCTCCTAAGGAATCAATGTCAAAAGTTCTCAAAGGATATTTTTCAACGGGGTTAAAGAGTTTTATTATGGTAGGAATTAGGCTTGCCCCGATTCCTACAAATATAGCTATACTGGGGTTAAAAGTAAATGCAGCAAAGGTTCCTGTATACATTAGAGCCATGGGAGTCACATTGCTCTCGGCGAAATGCCCAACAAGAGCCGATTTATTCTGCTTAATTTTAGTGAGATGTTCCCTAAATTTTGCACTGTTAAATGGAATAGTGCTCTTACCAGAAACTAAATTAATTTGATAGGCTAAATCGGTTAAATCAGAAAATATTGGTGTTGCCGTTAAAGATAAAACTCTATTAGCTTTTTTCATATTTAGATAAAGTTTACTATAGAGATTAGTTTCTACAGGATCAGAAGATCTGATCTTGCTTATTATTCTATGTGACTCATCAATAATTATGATTGTGTTTGATAGATCTTGATTAGTCAGTTTAGAGGCATTGGTATGTGAAATAATCTCATATCTACTAAGGTCTTTTACTCCATAATTCTTGATGTTTTTGCTCCAGTGCCCTCTTAGAAATCTAGGGACTAGAATAATTACCCTTTTTTTTAGATTACGTTCAGCAAATGCTATACCTAAATATGTTTTGCCTGTACCGACTTCATGATAAATTAATAAACCATGTTGTTCAGGGTGTTTTTCTAGATAATTAATAGGGACTAGTTGATGTGGTAATAACTTGATTTTTTGACTATTATTCCAATCTGCAAGCTCTTTACTAATCTCGTGTACAGAGAATGGTTTGCTTATATCTGCGTGAGTATTGAAGAATATTAATCCAAAAGAAAAAAGAATAATAGTAGTAAATTTATTTACAATAGAGTTTTCCATGCACTGTCGTAATATACTTGAAAATGTACAGTAGCACAATAAACAAACAAGAAATTGTTAGAATTTTGTTCAAAAATCCAGAAATAGATGTAAAACAATGAGTTATTAATCGGCCTTAATGAAATAGCCTCCAAGCAATTAAGGTATAGGCTTTGTCCTAAGCCAAAATGATACAATAATCATTAAAGCTTGTCTGCTGTTTATACAATTTCTTTTAAGTGTTATCGTTTTTGCATATATATGGTTTTCTACTTTAACTTGTTGTTTATGTCTCTCTAGCTCAATTCAGGATCGTTATTTTATTAGCAGAGGTCATTGCATTTAGCTGCCTGCTAATATCATGTAACCAATTGGCAGAATACTGCTATATTTATATATATACAAATTAAACTTAAGAAGAGAAATGATTTAGTCGTGCCAGATTATGACCCAAAAAATGTAACATCTTTAGTTGCAACTGTACAAAATAAGTTACTAGAAAGATCGTTAAAAGACTCTGAATACGATTCACGTATTCTTAAAAGAAGAAAAAAAATATTAGAATCTGTTCAATTTGAACTTGCAAAAGATAATTTGGGTAAAGTTATTCAACTATATGCGGAATTAAGGGATCTAGATAATGGAATTGAATGGATCAATACAGAAGTTACTGGTAAGCAGAATATTCTTATTAGAGATGCAAGGAATGTGAATGATAATCCTACTAATAAGCACTATGGATTGAGCATGATGGCTCTAAATAATTTAAGAGCTGTAAAAAAATTAATTGAAATAGAAGGAAAATTTGATGTTCAGCTTGATGCAAATATAAAGCTACTATTAAAAATTTTAGAAGAAAATCCTGAGCCGTATGAAAAGATGTTGGATGCTCTTGCTAATTTCAATTATCAATTAAACAGTGAATTAGCTAAAATATTAGGTGTTCCCATTGAAGAAAGTGCCAAAATGTTAGCTAAAGCAAGAGATTTTGTTAATTTAGATGATGAAGCAAGACATGTGGTAACAGTAGATAAAATTCCTGGCCAAGAAAATCAATATGCCATTCAAGCTGAGGTTGTTCTAACTGAATTAACTAAAAAACAAAAAGATGAGTATACAAAGAAAGAAAAAAAAGAATGGTATACTAGTTTACCTGTTTGGCAAAGAAGGTTAGTTGATGCATATCAATCAAAGATCCTTGCAGGAAAAAATGTGATCCCTACACAGTTAAGAGATTGTGTCGTTGGGGTTAGAAATTCTGGCATGAAGGTAACTGCTATTATCAATTCATCTCAACAACCAACATCTATACACGTTCGAGATTGTAGTTATCATTCAGGGACTGTGGTTCATCTAGGGAAAAAATGTAGTTCTGAGGAAAATTTACGTATTACTAAATTAAATGCGCAGCAAATGAATGAGTTAAGTGGTAAGGAACGAAGCGGGATCCACATGTTAACACTGAATGCTGAATATAATCCAACAGGAAATGATAGAGCAATTGTAACAAACTCTGCTAAAGCAATGAAGGAACTCAATTCTTCACATACCAATTTATGTTTTAATGCGTTTAGATTATTTTTTCCTGATCAGTATGATGGGGTAGAAAAAAAATTAGCTCTAGTGGGAAAGAAATTTAATACACCTAGGTATGATGTATCTTTTAAAGCAAGCTTGGACAAATATCTAAGTACTACACCTCGGACTAATATAAATGAGGGTAAAAAGAAAAACAAGCTTATTGCCGAGGTGCGTGAATGGGCTAAGAAGAATGATAAGAATGATGAAATTCAAGATATAGCTACATACCTAGAGCAAGCGATAACTTGTAAGTATACTATCAACGAAGGTAAAGGATTTTCTGGCTTTTTTAATAGGATGTTTGGGAATAAAAACAATCGTAATTTACTAATAGGTTCTAGTATTCATAATATAGATAATTATATTAGAGATATGCCTGGATATAAAGAAACTTTTTCAGCATGTCAAAGTGGTAAAGATAGAAATGGTGTGCTAATGATGGAAACAACAAATAAGGCAATTGTAAGCCATTGCGGTTTTAGAGATGATCCAAATATTAAAAAAAATATTACGTTACAAACTGCTCGGAGTGGACATCAAGCTTTTATGTCTGGAATACAAGGTGGAACAATAGGTTGTTTTGGTATAAAGTCAGATTCAAAACCATCTATCCCTAAGGATTATGGTAAACAAGTTACTAAACTTATAATTCAAAAAGAAGCATCACGAAATAAACATGTATTAGGAGCGGAAAAACGAATAACAAAGAAGAAGAATGTAAAGTTTATCTCAAGTTCAAAGAAAAAACATAAATCTTCTGCTCTATTAAAAAAATTAGATCCCATGCAAAAAATAGAATCAAAACAGGAAAGAAGAAAGAAACAAGTTATTTTAAAAAAGATAGAAAATTTCAGAGATACAGATAATTATGAATCATTGCAAAATCATAAAGTAGAGATAAATAAATTGTATAAAGATTTGGTTGACAAACCTGAGGATATGGATGAAATTATAAATCAAATCAATAAAAATATAAGCAAAATGAAAGGGTGTGTTCAGCGTTTGTCATACCTTGCCAATAATAAGTATATAAAGAATGATCCGTATTCAGAACAAGAATTAATTTTACCTTTGTGGAATATTGGGGAAGAAATTAAATATTGTAATAGATTTGTAGCTAAATCTAAAGATATAGTAGCAGATATATTAATTATTTCTCCACAGATAAAGGAGATTAAAGAATCAAACCAATATAAACAACTACAAGAGTATAAGAAAGATTTAGCAGATGTGGAAGTTGATAGTAAGACTATTCGAAAGTCACATGAATGTTACAAAGCAGTAGAAGGACAATTCTTAGCAATATTTAAGAAAGAAGGTCTAAGTAATAGCCATTATTCTTTGTTTAAAGTCGAGGAAGAATTTCATAACGAACTACAACAAATAGCTCTATTAATAAATGAAGCTAGTAATAGAGATGATTCTCAATATGATCATAGCAATTCAGCTAATTTTTAAAGAAGATATGTTATCTTATATAGATATAAGGAAATAGCAGTGAACTGTAAAAAAATATTGTTAGACTGAGAAGAAAATTTTTGAAACTAGGATTTAAGTTGGTTATTACAAATTTAGCATTTAGTTTTGACAGAACTTATTTATAGTAATTACTTGACCATCTATATTGTAGGCTTAACTATCTAGAAAATAAATGGTTTAAAGCAAAAGTGTTATGGTTCTATAATATTTTATACTGGCAGTAACTGAATGTATTGCAGAATAACTGAAGCAGAATTTATATTTCTTACAGATACCTCAAAGATATTTAAATTTCTAGCAGAGGTAAAAACATGTTTGTTTTTTCTTCTATTAAGAATAAATTTAGCAATTATATCACGATAATTATTTATTACTGTAATTTCTATACTATTTTGAATCTTACCATTCCAAACAAACTCATAGCTACCTTTTTCAAGAGGCCAATATGGTCCATGAGATAAATATTCACTATTACAACTAAATACGATAGTATCTGTGTCATAATTGACATCATCAAGAATTTTTAGAGAATCGGGGTATATATTTATTACATCCCACCTAAAATTATTTTTTTCTATTAGTGGTATGGCGGATTTATTAACTACGCATAAATCCGTATAATTTGTACTCATGAAGAACTCTTCATTAACTGGATGTAACTTACCGGAATAATGTGGGTTGAATATTTCAAAATCATTGTTTTTTAAAAAATAATATACTTCTTTCCAGTTATTAAGCAATTTTTGCTGATCTGAACTAGATAAAGAATTATAATATGGGATACTATAACGTGAAATACACATTTTGATTTTTTCTACAGTACTGAGTATTTTCTTCATACCTTTAATAACTGGTAAACATGGGATCACAACGTCTAGCTTAAATAATCCTTTGTTGATATCTGTAACTATTTCATCTAGAGGAAGATGAGGAGAATTAAAGTTTTTTTTATGATCATTCAAAAGAAACTCTGAAGATAATAATTCAAGATTTTTTACAGATGTGAATATTTCAAGCGGGGAATTTGCTAGTTCAGAGCAAAATGTTTTAAAGGTCTTTATTTTAAATGAAAAATTATTCATTACATATAAATTTTGCATTAATAATTCATAATAAATATTATTAGGCTCTATGGCGTATAGCTTTGATTTTTCCGTCATGTACTTCCCTACTTGTACAGAATATACCCCTAGAGAAGCCCCAATATCAATAAAAGTATCATCAGGCAACAGTAGGCTACGCAGCATTTTTAAACAAGTTAAATTATGATGGCCTTTGGTTATTAAATTTTTTGAAACATATATATCTTTTGTGTATACTTTGAAAGTGTTTTGATAGATGTCTTCAGTATAAGCAACATGTTCTCCAAGATATGAATATAATCTTTGAGTAGGAATTGGTATTTGAAGATTATTAATGATATCATCCATTTTATTTTCTATATTAAAATATAATATGGGGATTATATCATTAAGTAAGCCAAAAAAACTAGGGATCCTTGGTTTAAATCCAAGAGCAACGGCATATTTTTATTCCAGAATTGTATCTCTAACTCCAGCTAGAAAAGAATGGGATCATATACACACTATAATTGAGTTAAATCCCAAGATCCCAAGTCGAGGAAGATATTTTGAATTGGGTGAGGAAAATCCTGCCCCACATATTCTGCAGAACATTATTAATTTATCTTCACAAGGATGCAATGTAGTGGCTGTTCCATGTAATACGGCTCATATACTTTTTGAACAATACTCTAGAAATGCTAACATCTATACTCCGCATATAGTAAAGATCACTCTTAATTATATATTAAACAGATATTGTGACATTTCTTCCATATCGGTTTTAGCATCACAAAGCTCAAGTAAATTTAACTTGTTTAATTTAGATAATGAACAGAATGTTTATATTAATTATGAGAACTCTCTACAGAATAAAATTTCTAAAGCAATAGAAGCTATTAAACAGAACAACAAAGTAGAACAAATTTTTAAGCAGATAAAAGAAAATATGCTGACAATCAAAAGCCAAGTTATTATCCTTGCTTGTACGGAACTATCTCTTTTATACAATAATATCTTAGAAGATCCAGAATTAACTAGTAAATATATCATAGTGGATTCAACCGAATGCTATGCTAAGCACATAGTTGAAATATTCAGCGATAATTAATTAGATTGCTAATTTACCATCTATTTTACTCTTTACCCTATGTAGATCTGCTAAGGTATCGAATTCATAGCAATTTGGCATTAATATACCATTTACTGGAGTGCAAAAATCGATAACTTCATATAAAAACATTTTTTTACTATTAAGCGTAAAATTACCAGGGAAATATAGCATTCCTCCCATTTCATGTTTTTGATATTCTTTAGTAAATTTTGTTATTCTGCCATCACTGTAATCTACATAACATGGGAAATCTGTTTGAGTGCTTTGTACAGATACATGATATTCTTTGGGATTAAGATTAACTGTATTAATAAAAATTTTTAAATCTTCTGGATTAATCCAGTAGTCTCCATCAATAGTTAAAAATCCTTTTTTCAGATATTTTGCTACACTATGTACACTATAGGCCGTGTTTGTATCATAGTACTTATGATTAAACACAAAAATCACTTTATCATTTCCTGGACGAAAGAGGTCTATTATTTCTCTTGCATTATGACCAACAACAATAAAAATATATTTTACAATCTTTTGTAAAATATTTACTTGGTGTAGAATCAAAGGTAGTTCGTCTATCTCAATTAAGCATTTGGGCTTATCAATTGATAGTCTAGTTCCTAACCCAGCGTTGGGTAATATAGCATATTCAATATTTGGCATAATGTTTCTTCTGAATAACTTATGTAATCTGAAATATCTAATAGCTTTGGGATCGGTTTATGTACAGCTCCAAAACTTATTCTAATATCGGCATTTTCAAACATTGGTAGATCACCAAATCCTTCACCAATAGCAACAACTTGATTATATCCATAATTCTTAATTTCTCTTACAATATCTCCCTTATCTAGTAAATCAAACTGTGAATGAGTATCTTCTTTAATTATTTTACTAGTAAATGATTTACAAGGAATTTTTGTCAAGAGATGCTCACAAAATAAATCCAAATTATGAGTTATAATGTAGCAGTCCTGAGAATGAGCACTAATCCATCGTAATATTTTATGATGTAAAGAGATCTTGCACATTATTTTTCTAATTTTTTTGATGTCTGCTTGCAGCAATAAGCTAAATCTCAACTTTAAAGAAGATTTTACTGGTATAACTCCATCCAAAGTAGCTTTGGTAAGTAAATGAATTTCTTCAGAAAAAAGTTCTAAATGTTTAGCAAGCATAGGCAGTGATTCCTCTGCAGTAATTGTGCCATCTAGATCAAAACAAAAAGCCGTATTTTTATTAATTTTACTCATATAATGTAAAAAATTATATTACTAGTATAACTAAAATACAAGTAGTAATATATTACTTTAGATTATGTAATACGCTAGTGAGAATGAAAAACTCAAAAACATACAAATTCTGGCAAAAAAGATATTTAAATATTGATCATAATTCTATTGTTGAGAAAAGTAGACATTATATCAATGATCCGCGAATTTTATATGATTTCAATTTTCTGAAATTATATATTTCACCTAATATGAAAATTCTAGATCAAGGTGGAGGTGCATGCATTATGGCAAATATGTTAGCTCCTATTTGTAAATCGGTTACTGTAATAGACTATCAAGATATTGACTATAGTAAATACATAAAGCATTCTAATATATCATATATACAAAAAGATATTTGTGATTTTGTTGACAATAGCGTTTTTGACTTAATTATTTGCCTTGGTGTAATAATTTATATTGAGCAGGATATTGATTTACATAATTTTTTTTTTAATTGTAAGCAAATGATGGGTAAGAATTCTAAACTGATCATTCGTAATCAGTTTGGTATTAATAAAAAGGTGACTGTAAACAAATACTCAGAAGAACTAAAAGATAATTATTTTGCTGTCTATCGCACAGTAGAAGAAATAGTAGAACTCGTAGAGCTACCTGTAGAAATACATGACATATATCCTAAGTCATGCAATTTATACCAAGATACAGCATATCGATGTTTGATTTTTACTTAACTTTGAGTAATACTACAGTTATTTTATATTTCACTTAAAATCATATAATATAGTCTAAATGAACATAACAAAACATTTCTTAGTTTCCAGTGATATTATTAAAAGGGTTAACAACAAAATTTTCATCCCAGCTGACTTACCGATAGGACATTTCTTATTTGGGCCATATTCTTACGTAGAAAAAGGATTTTACAAACTTTCATATACTATCGATGGGTTAAGCAAGAATGGTTTTGATAAACATATCGCTTTTTTATGTGAAAAAGGAAAAAAAATAAAACGTAAAATTGTTAAGCACAAAAATAAGATTTCTATCATCTATTACTTATTCTTTAGTCATTCACAAGAGAATGTACAATTCACATTATATATTCAACAAAAGCTTAAGGATGAAATAATAATTTCAGATATTGATTTTACTACCTATACGTTAATGAACTATTTCCTGTCTATATTTAATAAAAATTTTGGCAACATTTCTTATGAGCTATTAAGAGCTAAAAATCAACACCCAAAATCTAATAAAATTCAGGTAAGAATCTTAACAAGCAGCATATCACGTTTTCATAAATCTATTTATGATAAATTTATCAATGAGAATATAAAAACAACTGTTGGATTAACTCCTGCTAGAACGGGGATCAAAAAAAAATCTTCTAGAGTTCAGTACCCTAATATAATTCATGATGATACTATTAAAGACATATATAATTATGCTAAGAAACAATCAGTGTCTTTTTCTAGAGTTGGTATTGAATGTGTCTATTGTTTTGATAAAAATACTGGAGAAATTGACTTAAGTAGTATTACTGAAAATATAATTATTATCTTTGACCTTTTGGAAAATAATGACTATATAAGGATCTTAGATTCTTTATCAGACTCAAGCGTAATCTGTGTTTTCACCTATGGATACTATTTTACAAAAAACATTTTAATGCCCGCTGGTCTTGAAAATTTCTTAGCCACTTCTTATTCAAATAAAGTTTCTATATACTTCACTAATCTAGAACAAACAACAAAAGCCTTAAGAAAGTATGTTAACGGAACTTCTAGGGTTGTGAACTGTCAATTCCCTAAGATAGAAGATTATAAGAATGCCCAGATTTTTTTAAATCCAGATTACCAACAAACATTTAGTTATATCATTACTTGGACACCACATCATTTAATTTCCCAAATAACAACTCCTCTCGTTAATCAATTCTCCACTTTTCTAATATATAAAGATTTATTTGTTAAGCTGACAAAAGAATTTCAGAATATTCTTTGGATATTTCGTCCCCATCCAATGTTAGAAGCAGTTCTCCCAGATGATACATTTGTAGATTATATAAGTAATTTATCCAACAATTTTAACAATTTTCATTATAATCAGAATAATTCATACATTGATATTTTTTCTATATCAGATGCCATTATTACTGATATGTCATCTAGCTTCTTTGATTTTTTTCCAACATTTAAGCCTATATTACTTTGCAAATCTACTGGAGAACCAGCTGTTGAATTTAAAGATATTTTTAACAGTGCGTACCAAGCTAATATGGAAAAAGATTTTTATGATTTTATTAACGATGTTATTATCAATAATAACGATTATATGCGTCCTGAAAGAGTGATTCAATATAATAGACATTTTCCTCAACATGCTTATACATCATCTACAGATTTAGTCTTTGACATCCTTACTTGCCCAAATGATTGATTATGCTCTGTAGCGTCTTTGTTTAAAGGTAGTTTGTCTGGTACTTCAGTTTCATACACATAATAATACAACCAGATCCATTTTTACCAAAGAAGTAAAAATATTGGGGTTTATGGCAATAATTTGAACGAATTGTGAGCGTAGTCCCGCTAGTTTAGTTGTGGGTCAAGTGGACGCTTTCCTTGCAAGTTTTTTAGATTTAGCAACATTAATATTAGTTGTAAGAGTGCTTTAATTAACAATATTTGTTTTACAATATCAAGAGGAGTATCACACAGGAAATTACACAATAACTAGAAGACCATAAATTATGCCCCATAATTTATTTTGTAATTGCTTAGTGAATTTACGTCTCAAAAAATATGATGCTACCTTTGAGTTTATCAACTAAATTAGAGATAGCTATTTTAGAAGGAACATTAAGCATTATATATACATGAGCGTCTTCAGCACAAACCCTGTAAGTTCAACATCTATCTGCTGCATGTTTCAATAAACAATTCTTTGACTCTTGCTATCATTTTGTAAGTAAAATTTTTTCTTCTATTTTTTGTTACAAAATCACAATTTATTTCTGTTCTCCACTGATACATGCAAACCTTATGGTCGAAATGTTCTCTAATAGATGTTAATATATAACAGTTTTTAACAAAAGAGAATGCTAGTGCCGCTGGGAGTAGAGTTCAAAGCAAATCTAACCATAGAACAAAAGGAAATACTAAGTCAGTAACTGAGTTGTGCTAGGACAATATGGAATACAAAGTGTGAGGATGAATTGCTGAAATTTAATTTTTAGCAAGTTTACAAAATTAAAAAAATTTCTGTTATATAATTATTAATTTGGTATGTAGATGAAAATAGCAATAGGTAGTGATGAAAAAACTTTTCTTACTGATGAGATCTTAGAATTACTGGTGAAGGATAATTCCATTATGGAATTTGGTGCATTAATTCAAGAACAGGTGAATTGGCCAACAGTTGCAATGCAAGTAGGTGAGTCTGTAGTGAAGGGTATAAGTGACGTAGGAATAATATTTTGTTGGACTGGTACGGGGGTTTCAATAGCTGCAAATAAAATTCCTGGTGTTAGGGCGGCTTTATGTAATGATGCTGAAACAGCAAGAGGGTCTAGACAATGGAATGATGCTAATGTATTAGTAATGAGTCTAAGGTTGATATCTCTTCCTGTAGCTAAAGAAATTTTAGATGCTTGGTTTAGTGCAGAATTTCTGCAAGAAGAGGTGGAATCTTTAAAAGAGCTAAATAAAATAGAAAAGAAATTTCTAATTCATTTCTAAAATTAGGGCAATTTGACTACCAAATAATATTCCTAAGGGACTATATTAATTATTCTAGGACATAAATTAGAATAGGATGGTTTACCTACCTAGCCATACTCCTTTTCCCTGTTTTTGTAACTCCAATAATGATAGAGAAAATAACTAAGGGAATTATTATCATCTTTAATGTATTGAGAAAAAAAATTCCTCCGAAAGTATAAGCGTAGTTATGTGTTGCTCCGTATATTTTGCCATAAATATACACAACATATAAAAAATTTTGGAGATATAATTAAATTTTTGTCTGTAATAAATTTGAACTATATAAATGTTTTTGTATATAAATTCTTCATTAATGATAGTTTGCGTATGCTATACAATGGAAAACATTGAGTATGATTGATAGTGGAACATACTAAAAGTATAATTGTAGTATTATTTATTTTGGAGATTGTTATGGAAAACAATTTAAAAAAACCGAAAATAGCTTTGCATTTTAAAATATTTTTAAGTATTTTTTTAGCCGTACTTATAGGTTTATTTATTGATACTAATACGGCAATATTCAATATAACACTTTATTCTGTTTTTGATTTTATTGGCATCATTTTTATTAACTCACTAAAAATGATAATAGTCCCCTTAGTTGTTTCTTCTATAGTGACTGGAATTACAAGAGTTGGAAGTAGCAAGTCTTTAGGTCGCATTGGTGGTAAAACTATGTTGTTTTATATATCGACTAGTTTTATAGCAATAATGACAGGATTACTAGTTGCTCATTTTATTGCTCCAGGTAAGATAGATGGTTTGCCAGCAGGTTCTTCTTTTGGTGCAATTGATATGGTAAGCAATAATCTAGGTGAGATTGGGAACAGAGGGATACAAGATGTTATAAACATTTTTCATAGAATGATTCCTTCCAATGTTATTGCCGCATCTGCTGAAGGTAATATGCTGGGATTGATATTCTTTAGTTTATTATTCGGTTTCTTTATGTCTCAGATTCCAGAGACTTACCGTAAAACAATAAATGATTTTTGGCAAGCAATTTATGAGACAATGATGTTATTGACTATGTGGGTTATGAGGTATATTGCGCCAGTAGGGATATTTGGTTTAATAGCTAAAACAATGGCGGAAACAGGGTTCTCAGCTCTCAAGCCTTTACTGGTATTCTTTATAACAGTCCTTTTAGCATTGTCAATACATGTATTTGTAAACTTATCTATCTTACTGAAGGTATTTGCAAGAGTTAGTCCTATTGCTCATTTTAAGGCAATGATTCCTGCCCTGGTGACAGCTTTCTCTACATCTTCATCTTCAGCAACTTTACCGATGACAATAGAGTGTGTTGAGAAAAATGCTAATGTTTCAACAAAGACAGCAAGTTTTGTATTGCCATTGGGAGCTACTATCAATATGGATGGAACCGCCTTATACGAATGTATAGTAGCTATTTTCCTAATGCAAATTTATGGTTTGGAAGTTAGTTTTCTGCAACAATTCACGGTTCTAATGCTTGCACTTATAACTTCAATAGGTGTTGCTGGTGTTCCGGCAGCAAGCTTGGTAGCTATTGTAATTATATTAAATGCTGTTGGTCTTCCAATTGAGGCAATAGGAATAATTATGGTGACGGATCGTTTACTAGACATGTGTAGAACAGCTGTTAATATTTTTAGTGATTCCTGTGGCGCACTAATTATTGCAAGATCTGAAGGGGAGAAGGATTTGCTGCCTGATAGAAGTATTTTCTAAATATAAAGATGAATATTATTTTAAAAATAACTAAATCTTGGGTTGGGCTAACTTCTTGGAAAAAAATATTCGTATCTTTAGTATTAGGGATCATCTGTGGTTTAGTTCTAGGAGATAAAACAGAATTTCTAAAGCCTTTGGGTAATATATTTATTCATGCAATTCATATGACTATTGTTCCTGTGGTTTTTACTGTGATTGTTTGTTCAGTTTTATCAATGGAAGATTTTTCAAAGATGCGTAGATTAAGTATTAGAGCTGTAGCAATATATTCAATTTGTATGATTTTAGCTGCTATAATTGGAATAGTAGTTGCCTCAATTATAAAGCCTGGCGCTGATTTTCCTTTTGTACACGGTGCTCAAGTAGTCAATCAAGTCAGCAATACTCCATCTTTAGTATCTATGTTGGAGAATATTATCCCTAAGAGTCCAGTTGCAGCTTTTGTTGAGGGTAATATCTTACAAATAGTTGTGTTTTCTATTTTCTTTGGTTTATCAATTAATTTAGCTGGAGAAAAAGCCTTGCCTGTAGCTAATCTTTTTAAAAGTATGTCAGCTGTTGTTTTCAAGTTAGTTAGCTTAGTAATGAGTTTTGCTCCATATGGCATTTTTGCATTTATTGCATGGACATTTGGTAACTTTGGTTTAAGCGCATTTATGCCACTGACTAAATTTGTTATGTCAGTTTTTATTGCTTGCTTAATTCAGATTATTGTTGTTTATTCTATTTCTTTGTGGATAATTGTTGGAGATAGTCCAAATATTTTTATCAATAAAATCATGCATCCTTTAACTTTTGCATTTACTACCTGTAGTAGCGCTGCGACTTTACCTATTTCTATGAAGACTGTTAATAATAAATGGGGGGTTCCAAAAGCAATATCTGATTTCTTATTACCACTAGGCACTAGTTTTAATTTGAATGGTTTAACAATATATTTAAGTGTTGCTACAATATTTGCAGCAAATATATATTCTATAGATTTATCAATATTTGACTATATAACTTTGGTATTTACAATAATAATTACAACAATGGGGATAGCTGCTGTTCCTGGATCAGCAATTATAGCAATGAGCGTAGTTATGACTTCTGTCGGTGTGCCTTTGGGGGTATTGGGTATTATTGTTGGGGTAGATCGTATTAATGACATGTTGCAAACAGCTACAAATGTAGCCGGTGATATTTATGCTACAGTAGTTATATCTCATTTTGAAGATAAGGATTAGAGTTTAATTTTATAGAACCATTTTTTATTTTAGACAATTTCGCAGCTATTAATATATATAATAATGCGGGTCATTTTTTTTATTTGCAGAAGTAAAATATTTATCAAAAAGCTTCCTGAAATAAATATATGTAAGTGGGTAGTGAAAAATTTCATGAAATTAGACAGCGGGCCTATAGTTATGTCAAATTTACAAATTATTCCTAGATTTATATCATTCCTATTATAGACGCTATTTTTTCGTTAAATCTTTCTTCTAATATATATTTAAATATTTTATTCGATATGTTTGGGATATCATTCTTTGTTCCACAAGATTTTAAAAGAAAATTTTGTTTATTATATTGATTATAATAAAAATACAGTAAAAGCCAATATTGGAAAAAGATAATGATAAGAGTTGTTGGTGGCATTGAATTTGGTTCGGAGCATAAGTAGGCTAATAATTGCAGATGTTATGACGCTATAGCAGTCTGAAAATATTATCAAGTTTATCAATTGTCTCTTTATATTCATCGTGAAGAGTAGATTGTGCAATTATACCACCTCCGGCCCAAGCATAAATTTTCTCTTTTTTTGCTAATAGTGTTCTGATCATGATATTTGAATCAACATTGCCGTTATTGCTAATATAAGCAATAGTTCCACAAAAAACATTTCTTCTTCTATATTCTGTTTTTTCAGAAATATGCATTGCTTTTAGTTTAGGAGCACCTGTTACGGATCCTCCTGGGAAAGCATGCTGTAGTGCATCAACAGGGTGTAGATTACTTATTAGATTACCAATAACGCTACTTTCTAAATGTAATAGTGCCCCTATATCTAATAAATCACAAAATTTGTCTACAAATATTGATTCTGGATCACAACTATTATATAAATCATTCCTCAATAAATCGACAATCATTAAATTCTCAGCACGATTTTTTTTGCTTTCTAGTAATTTATTAATAGTAGATAAACAGTTTGAATTGGATACATCTTTCTTTATAGTTCCTTTAATGGGATTAGTTTCTAGTTTACCTTTTGTTATTTTAATAAATCTTTCAGGAGATAGACAAACTATTTTTCCATACTCGGTATTAAAAAATGCTGAAAAATTTGGTCGATTATTAGATACAATATGTTTATAAATATCCCATGGATTATTTTTATTAATTCCTTCAAATCTTTGTGATAGATTAACCTGATAGCAATCTCCATTTTCAATATGGCTCATAATTTTAATAAAAGAACTAGAGTATTCTGAAAAGCTATTGTTTGATTGAAATTTAACAGGGCTTAGAGAGTTGCTTTTCTTGGGTTTTTTGTTTATATAATTCTTAATTATAGTAAACTGTGTGATATTTTTTTTATTATCAACAAAAAAACATTTCTTCTTATGATGATCTTTTATAATGGCCCAACTATATATACCAAATAGCATATCAGGAAATTTACAGTCATTTGGTATATACCTAGGTAAATTATATAGGTTATAAGAAAAATCATATCCAAAAAACCCTATAGCTCCTCCTGTGAAAGGGAAGTCGGTTTTAACTGAATTTTTGCAAGGAGTATATTTCTTTAGTATATCAAAAGGGTTTTCTTTTGAGTAAATAATTTTTTTATCCGTAATGATTTTTGTAGTACTGCCAAAGGTAACTAAAATAGTTTCTGGATCAGCGGCAATTATGTCAAATCTACCTCTTATATTGTAATTAGTATTACTGGATAAATAAACGGCAAATGGTAAGTTTGATATTTGTTCAAAAATATGATCAGCATTGCCCTCAGTGTAATTAAGCTCTTCTATTAGCATTGGGGGCTATTTTTTGTAATAGTAGGGAGGAAATGTTCTTGTAAATTTATTTTATGTTCTCTGACTCTAAAAATGGATGTTCTTTTAAATATAGTTTTGGTGTCATTTGTGTATTGATGTAATGTATCATCATATTCATGGTTTTCAGGTGTAAGCATGCTATATTTAAAAGGTTCTCTTATACTATGTTTAGTAAATAATAAATTTTCTCCAATTGGTTTATTGTTAAGGTTATCTAATATATTTTTAAATTCTTGATATGCTGAATAATTTAATGTAGTTTCAGCAAGAATTGCTGGTTTATCTTCTATGAAACTGATAGTTTTTCTGATAAATATTTGCTTATCTTCTTTTAAATACTGTTCTAATAATTTTAAATTATAGGATAGGCCGAATTCCTTACAATATTGTGTTATACATTTAGTATATTTGAGCCATGATACAATATGAGAAGGAGCAGATTTATTTAGAACTGTGATATTGTTTACTGTAGGATCTGGCATGTTATTCCAAACTTTAATTTAATAATAGAACTTTATAGACTTCGAGTTCTTGCTCAAGAATATTGTAACAGCTCTTAAGAAACTTATCTTTGTTAAGATTACATATTCTTTTATATAAAGAAGTAATAGCTAGTTTGGGTAATTTCACTTTAATTTTAGAGAATACTTGACTATTATTTCTTAGAATTTTTATGTATTCTAAACCTGAGAACAGGATAAATTTTATAAATGAGTCAAAAGACTTATTGTATTCAGGTAAGTCTTTATAGAAATTTATGGCAGATTTAACGTCTTTTAATAAAGTATCATGACACAGAAAATTTAAACAACTTTTTTTATTTGGATAATTGTTTAATATTTCTTGTGGCCAAAAAGATCCTTGGTTTTTGAGCTGGTCTTCTTGGAAATCTCTAATTATATTTAGTTTTTGCAAAAATCTTCCAAATCCAAGGGCTTGTTCTTGTTGTTTTGTCATTGTAGAACTATCATATGAATGATGTAAATGCATTAATTCCACTAAATATAATCCAACTGTGCCTGCTACGTAGTAACAGTACTCGTTTAGATCATCCATCGTATTGATCTTGTGATCCAAAAAATATTTCATCCCATGAGCCATTTCCATTGTTTTTGATAAAGTAAGATATTTTTCTTTTGAATTTAGAGAGTTGTAAAGATGGATGGTTGCAGCATAGTTTTTGAAGACAAATTTTTCTTTTTCTGGAGTAATATCTAGCATTCTTTTTTTAACAATGTTAGAAATAGTTCCATTAGATAAAGAATTACAAAATTCATCAATTAAATATTTTTTTTCATCGGCATCTAATACAAGTGAATCTTCTATAGTATCTATGCTTTTGTTCAAATTATACTCAGCCATTATTGGTTTTTGGAGATAAAAATCTAGTTTTAATATTGGTATTGCAAAGCTTCTTGATTGTTGTTTTAAAGACTCTATATTGCTATGAATTATTCTATTTTGATGTTCTGTACTCATAAACAAGAATTGTATCTTATATTATTTTAGAAAACTAGTTTATTGATATTGAATTAGGTTGTTGAATTATTCCAGCTTATGATATTTACATTTTCTTTGTTGGTTTCTACTATGCAATAATTAGAAGGGGAAACTTTATATTCTTGTATTTTTTTATGCTTTACTATGTTTGGCCAATCTCCTGATAAATATAATAAATATCTAATTATTCCCTGGCTTGACATAACTAAGATATTGGAGTCAGTAGAATTGTTGTAAGAAATATTTGTAATTAGCAGTTTTAGGTTATTAATATGAGTAGATTCATCTCCGTAGAATATCTGGCTTGGCCATATCGCTTGTTCTTGCCACTTTTTATACTCATTTGGCCATTTATTTTGTATTTCAGCACTAGTTAAGTTTTCCCATGTTCCATAGTCTATTTCGTTTAATTCTTGCACAATATTTATTTTATGTTGTTTGGACAATATTTTTGCAGATTGAATATGTCTTGTTAAGGGCCCGCAATAATAATTATAAAAATCAATATTATTAGAAATGAAGTGTTTTTTAAGAGTATGTATTTGTTCTTCGCCTCTCTTTGTTAGTGGCAGGTTAGTTTTGCAACCAACCTGCCTAGCTAATTCTGTATCATTGAAAGTGTTACCATGACGTATAAAATATATCATCATAATACAAGTTCGCCCTCTGCTTGTATGATTTTTTCAACTATCTTAACATCATTTTTATGATCAACAGACCAACTAGAGCGATCTTTAAGATCTACTTCAACCATTTTTATTGGTATATGATTTTCCAAAGCTCTTAATTGTTCTAGCCCTTCTATTTGCTCTAAGTTACTTGGAGGGATAGATTGGAGTTTCATTAAAGTTTCAGATTTGTAGGCATATAGACCAATATGCTGGAATAGCGTATTAATATTCTGAGGCGTTCTATAATTTGGAATAACTCCTTTAGAAAAATATAATGCATAGTGATTTTTATCAAATACAACAGTAGTACCAGTTAGGCTTTTTTTTGATTTGTTATCTAAAAACCTATGTAATTCTTGCCCAGTTAGCGCATGCATTGGTGTTGCGATAAGAATATTCGGGTCTTTCTGCATAGCATGTAATACGTTATCTATTATCCATGGAGGTGTTAATGGAGCATCTCCTTGAAAATTAACAACGATATCTATTTCTTGTTTATATATTTTAAATGCTTCTGCTATTCTGTCGGTTCCATTGATGCAATCTGTAGATGTTAGAATAACAGTGGCTCCAAAAGATTCACAATGATCTTTTATTTCTATGCTGTCTGTAGTGATAATAATATCTGAGGCACTTTTTACTTGTTTAGCTATTCTCCATACTCTATAAATTAAGGTTTCTCCAAGTATCTTGGCCATGGGTTTATTGGGAAAACGTGTTGACTCTTTACGGGATGGAATAAAAATAACAGATTTCATCATATAATAATCTCATATCAAATTAAAACGATAATATCAGAAAGTTTTATGAAGTTCTATATATATTGGGTCAAGTTAAATTTTTATATGATTATTATGAATAATAGAAGTGGAAGTATATTTTTATACAAATTATTTTTTTTGATTGCTGTAATTTAATTTGATGATAGTTTTGTGGGGTCTACGAAAACTAGCTCACTCTGGTCGAAGTATTCATTAGATCGTTCATGTTCTGTTAATATCTGCATTAGTTCTTTATGAGAGTCTCCCCAGAAAATGGTTTTATATGCTGATAAATCGTCTGTTAGCACATTCTTGTAGACATTAAAGTGTTGTTCGTATTTATCAATGCTACTAGCAGACCAGTTTTCTTGAATGTCTTTTAGAACTTCTTGGAGTTGGTGTTGTTGTTGTTTTGCTTTATGAATAAGATATGCTTTGCCTGGGAATAGAGCTGTATCTGTTTTAATAATATTAGTAGAGAAATATTCTAAAAATCTTGTTAGCTTATTACTTTTCTTATCTATATACTCGGTAAGTTTAGAATTTATATCTATTAATCTTCTCATTACTCGTAGATTTTCAAAATCAGCAGCAGTATTATACATGCCGATCTGTTTCTTAAACATATATTTTTTGTTTATGATATTTTCATTTTCTTTTGTTAGGCTGGATAGTTGTTGGTCTATAGTTTCTATCCTTGTTTTCTTAGTTCTAAGCTCTAACTCCAGATTTGATTTAACCTGATCTAGGTCAATTGATACTAACTGCCTTTTCTCCATTTCAAAAGCGCTCAGTAAATTCAAATCTTTTTTTATGTCGTTTTTCTCATCTTTGCCTAATGTGTCTTTGCCATAACTTTCTTTCTTGAGCTTATAAAGAGAATCTCGGAGTTTGTTTTTTTTAGTTTTATATGTTTTGTCAAGAACAGATAATTTTCTTTTCAGATCTAATTCTGGTATATTAGCGAAGGTTTTTTTCATTTTCTTTCTTTTCTTTTCATGTTCAATATCATATTTTTTTATCGTTTTAATAGCTTCGATTTTATGTGATAGAAATTTTGTCTCTCGCTTTAGAGTCATCTTATGTTCTCTATGCAACTTCATGATGCCGCCATTTATTCTTATTATTTTTTCTAAGTTTTTCAGATTGGCTTTGTATTTTGAAAGAATATTTTGACAATTAACATATTTGCTTTTTTTTAGTAAATTTTGTAATTTTTTTACAAAATCTTCTGTCTCTTCTTCTGGAACAGCATGTAATTTACTATGCATGGTAGACTTCTTCCGCTCCAGCCTTGTTTTTCTGACCAGTATATGATGTTCACTTACTTTGTTGATAATTTTTAAAATATTTTTTTTACGGTCATCTAATAATCTAATGCCTACCTCATTTAATGTGTCTATAGTGCAGTGGTCGCATATTGCATTAAATTCATTATTTATCTGGGATAATCTTTCTTCAATAATGCCAAGCGAATTAATATTTGCATATAGACTTGGTTTTCTTTCAAATAGATTTCTAATATTGTCTAAGTCTTGTTTAAGTTTTAGCTTATTTTTTGGATTCGCTCTTTTTAGTATTCTGGCAAGGGCTCTTTTGTTAGTAAAACTCAATATATCTTCTTCCAATCCTGCTGTTTTTAGTAAGCTTCTAAGCTCTATAATGTTAGGGCGCTGTTCTATTTTGGCTGATTTATCTTCTAGTCCTTCGTATGCTTCAAATAGCATATTAGCACAGTCTAGGTATTCGTCATTTGTTAATCCTATATATTTGGCGTGTAGATCCGTATGATAGTCAAAGTCAAGGATTGGTTCTGAGCGATAGTTGTTTATCCATGCCGAGGCGGCGTTTCTACCTGATTGGATCAGTTGTTCTGTTTCCTCTTCATTTATATCGAATTTTAATGTTGATATACCCTTATCGTAGATCTGAATAATTCTAGTATCGTGTTTCTCAATAGCCGCCGTATTAATTTGCATTCCTGATATAAGACTGCCTAGGTATGATAGAAGTGAGCTTTTTTTAGCTTTAGACTTTACGGACTTATGCCATATTTTACTTTCTATTTCCTCTTTGCTGTCAACTAGGAAACCTATCATGCCAGGATTTGCTAAATTTCTTGTTGCCTTATGTCCGACTGGCAAATATACCTCATCATCAAATATTTGTGAGGGAAAATTATTACATAGACCGCCGTCAACATAAAGATCAACTACTCCAGTATTAGGGTTTTTCACAGGGACAGCAGCAAACATCCCAGGGAATGATCCAGTTATTCTAACAGCATCAACAATTCTAAAATTTTTCTCTCTGGCGTGTTCTCCTGATCCAAAAATCACACCGTCTTTTTGAGTAAGATTTGTTCCGGTGAATTTCATGTCTATAAAACCAAATTCAGGATGATTAGCTTTTCTAATTGCATTAAATTCGGTGAACCTCATATTTTTTGCTATATCTTCGAATGACTGGTTATTCTTTGCCTTTGGGAAATATTTCTTTAATTCATCTAGAGCATTTTCAGGACCAAATTTTTCTTCAAATTTTTTCTTCATTTGGTCTACTAATAATTTTTCTATTAAATTTGTATAATTGTCCCCAGATACTAAGCCGTGAGTGTCTTTACTTATTAATTTATGTAAGCTATTAAATTTATTTACAATTCCGGCGGGATCCCACCATTTTTTATCACCGTCAGTAACGAAAGCTTCGAAATCTACATCTTCATCCATAATTCTTTTAACTTGATCAGGTGAATGTCCTATTCCTAGTAAAAAGGCTGTAATACCTCCAGCTGAACTACCAGCAACATACTCCAAACCAGACAACATGTCTTGTTCATGTAACTTTTCTAAAGCACCTACATATGCAATTCCTTTTACTCCTCCTCCTTCAAAAACAGCACAAGTTGGTTTTGTTTGGATATTGTATACAAGTAATGGATTGTATGGAGCCCTAATATCAAGAATACTTCTTTTCCATTCTCTATTTACACTTGGTTTTAGCTTTTGTATATTTTTAGGCATATATAAAGTGTAGCATATACAAACTTTTGTATATTGGTGAATATTTAAAATATTAATACTAGAATTAGCAAGCTGATTTTGAATATGCTATTGATTATATTGGTGCTTGAACCATAGCTAAGTGTATAATTTCCAGGATCCAAATAATTCATTAATGACTATAATAAATTATACTTTTGATAGAAACATTATAATGTATTGTAAAACTAAAAATAAATTTTACCTCATCATTAAAATAACTAGAGTGTGTGGTTATATAATAAAAACATGTGTGCTTGTTTTAGGTGTTATTTCTATTACAAACACATATGGTTCATATACTAAAGAGATAGTAATACGAGGTATTATTGATAAAGACATAGGCAAGAATTTTATTGAAGCCTTGAATAATGCTAAGAGAAACGACCAAATATATTTATATGTTAAGAGCTGTGGAGGTAGTATTAAAGAGGGGGTAAAAATTATTGATGCCATGCGTAATTCTGCAGCACAAATTACTGTAGAAATTGTTGACTATGCAGAAAGTTTAGCGGCAATAATTGCACTTTTTGCTGATCAAGTTTACATGAGTCCGGATGTTATTATAATGTATCATTTACCTAGAACTAACAATGGTAAGATAGCCTTCTTAAATTCTAGAAATTTGAATCATAGAGCAATGGCAGAAATAGTTGTGAATTGGATATTAACAAAAAAAAATATCATGTCAGAAGAACAATGGAGTAGATTCATGAAGGGGGGTAATATATTTATTACTGGGGACACCTTTATTAGTAGAGTTGAAGAAGCGACAATATCACCACCAATATATGGTGAAAGATACGAACCTTGGAGAGTAATTAAATGTAATCCAGATTATAGATATCGTAGCGAAGAATAAGCTATTTTTATAATTTAAATTAGTTCTCAATCAGAAAATTTTCTTAATCAGAGTGTCTAGTCTTATCTATTTCAAACAAATTTTTGCGTTTATCTTGAGATGTTGCTAAATTATCTTTTAGATTGGGGCAACTATCCAATATTTCATTTAAGTCTTTTTTCTTAAAGCATATTATTGTACATGGGGTAGTTGTTTTGTAATCATATCTTGAAGATTCATTATCGTTAGTACTAAAATAATTTCCAGTTAATAGAGAAGCCACGTGGTGTTGAAAATTATTTTTGTTATGAATAATATCGACTATTCCACTTGTAATAAAAAATATATAGTCTGATTTATCGTTTTGAGCAATTACCAGGCTATCAATATTAATTATTCTCTCCTCGGATGATTTTTTTATGAGATCTAATTCAAAATTCGGTAGATTTTTAAAAATATTTATTTTCTTGAAATGATCTTTGTTGTTTATGTGGACAATTTTTTCTGGTCTCTCTCGTCTCTTTGTTATTTGATCATATTTTTGTATTTTTAAGTCTTGCGCTAGTTCCTCAGGTAAAGTTCCAGAAATAATTTGCTCATTTAGACAATTTATTTCTGCTGACAATAGAATTCTCTCAGCGAGTCTAGATTGCATGTGTGTAACAAATTCTGGGAATTGAGAAGTAATGGATAATAAATATTTTTTAGCTTCATAGTGATATTTATCAAAATAGTGATACACATCGTCAACAGCAGAATCACTGAAATTTTTATTTGCTCTGATTTCTTTAATATGTAACAGAGCATTTTTAGCCCCATGATATGAGCCCCAAGCAAATTTATAATTTAATGCTATATATTTAGCATTAAGATAATTGGATAGTCTAGTCAAAATTTTAAGCTTGTTAATGTTTTTTATTATTATCTTTAAACTACCTCCCTTATTGAGAACAAACTTATACTCTGGGTTATTTAGATTACTACTTTTGGAAATATAGCTTATTTGTTCATCTATGCGGTATATAAGTCTATTATATGTGATGTTTGCAAAATGTCCTTTTGCAAACATGGAATAACAAAAGGTACGCTCTACCGAAAAACACCTTTTAAATAAATAAATTTTTTCATCATCAAGAGTAAATTTGCCAGTTTTTAATTTATTCAATTTATTAGTTATATCATCTAGTTCTTTATAATATTTGGTATAAACTGAATTGGCAGTATTAATTGATAGCATCCCCATTTCTTGCATTTCATCTACTGCAGAAATAGATTTTTTCTTTGCTATGAATATTGCTTGAAGTCTGGAAAATTTTTCTGGTATTGATAGTTTATCTAGAGATAGGTATTTTACTAGTTTTTCTATAGTTAGTCCTTGTACTAAAAGAGTATATAGTACAATTCCTAGGATAATAGTTGTGAATAGTTCAGAGTATTCAAATTTATTAATGCTGAGAATTATTGCTAGTGCTATCGCCCCTCTTAATCCTCCCCAGTACATAATAGTCTGATAGCGAATATTTATATTTGGTTGTCCGGGAAATTTGTTTATTAGAGGAACTAAACCATATATTACAAATAGTCTGGATATTGAAATTGCTATTATAACTATAACGATACTCCAAAAATTTGTTATTAAGCTAGATACTTTAACACTTATCCCAACAATAAGAAAAATAAGAGCATTAGCAGAATATGCTAGAAATTCCCAGAATTTTGTATTAAATGTAATAATTTCTGGTGAAATTTTCGTATATCCCCAGGTTCCTAAGATTAAACCGGCTGCGACAGTAGATGTAACACCACTTACATGAAATATTTCCTGTGCAATTATAAATGAGCCATAGGCTAAAATTATAGTTAAAGAGATTTCTATTTCTCTATTATGTTCAACTTTACTTAAGATCCATCCGATAACGTATGCTACTATTGTTCCAACAATAAGTCCTCCTAAGAATTCTATGAGAAAATGCTCTACACCTGATAATATATGGTGTGTAGTGAATGTGCCTGATAATATTACTGATAAGATAATTTTAGATGTGACGATAGATGTTGCATCATTGAATAAGCTTTCTCCTTCTATTAAGATAGTGAGTTTTTTTGGGGCTCCTAGTTTTTTGAATATAGATATCACAGCTACGGGATCTGTTGCACTTAGGATAGAACCTAATAGTAATGAATAAGCAAAACTAATTCCCGTTAGATAGTGTGTAATTGTCCCTATAATAAATGTTGAGATAAGTAATCCTGGGATTGCTAAGAACAATATTGCCATTATATTGCTTTTCAATTCTTTTACATGCAAGTTAAATACCGATTCAAATATTAAAGCAGGTAAGCAAATACATAAAATTAGATTAGGTGAAATATCTGACTGGAATATTATTTGTATATTTTCAGGGGCATATTCATGGATATTAGTTAAGCCAATTCCAGCTAACACTAGCGCAATTGTAAAAGGGAAACCAAAGTGGGAGGAGAATGCTAGTAGTAATGCTCCTATAGATAGTACGGAGATTATAATTATAGAAATATTAACGATACTAATAGAGGTTTCCAAAATGTATAAATCCTTTTATAGATTATGTTGTATTTACCGTGCTTGTCTAGATAAAGTATAGGCATGTGGTTCTGCATAGTTTGATTTTTATTATATTATATGTTAATTTTTAGACAAATTGGTGTCAAAATATGTTAACAAGCTAGAGTTTGCTTATCTAATGCTTAGGAGTCGTTAAAAGTGGAATTAATAGATTATTCAATTGTAATTATCGTGCTTGTTTTTACTTTAGCTACAGGGCTATTTGTAAGTAAGAATGTAAATTCTATGAAGGAATTTTCAGTTGGAGATAGAAATTACTCATCTACGGCTCTATTAGCTACTTTAGTTGCATCTTATGTAGGGGCAGGATTTACTTTTGGACTTACCAGTAAAACTTTTGAATATGGAATTTTGTATGTATTAGGTTTATTTGGTTTTAGCTTGCAGCAGCTTCTTGTCGGAATATATATTGCTCCTAGAATGGAATCTTATAGAGAGTCACTATCAGTAGGAGATATAATCTATAAATTCTATGGTAGTACTGGTAGGAAAATAACGGGGATCTGTTCTATCATGACTTGTGCTGGAATGCTAGGGGCTCAGGTTAGTGCTACAGGATATGTCTTTCAGGTATTTTTGGGGGTAGAGAAGAGTATTGGGATAATAGTGGGTTGTGGAATTGTAATGATATATTCTATTACTGGTGGGATGCGTGCTGGGGTTGCAACAGATATATTTCAGTTTATCTTATTAATTATTCTATTGCCATTAACCGCTATAATGGGGGTATTCTATATTGGAGGGATTGATGTAGTCAGTACGGAATTATATAAAGATCTTATAACAAATGGAATTGATAATATACATATAGTTAGCACGATTATATTATTTTTGGTTATGTTAGTGGGCGAGACTTTAATTCCTCCAGCCGTACAACGACTTTTAATCACTAAAAAAGTAAAGCAGACAGTACGTGGAACTATATTAAGTGCAATAATATCAATACCTTTCTTTTTTATGATCGGATGTTCTGGAATTATTGCTAGGATTATAAATCCTGATTTAAATCCTAATATTTCATTACCTTTCTTAATGGAAGTAGTTATGCCGATTGGACTAAGAGGCATGGCAGTGTCGGCTATTATTGCTGTCATAATGTCTTCAGCAGACGCATATTTAAATGCTGGAGCTGTGGCCGCTGTTCAAGATGTAATAAAGCCATTTAGTAAAAGATCTATACCTAAGCATAAAGAGCTTATTCTTGCTAGAATTGCTACTCTTGTTATAGGAGCAATTTCTATAATATTTGCTTTGTCTATGGAAAATGTATTAGAGGTTCTTTTATATAGTTATAATTTTTGGGCTCCTATTATCCTAGTACCATTAATAGCTGGAATATTTGGTTACTGGATCTCGATTACTGGGTTTATTATATCAGGATTAGTTGGGTTCCTAGCAGTTATGGCATGTCAAATATTTGTTGATACTAGTATGGCTTTTTTAGGAGCAATTATTAATTTGTGTTGTTTTGTTGTTTTTTATAAGATTAAAACATCGGATTAAATAAAATCATGCAAAGGAATATATTGATTAAATAAATGAATATAGTAAGAACAAGATAAAAATATTAGCTGTTTTGATGAATATAAAATATTTCATCCAGATGAACCTTTTAGATCTTATGGTCCACCTTTTATTAATAATCTGATACACAAAAAAAATCTAAAAACTAAAACCATTTGGAATAGCTATAGTTGGAGTCAGTTCTGACTGAACCGTTATTTAAATGATAGGGGACTTGAGATAAACTAGTATACTCTGTATATTCTAATACGAAAGGTATATTTTAGGTTATGAATATCTTAAGAATTTAGGGTAGTGTGATTTATATGTCAAAAATTGTTCTCACTGTTGCATTTGCTGAGAAAGATATTGTAAAAGCATTAGGAGCAAAATGGGATTCTACCAATAAATATTGGTATGTTCCAGATGGCTTGTCTATTTCTCCTTTTATAAGGTGGTTGCCAAAAAATCTAAAAAATATTGATGTTGATAATCAATCTTTGGATTTAGAGGAAAATACTTTACTGATGTTTTTATCTAAGATTGCTCAATTAATTTTTAGAGAGAGTAGACAAAGTGAATGGATAACAGCAGAGATTAGTTACTTATCCCGCCATAGTTCTGGACATTATTATTTAGATTTGGTTCAACATAATGATCAAGGTATTATGATTGCAAAGATATCTGCAATTATTTGGAAGGATATCGCTATAAATATTGATAAAAAATTTAGTCAGATTGTTAATGGCGGGTTAAAAGCTGATATTAAGGTTATGATACTGGTTAAAGCAAAATTTGACTTAATTCATGGGTTAAAATTAGTTATTGAAGATATTGATCCTGCTTATACTATTGGGGATATGGCGGTCAAATTAAAAAAGATCAGGAATGAATTAATAAAGCAAAATATTATAACAAGTAATAAACAAGTAGTTTTATACCATCAATTTTACAATATTGCAGTAGTAGCCCCTTATGATGCAGCAGGTCTTGGTGACTTTAAAAAGGAAGCTGAGTTATTACAAAAATATAATCTTTGTGAGTTTAAGTACTATCATGCAAATTTTCAAGGTAAAAAAGCAGCAAAAGAAATAATTGAGCAAATTGCTCTTGCACATAAACATCATCTAGAGACTCCGTATGACATGATTGTAATAATTAGAGGAGGAGGTTCTGTAACGGATTTAGCATGGCTAAATGATTATGATTTAGCATATTGTATATGTAAATCAGTTTTGCCTATTATCTGTGGAATAGGACACCGTAAAGATTCTACTATATTAGATGAAGTATCTAATCGAGCATTTGATACTCCTTCAAAGGTATCGACTTTTATCTATAATGATGTGGTTTCTCAGGCAGAGGATTTTATTTATCAATTTACTAATATACTTAATACTGTAAATCAAAATATTATGTATCATAGGACACAACTAGATGTTGTTCTGTCGTCAATTAGTTCTAATGCTTTCTCAGTAAGTAAAGTTATTTACTCTGATATAGGCAGTGTATATGGGGGGATATCGTCTCATTTTTTTAATTGTACTAAGATTAGTGGATTGACAATTAGAGCTCTATTTGAACAAGATATCTTAAATTATGCATTCATATTACTTGTTGAGAATAGGAGAAAAATATTTAATTTAATAAATGAATTTACTTATCAATCTAAAAAAGTTGTTTTAGATTCTGAGAAGAAAGCAGCACTTTTGATTAATAAGGTTATTGGACAAGATCCTATTTACATATTAGAAAAAGGCTTTACTATTGCTAGGGATAAAGATGGAAATAGCTTACCTTCATATGAATTAGCAAAAAAATGTAATGAGTTTATTTTACAGTTTAGGGATGGTAAACTATTAGTAAGTTCAGTAGTTGAAAAAAATAATGACTAAGTTAAATAAAAAATCATTCAATGATAATTATAATAAGTTGAAATCCATATCAGAAGATCTGCGTTCGCAGGAAGAGCCTGATATAGATAAAATGGTAGAAATGGTAAAAACTGCATCGGAAGCATATGAAAATTGCAAAAAAAGGCTTGATGATGTGCAGAAAGCTATTGAAGCTTACTTGCCAGAGTCAAAAGCAATGAATAAAAATCAGATCAATAAATAGTTTTAGCGTATATCAATTAAATATCTATCAGGTATATTACAGCCTATATGATTTTTTATTGGACTTATTATTGCAAAATTTGTTAATATATGTATTATACACAGTGATCATTAATGGATTTTAACAGTACATGGAGGTGCAAAATGAATAATATTATATTATAGATAGTTCAGAGCATGAGTAGGGGCTCATACTCTGAGGCGTGATGAACATTATCTCTGCACTTCACTGATCATATTATATCATATGATGCAGTGTTATTTCTACAAAGTTAATCTTCTTATTTCCTTATATGGACTCCTAATTATATTTAAAAATTTTTTAATAAGTGTATTTATAGAAAAGAATTCTAAATCAAAGCACGAAAGGAGATGTATATGAAATATACGGTAATAAATGAACAGGGTAGTTGTACAAAAAATATATTGCCGCAAGGTGAACATATCTTTGAAATAGTTAGAGCTGAGGATTTGATATCAAAGAATAACAATGCAATGTTAAAATTGACTTTAAAAGTAGAAGTAAATAAAGAAAAATTTTGGATATATGATTATCTATCAGAAAAAATTCCTTGGAGAATTAAAAATTTCATGGATGCAATAAATATGTCTCAAAATTATAGTTTAGGAGAAATCGTTCCTGAAGACTGTCTTGGAGAAAAAGGCAAAATAAAAGTTGTTCAGGAATATTCGGAAGAATACGGGATACAATCTGTAATAAGTTATTATATAGGAGATAATAATGAAAATTAGACCAAAAATTATAGAAAACAATAGTAAAGTTGTTATTCCACAATTAGAAAATGAGATTCATGAATTAGTTGTACGGTATACTACAGAATTAGCTTTGAATAATGTGGGTACATACTCAAAAATTTACTCAGTTATTATTAATCCAGCTATAAAAGCTCTTATAGAAGGTTCCATGATACTCACTGGAGGTAATCAATCAGCAGCAGCAAGATTATTAGGTGTAAGTAGGGGAACTATCCGACATTATCTAAAAAAATTTTTTGGAAGATTTGATGTTGGGGTTTTACCAAATAAGCATTATGAACACTTGGTAAGGAAATCTAAGTTAAAGGATTTGTAATGTTCCTGTTATTGTAGTGCGGTATTTATCCGGGCTACAATAATGTTTCTTCTAAGATTCTATAGTAGATTAGTGTAAGTGTATCTAGATCAGATATATTAATCTTTTCGTTTGGTTTGTGAATAGTAGTATTTAAACAACCAAATTCTATTATGTTTTTGCAAATGTTAGCTATATATCTACCATCTGATGTTCCTCCAGTTGTAGAGGATTTGGGAGTTAATTTAGTAATATCTTTTATTACTTTGGATGTAATGGAAAATAATTTATTTTGCTTGGATAAATAAGGTTTACCGAATATTGTCCATTTAATCGTAAAGTCTGTTGAGTGTTCTTTGATGGTATTATTTATAAGATTTTTAATTTTTTCGATTGGAGTATTAGGATTGAACCTTAAATTAAAATCTAGAAAAATACTATCAGGTATCATATTGCCAGAGTTGTTCAAGGTGTATATGTTGGTAAATTCTAAGTTAGTTTTATCAAAAATGTTATCTTGATCATCCCAATCTATTAACAGAATGTGTTTAATAATATTTGGTATAATGTCTATTGGATTATTACAATATTCTGGGTAAGCTATATGGCCTCCTTGACCTTTTATTTCTAAATTAATAGATAAGGATCCTCTCCTGCCTACTTTTATTGTATCTCCAAGATGTGATTCACTAGTAGGTTCTCCAACTAGGCAATAGTCAATTTCATTAAATGGTAAATTTTTAATAATTTCTGGAAGCCCATTGTGGCATTCATTTCCTTCTTCTCCACTTGTTAGTAAGATGCTAATGGAACCTCTGTGCTTGGGGTGTTTATCTAAAAATTTTTTTACTGCAAATATAAATGCTGTTAGATTTCCTTTCATATCAGCAGCTCCTCTTCCATAAATATAACCATCTTTTATTAATGGAATAAATGGGTCGTTATCCCATTTGTGTAAGGGTCCTGCTTCTACAACGTCTGTGTGTCCTATAAATGCAAATACTGGTTTAGATATGGAGTTAATAGCTAATAAATTAGATACATTGCCTTGTTGGAATGAGTTAATTTCAAAATTTAGAGGAACTAAATACTTAGTAATTATGTTTTGACATTCTTGATCCGTGGGAGTTACTGATTTGCATTTAATTAGGTTGGATAAGAGATTAATTTTGCTAGTCATAATTAAATGAAGTTATATAAATTAATATAGTATACTATATTAATTTATTCGGAATTTAAACTACTAAGTTGTTTTTATAGACTACCTTTATATTCTATATAAAGGTAGTCTATACGTTTTTATAGAAATATTATTGCGACCTGTTATATAAGTAATTTTTATAACAGAGAAATACATTATCTAGAAGCTTTTGTTTGCCGCATTTATGTGTTTTATTTTATTTAGTGTGTCTTCTAATTCATTTTGCAGTTCTTCTTTCTCTATATTAATTTCTGCATCTTTATAAGATTCTGGATTGGTCATTTGATTTTTAAGATGATCGGCTTTATGTTCTAAATCTTCTAATCTCTTTTCTATTTTTCTCATTAGTTTTATGTTCATATTCCGTCCTTAGTATATAGAACTTGGTGTTTGATAATAATTCTAGAATAATTTTTAAAATTAGTTTGTTTTTATATGATGTGAAGTTTTATTCGTAAGTTATTAGAGTGTATTTAGAACAATAAGATGAATAATAAGCAAATTGATTAAGTTCCAAGTTTTATTCTCTTAATGTCATGACTCTTTATAGTTTTATTGATAAATATTTTTGCTATCTTTGAGAATCTGATTTCATTGTCAGTTACAATAAATCTATTGCTAGGTACATTTTTTGTTTCTGAAGATTGTAAGTTCATTTTTTTTAAAATAGATTTGACACTTTGTGCTGTAGATTCTGCTGAACAGACAATTTTCATGCTGCTAGGTAAAATAGTATGAAAATCTTCTAACAATATTGGGAAGTGTGTGCATCCAAGTAAAATACAATCTGGTGTTTTTGAGTTTATTTTAGATGAAAGAACGGGTTCTAAATATCTTTTGATAGTTTCTTGGGTAATATAATCATTGGCCCACCCCTCTTCTGCTAAAGAGACTAACAAGGGACAACTAATGCTTTGGATATTTATTAATGGGTCAATTTTGAGAATTTGTTCTACATAAATGCCTGATCTTATGGTTGCCTCTGTTGCTAGCACAGTTACATTTTTGTTAACTGTGCTTACTGCCGCGGTTTCTGCTCCGGGTTTTACTACTCCAATTATTGGGATATCTAATTTCTGAGACTCAAAAAAATGTAAACTTATAGATGCAGCGGTATTACATGCTATTACTATACATTTTACTCCCTCAGAGATCAGAAAGTTGCAAGCATTTTTAGTATATTCTAATATAGCTTCATTGCTTTTTTTTCCATAAGGAAGTCTAGCTAGATCACCAACATATATGAAAGACTCATTAGGTAAAATCTTTTTTAACTGTTTTAGAACAGTTAATCCTCCGACGCCTGAATCGAATACACCGATTGGCAAACTATTTAAGTGCATATCATTACTGAAGTAAAAAAATGTAAAAATTCTAAACGAGCCTTATTAAACAATAAGCAATTATATTTAATATTTACGATGTATCGAATAGATTAATATCCAGAATTATAAATGGATGTTGATTAAAAGTCTATTTTATAGAATTAATAAAGGGTTAATATTGCGCAATTGTTTGATTTTACAGACAGTCTAAGTTTCATTTAGAGTAATAAAACAACAATAGTTTTATTAGTTGTGCTGATGGTACATTTTTGCTAGTCTCCTGATATTGTCTTTTAAATATGGGTAAAATATTTTATACATGAATAAGAGCTATCGAATTTTATTTGTTTTTATTTTCTCAACTATTATTTGGTTTATACCTGCTCCAGATGGGGTAAAGTTACAAGCTTGGCATATGCTTGCCATTTTTTTAGGAACAATTTTTTCTATTATGATACATGCTCTGCCTATGGGAGCATCTACTTTAATAGGATTAGTATTCGCTGTTGGTACTCATTCTTTGGAATTTAAAGATGCCTTTGGTGGTTATTCTGATCCAATAGTTTGGCTTATTTTGGGAGCATTTTTTATTGCTCATGGGTTTGTAAGTTCTGGGTTAGGTAAAAGAATTGCCTATAGATTGATATCTTTATTAGGGCGTTCTATTCTGGGATTAGGCTATGGTTTAGCTCTTGGAGAAGCAATCTTAGCTATGGTTATTCCAAGTTCTACTGCTAGAACAGGGGGTATTTTATTTCCTATTGTTAGTTCTTTAATAAATTCTATCGGTGATTCTGATGCAAAACCAGACCAATCTCCAATAAATTCTTTTTTAATTATGACAGCATTTCATACATCTATAATATCTAGTGCTATGTTTCTGACTGGTATGGCTGGGAATGCATTAATTGTTAAACTAGCAAGTGCTATAAATGTAGAAATCACTTGGTCACTTTGGGCTTTTGCTGCTTTAGCACCAGGATTGCTTAGCATTATTATACTGCCCTTTTTTTTAAAAGTATATTTTAAGCCAAAATTTGGAGACGATGCTTTATTATTAAAACTTACAAAAGAAAAGTACGGTTCTTTAGGGGCTATGACAAAAGAAGAAAAAATCATGGGTTTTATTTTTCTTCTATTAATAATGTTGTGGAGCATGGGATCAGTAATTCATATTTCTGCTGCGGTGAGCGTGTTAATAGGTATATCTTTAATGCTCCTAACAAATATTATTAAGTGGGAAGATTTGCTAGCATTAAAAGGTGCGTGGAATACTTTTATTTGGTTTGGGGCTCTTTTGGCTATGGCTTCTGGATTGAACAAGTTAGGATTAAGTACTTGGTTTGGCAATTTTGTTGCGGGATTATTATCTGATTATACTGTATTTGTTGCTTTGTCGGGATTACTTTTCATATATTTCTATTCTCACTATTTCTTTGCTAGTAGCACAGCTCATATAGGAGCAATGCTGCTGCCATTACTTTTAGTTGCCTCTAACTTGGAAATTTCTCCTATATTAGTGACTCTATTATTTGCTTTTGCTAGTAATCTTTTTGCATGTTTGACTCACTATGGTAATGGTCCTGCTCCTATACTTTATGGTAGTGGGTTTGTGAGCATTTCTAAATGGTGGAAAGTTGGTTTTATTATCAGTTTAATACATATTGTTATATGGTTTGGTTTTGGGATGATATGGTGGAAGCTAATAGGTTTGTATTAGTTTGTTATATTTTGAATAAAAAATCTACATTGCCTTGTATGCTTTGCAAAAAAGTACTTGTTAGCATATAGTTACTTTTTGTAATTTATATGAATAGGGAAAATCATGAGCATGAGAATAATAATATTAATGAGTCTTTTAATTGCTTTTGAATATAGTTTCGCAAAATGTACAGAAGATTCAACAAGAATAGTAGTATATAATACATCATATAATGTTTTACATCTTCAGGCTAAAGATGAGCATACTTGTAAATTACATAATATAGCTAGAGTGCGCCCTGGTATAAAGGGTAAATACTGTATTAAGCATGATTATCTTCTAAAAATCACTACCATGTCTTTGAAAGGTAATACTAGATTAGCTATAACGGCTACTGATCTTTGGAATGATTTAATAATTTCTACTCCAAAAGATCAAATTCCCGATGTAGAACTTCATCATATTTATAATAAAGATAAACAAAAACTATTATTTAAAGAAGAGAATTTAATTGATAATGATGATCTTAAAAAAACTCTTAAAAGCCAAAGAGAATCTGGCAACAGTATTTCTAATAAGACAAAAGTGAAAAACATACCTAAGTCTGAAAATGATCTTAATAATAATTTCTTGGATATGGAAAAGATGGAAAGAAAAAAAATTGCTGAGGAATTTAAAAATTTGTTTAAATAAATTGTTTTTATTCAATAATGGAAATAAAATCACTTAAGTAATTCTTAAATATTTCATTTAATATGGGTGTGTGGTTATTTATTACTATAATATCAGGAGACACAATGTAGTAAATGGTAACTAGATTTTGTCCTATACTATAATTTAGTAATTCTCGATCTCTAAATCTTCTAAGAATTTTTGTTTCTTTTGATTGCTCTCCAAAAATTGTACTACTTATGAAACAGAAAAATGATGAGCCTGATGATCTTGATTGGGGAGTTTCAACTGGTGGAGGGGCAGTAAATGCATCTTCTTCAGTTTCAATTACAAGAGGTTGAATATCTCCAGAAGGAATTGGTACATTAGTATCTATTTCTGGTGCTAGAATACTTTTTGCAGCTAATACAAATCCAGCTTGCCCAGCTAATTTACCTGAAATAGAGGTAAGTATTTCTTGGCCTTGCTTATACTGAATAAGTAGTGTTCTTGCTAATTCTGCAAGTGAGAATAATGTAGCTCGATGCAATAATATTTCTGAGCTTTGACTTATCGTATTAGACCATTCTTGGGAATGTACTCTTCTCATATTTTGGTATTCTGATAAGTCTAAATAACTAGTATCTTGTTCTATAGTATTATCAGTGCTTGCTGATAAATTTTCTCCTAAATTGTCTATAATAAGTCTTTCTTTTAAACTGTTGTGAAATATTTTATAGCTTACTGAATGCTGCGCGATCATAGACCATGTTCTTGATAATTCAGTTTCCCAGTCTGCATCTGACTGTTCTATGGATTTGATAAAGTTATATGGTTGTAAAATATAGTTAATGAGCATAGCGCTTGTTATGCCTGTTTTCATTATCTCGCTTTCAGATGTGTACTTATTTTTAACAAGTGTGGAGTCAAAATTAAGATAGTGATTCTGGTTCAAGGGATTAAAAAAATTAACCTTTGGGGTTATAATTAGGGAATCAAACAGACTATTAGTAGAACTGGTAGCAGTTAAGCTTGCAATAGAATTTATTGTGCTTAGAGTCATTGTGCTTTCATCAATCGTCTGCTTTGTCTCAAAGAGTGAATTAAAAACAGAGGTCTTTATGCTAGTTAGATTTTGAGGATAAGAACCCGGATTTGTAAAATCAAATTTTAAATAGTTTACTAAAAATCCACTGATTGGCATGCTGATTTTAGAATTATTTATATTTGAAAAATTTGATTCAATGGAGGTATATAATTCGTTTGATGTTGCCGGATAACCTCCAGTAGGAATTACAAAAAGGTATATAAAAATGAATAAAGCATTTTTCCTGCAACTATAAGTTAAATAGAGTGTTTTTATAAGCATGTTTATTTATTCTAGGAAATAAATATATATTTAACAATGTAATTTCTACAGATAGTTTATTAAAGGTCTATTCTTGTTGCTTGATAATATTTACTAAGTGGGCAAAGGTTGATGAGTGTTGATGCTTTTTGTGAAAAAACTACAAAATACTTACTTGATTGATTAAATTTATATAATAAATTTGATGGTTGTCTTATCAATTAAGTTAACAGAGGGATGTATTAAAAATAATAGGTTGTTATAGAACAGTTTTTATGGGCTCCTGTTATTTTCCATTCTAGTATTATAGATGCTTTGAATAACTTTAGTTTTGGTTCGTACAAGTCCTTTTTGCAGAGGTAAGTTTTGCCTGTGATAAGATTACTTGTGTAATAATCGTCTACAGTAAATTCTGAAAGTTTTTTCCCATTCTTATTTTTATAGCAGTATAACTCTATAGAGTCTTTGTTTAATATCCATGTATAGTAATTTTTTGTTAAGATATGTCTTTGCAATCTCCAAACCCCTTTTTCTTCAAAAGATACGGAATTTTTTTGTCTACGCTGTTTGATATTCCCGTTTATTTCACCTAATGTTTTATTACTAGGAGATATAATTATAGTTTTGAAGTATTTTATGTTGATAAAAAATTTATAGAGATCCATATTTAGGTACTGTATATAAAAAGGTCTTAAAATGCAAATTTTCTCCTTACTGAGCTGGCTATATAGTGACATAGAGTTTTATTGATATGAGTGATAAAATGTAGTTGAAAAAGGAATGGAGGATATTCAATTGGAAGATAAAAAAATAGTAGATAAATTAAATGAAATGTTAGCACAAGAGCATGCCTGTGCTATTAGATATGCTACTCATGCGGCATGTGTTTCTGGGCCGTATGCTGAAATAGTCGCGGAGAGACTTAAAGAAATAAGTACAGATGAAATTTTGCATGCTGAGAAAATTAGACAAAGAATATTAGCATTGCAAGGAACTCCCAAAATGGATATTGCAACAGAAGATCTTACTTCAGCTGTGGAACTAAAGGAAATATTAGATATAAATATAAAAGAGGAAAAACAAGCAATTTCTAGTTATAAGAAACTAATTGAGGAGATCCCTCATGAAAATGTTATTCTTTATCAAACAATTCAGGATATAATACGAGATGAGCAAGAGCATTTAGAAGAGTTAGAAAAATTTTTGTGATCTAAGTTTAAATGTCTGTTTACCACAAATTTTTTTATAGCAAAATTAATATATTACTAACTGAAACAATATTTTTGTGTGGAAGGGAAGGGTAATATATTAAATTGTCGAGAGATAATGTTTATAAAAAATGATATTCCTGTATACTTGGTGAAGGTATAGGGATCATAGATGATCTTTTAGCACATAATTTAATTAATATTATGAACTAGAAACAAGTTTTTTATGTGGAAATTATTGCATGATAGAGATCCTAAATAATAATACAAATACAATGTACCTAAAACAAATTTTGAGTCATTTAGATCTAATATTACCTAAATTTATATTCAGTATCATATTATTTCTTTTATTTTTAATAGTGGGTTCTTTAGGCAAAAGAATAATATTTAAACTATCGATGAAAAACACATCTAAAAATATCCATGTATATGAACTTCTAGGGAGAGCTTTTAAAATAGTAATTATTGCGATTGGAATTATTTCAGCGCTCGGAACTTTAGGTGTACATGTTGGTGCTTTGATCGGTGGATTAGGTCTTACTGGTTTTGCTTTAGGGTTTGCTATGAAGGATATTTTTGCTAATATTTTAGCAGGAATTTTGATACTACTATATCGTCCAATAAAATTGGGGTATTATATGGAAATAGATGGTTTTAATGGTAATATTAGTAATATTGATTTTAGATACACTAGTCTTGAGAATGACGGGAAAACTATTCTAATACCTAACTCTAAAGTTTTCTCAAGTATAATTTGTATAAATAAGCAAGCATAAATTTATCAATATCTGGATAATATATATTAGGAAGTGTAAATGTACGATCTTTTCAATTCATCTTATTTATCAACTTTGATCCAAATTGTATTGTTAAACTTTATCGTGTTAATTAGTCCTGGGCCTGATTTTGCAGTAGTTACTCATAATAGCTTAGTATATGGACGTCGTACTGGCATAATGACAGCTTTTGGAATAACTTTAGGAGAATTGGTGCATCTATCTTATATTATTTTAGGTTTTGGCAGTATTATTAGTAAGAATTTTTGGTTATTAACAATTATAAAATTTTGTGGATGTTTGTATTTAGTAAGTATTGGGTTTAAAATGTTGTTTTCTCGTCCACAAAAGACTGATTTAGCAATAGAGAATAAAAGCATATCTAGTAAGCGAGCTATATTAAAAGGAGCTCTAACAAATTTTTTAAACCCAAAAGCGATACTATATTTTCTTAGTATTTTTAGCATTGTAGTAGATTTCGATACTCCTGCGTATATATTATCTATTTATGGAATATCGATATTGGCTAGTACATTTGGATGGTTTTCTTTAGTGGCTATTTTTTTCTCGATTTCTAAAATTAACAATAAGTTAACTAGCATCAGGCATTGGATTGATAGAATAACTGGAGGGGTGTTGATCTTACTAAGTGTCAAACTTGCTTTGACACAAGAAAGTTGAATAATAAAAATCCCCCGGTGGTAACATCGGGGAAATTTCACTAATTTACATTTTTTGTTCTATCTAATATCATCTTCCTCTTCTTTCATGTCATCGTTTATCATCTGGTTTGACATCTTAAGCTCTATATCATTGGTTTTAGAGTTAGAAACTATTTTAATGGATGAGTTCTTTGATATACCTACTGGATCACTAGTTTTTTGGCAATTTTCATTAGTTAAGCATGTACAATCTCCTTTAGCTCCTATTGATACTCTCACTTCTGCGTTTTCTTCACTGGAGTTTGTAATTTTACATCCATTAAATGCAACGGAACTGATATTACTTACACAGCAGCCTAAACAGCTCCAGAATCTTTTGCAACAACTATCTTGGTTTTGATTAGAGCCGGCGGTTATTCCTCCTATATAAAAATTTCCTAGATCATAGTTCCCTTCTTTAACATTTACAACGCCAGATTTTCCACTAGGTAGTGAGAATAGCATCATACTATTATTATTAATTAGTTCATCAAAGAATTCGAATGCATCTTTGAATCCTATGCCTGTTGGTACTAATTCTCTTATTTGATCTGGGTTGTAGTGAACAACGGTCATATCTTTTCCAGCATCATTCTGAACGATGATTGTATCTGTATTAGAAAAAGAAATATTAATTGCAAATATTGATGTTAATAAAATTATAAATTTTTTCATAGCCTCTCCTTGATTGTTATTATCCTTTTAGCAAGAGTATTATAAGTAAAATAATTTATTTTTTACACGATAAGAATTAGAAATTTTAATTAGATATACTAAAAACTCTCACTTTATATAAAAAATATATATTTTAGAAGAAAAAATGACCATTATGCCGGATAAGGTTTTTACTCTACTAGCATTAGATTCTTGGAATGTTATTCTAAATTTAATATTAAATAGTTACATCTTCAGTAAAGATGGTTTCAATCCAATTAAGCCATTTAGATTTTGGGATCTCTAAAATCTCAGCAAGAGGTGTTGACTTAATATAAACCTTGTAGGCATTTGCAGTTGCACCGTCATTATTATGCCATCAGCAAAGTATTCTAAAAAGATAATACACATAATATTTAATTGTTTTTGCTCAAATTCTGATATAACGGATTTGTCTTTGAGATAATAAAAATATTGCAAAGCTTGTTCAAAAGATTGTTGGGATATAAATCTGTAATTCATATAAATATTTTAGCTAATAGTAGAAGAAATTTTAAATTCTTATAAACAAACTTGTTGAAGGCATAATGTGTGTTGAGAGTATGAACAAATATATAACATAATTTGAGATAAATTTATGAAAAACATGCATCTTTGATCTATATAAAAAGATTTCAATTGGGTATTTGGGTTTTTTATTAATTCAAGATGGAATTACTCTTAAAGAAATCTAACCTGAATTTAACTTATTGTCACAGTAAATGGACATTGTTTATGCATAGAAAGCTAGTTAAAATTCTAGAGGAAAAAATTGAGCGAAAAGCACCAGAGTGAGCCTCTAAATCAACGATTAATGAATTAAAAATGTATTCAGATAATGTATTTGTTATAACGGAGATAATGGCAGTGAGTTTGTTTCTCATGAAAATATTAGCAGCGTTAAATACAGATTTTACTTTTCCCCTCTTATTCATCTTGGGGACAAGGGTTGAATGAAAGTACAAACGGTTTAGTTAGACAGTTTAAAATGAATGGTGTGCATTGATGATATAAGTGATAAGGAGCTTGGTATTATAATGGACAAGCTTAATAAAGATCTAGACATTAGGGTAGAATTTCTAATTGAAATGTTCTTTGGGGAGTCTGGTTATGTTAAAATTTAAATGAATCAAATTACTAGGATTTATATATGAAAAAAATGTCTAATATAATATTAATAGTAATATGTATATATGGGGATGTATTTAGTTCAGTAACGCATTGTGTGAAAGCATTAATTAAAGATGCCCATAAAACTCCAAATTTAAGTAAGGCATATATTGAAATTACGCATATTAGCCAAAATATTATTGTATAAACAAAAAAATTTATTTTTAAGCCTAAAGATAATGATCAAGAAATCTGTTTTGAAAACTTTATAGAAAAAGATATTATTGAGATAAAATTTGCTATTATCTCATTAGATCATAAAGAAATTATTCTATCATCAAGAGAACATAATATGATACTAAGCAACTTTCTTAGACATTTAGAAATAGAAATTCCAGCATATATCAGCAAAGTATGTAATTAATTTTGCACTATAGACATTAAAAAGGAAAAAATTCCTGAAAACAAATGTTCACCATGGAACCATCGTTTTTCTGTTGATAAAAAAAGAATGTTTACCCGGTGCGATTTTTCTATAAATGAATTCCAAAACGATATTTGGCTTAATAAAAGTGATATTTATTTTGATTAATTTATAATGATGACTTTTTAGCAATAACGCTGTCGTAAACCATCGTCATTCATGGCGGAAAGTAGTTACGTACATTACAAAATTAGCACAACTTGTGTTAAGGTGTATGCACTATTTATCTTTACATCGAGTCTAGTTATTACATTGTTATGCCTAGAACCTCTAATGGGAGATTATTATATAGTATGTTAGTTTATTTAGCATAAATAATAAGATATGTATTTCTATTAGATATTAGCATGCCAAAACATATACAACCGATATATTAGTTACTAGTATCAGGATTTAAGTTTTCTTCTTCATAGTGTATTACAAACACATCATTATGAGTCCCGTGGATAACTCCGCTAGCACATGACCCCAATACTCTTAGAAGCCCACTTCTACCATGGCTACCAATTACTATTAAATCAACGGCATTCTCTTCAGTAAATTGTAAGATTGTATATTTTGGAGCTCCTATTTCAACATAGATGTTTTCTGTTTGAATATTGAATTTATTTCCTAGCTGTTCCATTTCTTCAGTTGCTTTTTTAACGAGTTTACTTTCAATATCTACGACATAATTGTCTCCATAACCATAGACAGGGATTGAGTGAACAACATGGAGCAAAGACATTTTTGCTTTAAATAGTTTACTAAATTTTGTTCCTTTCTCTAAAAGACTATTGGTAGTATCACTTAAGTCTATTGCAATTAGTATGTGTTTGTAAGACATATCATTCCCTTAAATTATGTATTCCCTATGATTATGATATTATTTTAGCATTTTATGATGTTGACGATAATAATTCTAACGAAATTATTAGTCAAGAATATCAAAAATCAATATTATATTAAGATTCTCTAAGAAGTCTTTGATAAAAGGATTTTTGTGAGAGGATATGCTCTTTCCTTATAATAAAACTAAAAAGTATGGCTATAAATTGAATTTATTCAGAACCATTAGAAATAAAAACAGCCATTATGTCTTTTTTTGTTCTTTGAAGATAAATTAATATTACTCAACGAAAATTAAGTAACGAATTTTTAGGATTTTTTACTAAGCTTAATATATTAGCATTCTGAAGGGAAGATATGGGGAATATTAAAAAAAAATTAGGGAGGTTTGGTCGCCGTTTTATCAATCCATCTAAATGGATGTCTATCGATA
>PIVX01000529.1 GCA_003353785.1 Gammaproteobacteria bacterium | reverse complement strand
TAAATAGTGAATGGAATTCACTAAAATTAGCAAAAAATCGGCTAAGTAGTCAGTAGAAATTCGGGGCTATTCACGGGTATCTTTAGATAGTGAATGGAATTCACTAAAATTAGCAAAAATATCGGCTAAGTAGTCATTAGAAAATCAGGGCTATTCACGGGTATCTTTAAATAGTGAAAATAGACAATAGAATTCACTAAAAAGCAGTTTTAAGAGACTGTAGAAATCCGTGGGTAGGTGGAAATTCTTGAAAATAGACAATAGAATTCACTAAATTGCAGTTTAGTGACGAATAGCAGACAGCGAGTAGGTAGGAAAAGTGAAGAAAATTGCAAAAAAATACTGTTAAAAGACAGTAGAAATCCGCGGCTAGGTTGAAATTCTTGAAAATAGCGAATAGAAATCACTAAACAGCAGTTTAAGAGACAGTAGAAATCCGTGGATAGGTGGAAATTCTTGAAAATAGACAATAGAATTCACTAAAAAGCAGTTTTAAGAGACTGTAGAAATCCGTGGGTAGGTGGAAATTCTTGAAAATAGACAATAGAAATCACTAAAAAGCAGTTTAAGAGACAGTAGAAATCCGTGGATAGGTGGAAATTCTTGAAAATAGATAATAGAAATCACTAAAAAGCAGTTTAAGAGACAGTAGAAATCCGTGGATAGGTGGAAATTCTTGAAAAT
>PIVX01000528.1 GCA_003353785.1 Gammaproteobacteria bacterium | reverse complement strand
AAAAGATATAATTTACTGTTTATTGACAGTTTCCCAGGGAAGATGTCTGATAGTGAATATATTATTGATAGAACAGAATCCTGTATAGTTGTTGATTTAGACAAGATACATGAGTGAAAGTTATATTATCATCTGGGGGAATAGAAGTTTTAGTAACGTCATTACTTTACTATAGTGAGTTTAGTGAAGACGGTTTTAAGTATTTATATTCTTACGTTGGGGAGTAAGAAAGATTTTTTCTAAGATTAAATGTAGCTTTACAAAACGCATAAAATTAAAATTTACATATGCGCCCCAAAACATTACAATAGCTAGCTTAAGCGGAGACAAATATGTTTAAAAATAATAAAATTAAAATGAAAATTGATGCAGTTAACGATACTCATTCTTACCTCCATCAAATAGACATGGTAAAACACCATAGTTATTTTTTGTTTATGTATAAACAAGATCTTGCTTATAAACCTTTGCCAGATGAATGTAAGATGTCAAAAAACATTCAGCTTGTGAATGAGTTAAATGAGCACGTATCTCCTATATGGGATATTAGTTATTTTAGGGATTTTAATAGTCTATTAAATCTTAAAATACTTTCTCACTTTCAAGAAAGCTTTGGAAATTCCTTCCATGTAGCTGATGTTGGAGCAAATTATGGTACGGTATCCATTCTTATGTCAATTATTCT
>PIVX01000527.1 GCA_003353785.1 Gammaproteobacteria bacterium | reverse complement strand
TTCCATGGTTCCATTTTTATGGTTATTAATATCCTTCCTTTTCGGTGGTTCGACGATGTCCCACCAAATATTAAAGGACTATCTCTGCGCGCAAGCGCATTTTGCACTAGTATCCTATCTTTTTTTGCTCGCCTCCTTAATCGTTTCTTCATGTGATACAACAATACTATCATGATTATTAGTAGACTGTTAGCACGCAGTAAAAGCTGTCAGAAAAGACTTCCTCCGGGACCCCGCGAATCCCCGGTTCGGAATCGGCGGACCAAAACCGGAAGCTCGTTGGGTTCGTATATGTCTCCAGTACCCCCAAAATAAATTTCAACGCGATCCGACCAATATTGAAGGATTAATAACGATTTCCTTTTTAACTCTGGGACCCCGCGAATAGACGGTTTCGGAATCGCCGCAAAATCGACAAGCATTTGCGTTCGTATATATGTCTAAAGTACTCGCAAAATAAATTTCATCGCAATCCGACCAATATTGAAGGATTAATAATGATTTTCATTTTTCTCTGGGACCCCGCGAATAGGCGGTTTCGGAATCGCCACACCAAAAGTGACAAGTAAGTTGGTTCGCATATGTCCCTAGTATCCCCAAACAAAAGTTTAGCTCAATCCGACCAATATTGATAGTTTTATATCGATTTCCTTTTTAACTCTGGGACCCCGCGAATAGGCGGTTCC
>PIVX01000526.1 GCA_003353785.1 Gammaproteobacteria bacterium | reverse complement strand
GACGATTTTGGTGATTTTATCATCCATACATGTCATAAGTGTACTTCTAAATCCTTTCGAACTAGATTAAATGGACTGAAATTTGATTTTTGGCGATCCGATCGGTTTTCGCAAATTCGGAGATTTGGCACCCCACGGCCGAATCGGTGACGATTTTGATGATATTACGATACGGCTAAGTCGGAAGGAAGGTTATAAATAGTTTTGAACTAGTTTAGATGGATTAAAAGTCGAAATTGGGCAATCGGGTTGACATTCGGAAATTCGGAGATTTCGCCGATTCCGCGATCGCCTACCAAAAACCGAAGGATATTACGTTCCCCTATGGGTCTTCTAACTACCAACAAAATTTCAGCCCGAACGCACATCCCAATAAAATTTTATAACAATTTCCGAAAAATTTGGTCGTTTCCGCACTTTCGGATACCGTATCTCACGATTCGGAGGTCGGATCGCCAAACAAAAAAAGACCCCCCGAGCGACCATGGTCTAGTATATATGTTCCAAATTTCAGCCCAATCGGTCCAGTAGAAAAAAAGTTAGGCGACGTTGGACAGGAAAAAAAAAAAAACACGGGACAGCGGTGACGACAACAGTGGCCCCTTCGGGGTCACAAAAATAGGACAGAACGGAAAAGATTTCACACTTTTTGCAAATTTTAGTATTTTATTCTGCGCTCTACAATG
>PIVX01000525.1 GCA_003353785.1 Gammaproteobacteria bacterium | reverse complement strand
ACGAAGACCACATATCCCAGTATTTACATGCCCGGAGGGCATTTTTTCCCCTAGTCCATTGTTTTTCCATCAACACGAAGTGTTGATAAAGGAAGGTGGCAGGGCCATGTAAAATGCCGATATGTTGCTTGCTATTATGTTCGGTTTGTCTATGTCCCCAGAACTGCCAAAACAAATTTCAGCTCAATCCGACCATTATTAAAGGTTTATAGCCGTTTTCGTTTTACTTCCGGACCTCGCGAATCGCCTATTCGGGAATCGTCGGACCAAAACCGACAAGCGTGTTGGGTTCGCATATGTCCCAAGTAACCCCAAAACAAATTTCAGCTCAATCCGACCATTATTAAAGGTGTTATTGCGATTCCAGTTTTATTTTGGGACCCCGCGAATCGTCGATTCGGGATTCGTCGGACCAAAACCTACAAGTGCGTTGGGTTCGTATATGTCCCCAGTACCCCAAGAACAAATTTCAGCTCAATCCGGCCAATATAAAAGGTTTTATAGCCGTTTTCGTTTTACTTCCGGACCTCGCGAATCGCCTATTCGGGAATCGTCGGACCAAAACCTACAAGTGCGTTGGGTTCGTATATGTCCCTGGTACCCCCAAAACAAATTTCAGCTCAATCCGACCATTATTAAAGGGGTTATTGCTATTCTAGTTTTATTTTGGGACCCCGCGAATCGTC
>PIVX01000524.1 GCA_003353785.1 Gammaproteobacteria bacterium | reverse complement strand
TTCAAATTCAACAAAAGTAATGTCATTCTGCTTCATTTATGTCAATATTTTCAACTTTTTATAACATCAAAACATATATTTTCTGTGATTCGCAATTTTTATCAAAATTCATCAAACTGTAAAGATGAAAATGCTGCATTTTTATTGGAGATTACGGCCCAACAATCAAAAAATACATCTTATCATCTCAAAATAAATGAATGATTCTACCAGGACCAGAATGCTCAATTCCATCATTCATTACCGTCATATTCATTTTGGTTTTGTATCCAGGAAAGACCCATGAATGTCAGTCATATTTGGATTGAGTGTAATAAATCGAAAGAACTCAGGGGTGAAAATAAATATTTATTTTTGAAAATCACAACATATAAAATTTTTATTTCACTTGTCCATTTTCAATTAACACACATTTTCCATTAAAAAATGAATAAAAACATTTCATGGATTCTATAATAATTTGTTACAATTTGTTATACAATGTGAAAAATCTGCTTCAACCGCTTTAAGAAAAAAAGTTTAAAGTTATTACAATTGCGATGGGACCTAAAACATACCATATAATAATGAAATGAAATGAAATGACTCAGGCAGGATTTAAACCTGCATCTATGTGAGTTGCATCCACAACATTTAGTTTATAATCAACATAGGAATGTTGGCAAACAATGAGGGATTAAATTTAGT
>PIVX01000523.1 GCA_003353785.1 Gammaproteobacteria bacterium | reverse complement strand
ACAGTAAATTATTTATAAATAGAAAGATGAATAGAATAGAATATAATACAAACCGTGGATGTGGCGATAGCCATGACTGTGCACAACAGGATTGGAACCTGTATCTCTGTGTTAAATAACCAGTGCTCTTCGTTGAGCTATGTGCACATTGTGACATTAGAAAGTGTCAGCATTGTGTAAGCATTGTGACATTAGAAAGATGAGGAAAAAATGTTAGGAGGTAGTTAAAAACTTCGGCTTTGGAATTTGAAATTTGAATAATCAATAATGGAAGCCGTGATATATTGTTATGTGATACAAATAGTTATCATCATCATCATTATGGCCATGGTTTTGCTCATTTTTATTGTTGTTATTATGTCCATTTTATATTATATCATTGGAGGTACGCATTGTTAATTTGCGGTGTTTAATAGTTTTGTTAGATGATGAAATCGACAATGCACTGGTTCTAGTGCCTGACAGTGATGTTTTATTTCGTTTTTTCGGTGGCTGCGTGTCGTTATTTTCATGTTTGTTGGTGTTGGTACTCATACTTTCTCTTTGTGCCACGCGCTTTTTTGTTGGTATTTGTGTTGGAAATATTATTAGTTTGCTTATGTTTAATTGTTTATCATAGATATATTATTCATGGGCGACTTATGATGATGGTATTTGTGATAAATATTTGCGATCGTGTTGTGATGA
>PIVX01000522.1 GCA_003353785.1 Gammaproteobacteria bacterium | reverse complement strand
GACCAATTTTGGGAAATTCTTTGCTGTTTTATCTCAATTTGATGCGGCTATCAATGGATGTGATGACGATGCAGTCCGCGGATTTAGTATAAAAGCGGCAGAGATAATGCGTTTATTATTTGAATCTGATAAATCGATCCCATTATATATTGAGGATACATTTAATATGTTTAGATTTAGTAAAAAAACATTAAATATAAATTTGCATTCACTTAAAGATTATCCCTCAGTTTTACAAGATTTGATTGTGGAGTCATCAGAGTCTGTGGGTGATAGAGATAATATGTCATACAAAGAGATTATTGGTGGCACAAATTTATTGAAGAGTAGTTTGATAAATTTATTTCCAAATTTGGATCATATTGTTATTCAATGTACGAGTGATGCTGGAAGTTATTCATATCAATTTTCATTATGTGGTTTATTGGATATTTTAAGTGAAACAAGAAAAAGAAATAAAATAAAATGTTCATTATATGGCGTATGGAAGGATAGAACAAAAAAACAAAAAGGGAGACGTAGTTGGTTATATTATTTATATTCTTCAATCTCATCATCATTAAATATTAAATATCAAAAAATGCACACCTCAGATGAAATAGAAACGGCAGTGCGAAAGTCATTGAATATGTGTTGATTAACAAAGTATAATATTTTATGTTGTTTCAAGTGTTGCGACTGTGAGTTT
>PIVX01000041.1 GCA_003353785.1 Gammaproteobacteria bacterium | reverse complement strand
ATTCTAAATATTCCCCACCCTTGATCTAAAATAGATTTGTTAAGACCTGATTTAGCTTTAACATCTCTACCGTACTCAGCAATATTACCCTTAGCAGATTTACTCATGTTTTTGATTTTAAAGCTTCAACCGCTATTAGTGCGTGGTTTTTGCTTAATGTTGTTGATAGCTTATGTAAAAAATCAAGTCTACTATTAGCAATCTTGCTATGGATATGTTGAATTCGTTTCTTTTGTTTATCGAAATTGTTAGAAAATTTCTTTTTCCTAGACAATTTGCGCTGCTCTTTAGCTAATCGCTTTTCAAGTTTGCAGAACATATTAGAAAGTCATGCTATGAAATCACCAGGTACTACTGTTATTATCCCTGCTCACAATATAATAACAGGCATTTTACTAAAATATTTGAGACGATAAATAATTCTCCTCTCACTTTGATAGTACATATGTTATTAACATAGAGAATATCAGGTGACACTGTAAAAACTAATTACTTAAGTAAGGTACAAAGCAGTTATAGTATAGAAATACCTTTTCCTCCTAGAAATCACTATTTATCAAAAGTAACTATCACTAAAATTGATATATTAAAAAGCTCTATTATCTATATAGTAACAATTGTTTTTTTATTTGGCTACGACAAAAACTATTTAAAATCAATACGATGAATATATAATTTTACTATTAGGTGTTATACATGTATAATATTTATATTATTATTAATTGGATTGTGACGTGCTAATTAGCTTTACCAAAGACATCAGGCTCTTTTCAATTACCGATAATATATTATTCTCTCATATCATTAATTCAATTCGTAATACACTTCTCATAATTTGTGTGGTGGTGAAAGTTACCCCATATTTTGCCTAGGAAGTTTTGCTTGTGCCTTTCTAGGCTAAAGTCAAGACAGGCAAACTCATAAATTAAACTAGGACAAATATTATGCTGAGAACTATCTTTTATCCGTTTACAAAATTTATTACTATATTAAATAATCAAACAGTTATAATTGTCGGATTCGCTTTGTTTTCAATGTTCTTTGGAGCAGGAAATTTGATTTTCCCAATTAGTATTGGAATAGAAACTCAAGATAAATTTTTATACAGCGGACTAGGACTAGTCTGTACAGGAATTATTGTACCAACAATAGGTCTTCTAAGTATTATATTCTCAAAGAGTGATAATTTAATAGAATATTTCCAACCACTAGGAAAAATTTTATCTTATATTTTAACTTTCAGCATCCTAGGATTGCTTGGTCCATTTAGCGTTATTCCAAGATCAATAATGGTAGCTTCCAGTGCAAACACTATGTTTATGACCTTATTACCGATTAGCATAATTAAATTGATAATTTGTATTATACTAGCAGTTCTTACACTCAATAAAAATAATATTGTTGAACTACTCGGAAAATATTTAACCCCTCTACTGTTATTAGGGATCATTCTAATAATATCATTTGGATTCTTCCAAGGAACATCAATAGGCCAATCTAACATATCCAATCTATCGGCTTTCTCTTTAGGGTTCACTGAAGGATATCAAACGATGGATCTGCTTGCATCTCTTACCTTCGCCCTTATTATAACTAAGTACTTAAAACTTAAACAAATTAAAGATACAAAAGATATTTCTTTTGCTTATCTGAGCATAGCATCTTGTTCCATTTGTGCAATATTGTTATTTATTACTTATAGTGGCTTTATAATACTAGGAGCCGCTCATCATAGTGAATTGTTATACGCCGATCCTAGCCAAAGACTACTTTTGTTATCTATAAATATTTTAGGAAGCTATTCAATTCTCGTAGTTAGCGCAATTATATTCTTAGCCTGTCTTACTACTATGTGTGCATTAACAGATATATTCGCAGATTTTTTATCTAGTCTAACGAATTTTACAAGATCATCTTCAATCTTAATAACAATATTCATTAGCTATTTTATTTCATTAATAAAATTTAAAACACTTGCTATTTACATGGGATATTTATTAAAAACTATCTACCCAGCTCTAATTTTATTTACTCTGATCAGATTATTTAATTCACAAATTAGCAATCGATTTCTAATCTTATCTTTTTGGACAATGTTCCTAATCTCACATATATTTTAGATAATATAAATTTGAAATAAACTTTATCTGGAGAATAACAATTCTAGAATATATTCCTCATTTACAAATAAAATAGAGCGTCCCTGCTCAATTTATCTTCCATGGGGTAAAAATAATAACTCTTCCTAGGATACTATCAAAAAATTGTTAATGAGTAAAATTTACCTGGATTAAAAGCCTATAAATAGAACTATTTAGCTTATTTTTATATTATTGCGCAAAATAAGTGCTTATATGGCAATAAATTGTTCCTTATTTAGAATTTCTGATTCAATTTTTATTAGCACGCTTTCGTTCGTGTTCTTTTAAAAATTTCTTTCTTATTCTAACTTTTGATGGAGTAACTTCAACCAATTCATCTTCATTTATAATTTCAAGTGATCTTTCTAAAGTTAAAAGAAGAGGCGGTATTAATACAATTTTCTCATCTTTACCTGAAGCCCTAACATTTGTTAATTGCTTCTCCTTTACTACATTAACAACAAGATCATTACTCCTATTGTGTAACCCTACAACCATTCCTTCATATACTTCTGTTTGTGGAGATATCATCAATTCTCCTCTAGGTTGTAAATTCCATATAGCGAAACCAGTAGCAACACCATTAGAATTTGCAATTAAAGCACCTTGTTTTCTAGAGATAATTTGTTCATTAGATACGGGACCATAATGATCAAACACATGATGCATGATCCCAGTTCCAGAAGTTAAATTTATAAACTCTATGTGAAACCCTATAAGCCCCTTAGTAGGAGCTAAATACTCTAACCTTACTCTATCTTTACTTTCTACAGTTATATTTTGTAGCTTAGCCTGTCTGTTATTTAATAACTCCATAACAACACCTTGATAGTTTGTAGGAACATTCACAACTAAATTTTCAAAAGGTTCATGAACTATGTCATTAATAATTTTTTTGATAACTTCAGGTCTTGAAATGGAAAGTTCAAAGCCCTCTCTACGCATATTTTCTATTAATATGGCTATATGAAGTTCCCCTCTACCAGAAACTTTAAATTTGTCAGGACTTTCAGTATTTTCTACTTTCATAGCAACATTATGTATTAATTCTTTGTCTAATCTATCTTTAATTTTTCTACTTGTAACAAATTTTCCTTCTTTTCCTGCAAAGGGAGAATCATTTACCATAAACATCATACTAACTGTTGGTTCATCGATGGATAATATAGGCAAACCCTCAATATGATTAGGATCACATATGGTATCTGAAACTCTTAAATCATCAATTCCACTTATAGAAACTATATCTCCGGCTAATGCTTGTGGTATTTCTTCACGATTTAACCCCTGCTGACTAAAAATTTGCAACACCTTGCCAGACTTATTTACTTGATCATTTCTAACCACTTTAACTGCAGTATTACTACTAATACTTCCCCTATAAACCTTTCCAATACCTATAGTTCCAACGTACGTTGAATAACCAAGAGCACTTATCTGCATCTGGAATGTACCATTTGGATCGACTTTAGGCTCTGAAACACGCTCTATAATCATATCAAGAACTAACGACATATTAGATTCCTGTTTTTTTAAATCATAAGTAGCAATATCCTTTGTTGACGAAGTATATATAACTGGGAAATCTAACTGCTCATCAGTAGCATCTAATTCGCAAAATAAATCAAAAACTTGATCTAATACCCAATCAGGTCTAACATCATCTTTATCAATTTTATTAATCACTAATATTGGATGTAATTTTTTTTCAAAAGCTTTTTGAGTAACAAATCTAGTTTGAGGCATTGGTCCCTCAGATGCATCTACTAATAGTAAAACGGAATCTACCATAGATAAGATCCTTTCCACTTCTCCTCCAAAATCAGCATGGCCAGGAGTATCAACAATATTAATATGATATCCTTTCCAATTAATGGAAGTGTTTTTAGCAAATATTGTTATACCTCTCTCTTTCTCTAATTGATCTGAATCTAACACTCTCTCAGCTTTTTCATCTAAGACATTACCACTGTAATGTAATAACTTATCTACTAGAGTAGTTTTTCCATGATCTACATGGGCGATAATAGCAATATTTCTTATATTTTCTACTTTTAAGTTCATTATTTCTTCAATTGTGTTTTTTATAACAAATTATAACTTGTTAAATTTTTTAAAATCTCTTAAAATTATTATAATAACTATAGATAATTGTATGTATTAATCTATAAATTATTTTATAATTTTCTTTATTATTAGAAACTTATCAAGATATACCAGACATTATGGTAAACAGGATAAATTATTTACTCTTTACAGTCAAGAATCTATTGAATAATCGCCAATAGAATTTCATAAAATACCTAATTAAAGATTTTGTTAATAATACTTCTTATAATACTGTTCCAAACATTCCCCAATTTTAGTTTTATATTTATCACGGAAAATTTTTCTATAACTATTTATTATATATAAATATTCTCTTTCACTCAGCGTATATATAATAGTCTCTATTCTTTGCTCATTACCACGATCATCATCAGCAACAAGATTAATTAGCACCGAACCTAGCACTGAAGCAAGAGATGCTCTTATACTATCAGGACTCTTTTCAAATCTCTGTACAAACTCATTAAGTACTCTATCTCTATTCCATTCTCTCCACTTATAAAAAATAACCAAAGAGTCTTCAATTATTTTTTCAGTAGAGTTATTCAATATTTGTGAGTATTCTAGCAAAAAATATGTTGTTGGTACAATTGCCTCAACATTAGCCCAAGAGCAGTTTCCCGTTACTTGAGGGGGAATTGGCAATGTCAGAACTTTCTCCAATCCCATAAGTTCATTAATTCCCTTATGCATAAACGCATCATCATTCTTCTGAAAAACTATCTCATTAAACAGTTCACTCTTATCAAACTCTTTAGTTATTTTATATATAACAGATGTTCCTTCCAATTTACTATTAGCCCCTCGATCACATTTAGCAAAAAAACTCTTATAGAAAATGAAAGTAATGGCATGCCCTTGATAAACTCCTGGCAATATTATTAAGTCTTTAGAAAAAATTTGATCCACCATATTCTTGCGATCTTTAGATTTAAAAATAAAGTGCTGAAGCCTAGACAGTTCTGCTGCATTTGCTATCGCAGATATTATTAGTTCTACTTGTTTAAAATACATACGGAGGTTCTTAGCAGAAAAATTATTCAAAAATCTTTCAAGAGAACCCTTAATTATATTTAAAGAAGACTCAAGATAAAAGCCTTCAAAATTTACAAGAATAAATTTGTTCGTTGTAGAAACAATATATGTTTCTCCAGATAACTCAAAACAATGACCTAAGACTTTGGCATTTATAAATGCTTTAGCAAAATCTATTTTAGCACCATGCTGAACTAATAATTCTATTAATCTATTTTGTCCACGTAATAGTGGGTAAGTAAGAATCGGCTGACTATTAGAACTATATTGATTTGGATCTGCATTTGCAGTTAATAAGTTCTTACATACATCTTTATTATTTATTTCAACAGCCCAATGCAGCGGAGTTCTACCCGTAGTATCTTTGAAATTAGAGTTTGCGTTATTCTCTAATAATAAAAGAGTTATTTTAGGATGCCTCATTATTATAGATTCAATTAAAGGCGTAAACCCATACTCATCAAAAGAATTTAATTCAGGATTATCTTTAAGTAAATCTTTAACCTTGCTAATATTACCATCTATAATTTCATCAGCTAATGTCATAAAAATTTAAGGTATATTAGGCTTTGGATTAAATTTATGTTGAAGAGCTTGTCTCAATTTTAATTGAAATTCAAGATACTGTTTAATAGCCTCAGGCGATTGATGAGGTAAATCATTCACCTCTGAAACACCACTAAAGTATACACTTCTTGCAATTGGATGTTCTTTTATCCGATCTTTATAATCACCAGTCTGTTCTATTTCCTGTGTATTATCCATATTTTCTTTTTGTTCTGGCATATCAATATCGTCACTAAATTTAGAATGCCCATAAGCCTGTATTAGCAAGCTCTCATATAAAAACTCAGCAGGAGGTCTAGTATCTTCTATTGCCACTTAAAATCCTCCGTTGTAATTTTATTATAGATAATGTTTAAGACTAATTATTGACTGTATTGTAATAAACTAAATTTTTTGCTGAATAGTTACTTAATAATAACTTTATGCTCGTGATTTATCTGATAAAAATTATGTAGTATATTTTGACAATCAGGGAGCGTCCATGCTCATATATCATCCATTGAGTAAACTACGTAACGTACTATACAAATAATAGCACTATATATTTCTTAAGTAAAATTATCGGATGTGTATGTTCTATTAATATACTATAAGTGCCAATTACATACATGCAGGTGCTAAAATTTAATTTATTTAATCAATTTTTGCATATTTTTAAATAATTTAATTCAGGAGTAATCATCAAACTCTACGATGGTAAGTCTCATATGCATAAGCAAAATATTGCCAAGCACGAGCACTAAAAGAACCACCTATTAAACCGTATAAAGCAATATTTAGCGTAATTCCAGAATAATTCGATGAATTAGAAACTGCAGTAGTACAACCAATATAAGAGCCAACTGCACATCCTGCAAGCAATACTCGTGTAGTAAATATGTAAGGAGAATGTCTTAATTCTTCAACAACGATTCTATGACTAGTACATTTAATAGATATATGAGTAAGCTCTAACGTATAGAACGTAGTTTTCGTACTATTATCGCACGAACACGTTAATTTCATTTGCTTTGGTATTCCCCGACAAGGATCTATCTGTGTAAGACTATTGTTAATAGTAAAATCACACTTCTCTTTATTGTGGCATTCATTACTTATAAGATCTGTAACATTAGAAGTCTCATGACTATTAAAATTACCATATTCTGCAATATGGACTTGTATTTTCCCATTACTAGCACCAGCTATTAAGTGGTATGTAAATAATATTATAAATAGTATGAGATTTACTATATTTTTCATGTTACTTCAGTCCTTTGATTTTGGCATCCTCACCTTGCTAAAAGCAGGTAGATCTTAAAAAATTCTCACTGTCTTTCTCGGCTTCTGCTTTACCGCGGTTTTAATACTACACCCACAGACTTTACATCCCAACTGCCTAACGATAGATTATTGCATCAACATAACCCAGATTAATGCAGGCTGATCTGATTGTCAACTCCCACCATCAATACAAATTCTACCGCACAGTTGATATAAATAACCATTTTAAATATTCTAGCAGAAATATCTAAACAAGTTCCATCAAGTTTTAGCAATTAATTACTAGTATATAAAATTAACGATTATAACAATAGTTGGTAAATGATTTCCTTTCAAATATTACTATATAAACTGTTTATATGTTTTTTTATTCTATTAAAAATTAAGTTCCTGTTTAGGTTTATTATTCAAGATCAATTCAATGTTTTCAATCACTGCACTATTAATCTTCTCCATACAATTTACTGCCATTAAATTTTCTTGTAATTGCTCCACATTAGATGCACCCAATATTACCGTACTAACATTAGGATTACATAAACACCACGCAATAGATAATTGGGTTAAACTGCATTCTATAGAATCTGCAATATGTACAAGCTCTTTAATTTTTTTAATATTTGCTTGCCCTTCTTCTGAATCTAAAAATTCTTGTTTCATGCCAATATATTCTGGCATAGTTAAACGACTGTTTTTCGGTATATTATTATTATATTTCCCAGTTAACAATCCGCACGCTAATGGAGACCAAATAGTTGTTCCATACCTATAATATTTAAATAAATCTAAATAGTCGTGCTCCAATCTTGTTCTATGTAACATATTATATTTTGGCTGTTCCATAGTTGGTGCAATTAAATTATTTTTATTAGCAAACTCTATAGCACGTACTATTTGCTGTACTGGCCATTCTGATGTTCCCCAATATAATATTTTTCCTTGTTGTATTAATACATTCATTGCCCAAACTGTTTCTTCTATTGGAGTATTATAATCCGGACGATGACAAAAAAACAAATCTAAATAATCTACCTGCAACCTACTTAAGGAATTATGACATGCATCTCTAATATGTTTAGCACTTAGTCCCCTCTGAGTTGGAAGTCCACCTCCCCAGAAAACTTTACTAGAAACACAATATGTATCGCGATCTAAACCTAATTTTTGGATCGCATTACCCATAATAGTCTCTGACAAACCATCTTTATATACCTCCGCATTATCAAAAAAGTTAACTCCATTATCGTACGCTAACTTGATCAAGTTAATAGCATCCTTTGCATCCACTTTGCTGCCAAAATTGATCCAAGAACCCAATGATAAGGCACTTATATTCAATCCTGCTTTTCCTAAATATCTATATTTCATATTTTACTCATTAGTTAACATACATTTTCTGCTTGTACGCAGCTCTACTATTACCCTAATATATACTAAAAATATTGCAACTGGTATTCTTCACAGTGAACATCTAGTTCTCTAATTCTTTAACCAAATAAATAGCAAATGTTGCTTTATTCTATTAATATTGTAAATATTAATACTACAAAACTTTTAAGTACTAATATTGACCGTATGAAATTTACCTTTGTCGTCCTGTTCAACATTCGAAAATATAACATTAGGATCGTGAGTATAAAATAAACGACAGTTTTTCTTAATAGCATATGATAATAATTCTTTTTTTTCATTAATTAACAGCTCTGGATACCTATCATATCCCATAGTAATTGGCAAATGTACCCATTCTGTCGCTGGAATTAGATCGGAGCAAAATAAAATTGAACCACGAGAAGTACAAATTTCTGTATGTAACAAACCAGGAGTATGCCCTTGCGTATAATGCAAAAGATAATCCTCTCCTAATAAAGAAGAGAAGCTCGTATTAACAATCTCAATTCTACAGGATTCTTCCAATAACTCGACTAGTTCTTGTATAAAAGATGCTCTATCACGGATATGAGGATTTTTAGCTCTTTGCCACGCATCATGACTTATAACATAACGCGCATTAGGAAATAACAAATCGTGCTTATGATCTTGTCTCCATTTAGTAAGCAGCCCCCCTGCATGATCAAAATGCAAATGTGAGAGAATTACAATATCTATATCAGTATGCTGTAAACCTAGAAAGTCTAGTGATTCTAACAACACATGTTTATCTTCTTCCACTCCATAACGTTTTCTAAGTACTGGGTCAAAAAAAGCCCCTATACCAGTTTCTAATAATATATTCCTATTTTCTTCTTGGATTAATAACCCACGACAAGCTAACTTAATTTGATTATTTGCATTAGACTTAAACCATCTTGACCATAATATTTTAGGTACATTCCCAAACATTGCGCCACCATCTAACATCTGATAATTTCCAGATATAGGCAAAATTTTAACAATTCTATTATTCATATGATAATATCGAAGTTACTTCTCTACAGCACAAGTGCCTACTAAGTAAGATATTTATTCTATATCTATACGTTAAATCAATCAAAGAATATTTACATTATTATTTATTTCTATTAGTATATTAGGATCAATAATTTCCTGCTATATAAGAAATAACTAAAACAAAAATTTAATAGAAATACTATTAATTATTTAAATTTTCTAGTTACGCGAGAAAACTACCGTCTAGAAAGAAAATAATCTAGACGGCAACTAAAAGATTACGATTACACAACTATAGCTCTGTTAAAGATATAGTTACTCTCCTATTTGCTACACGACCTTCTGGAGTCGAATTATCAGCAATAAAGTATTCTGGTCTAGAACCAAATCCTTTATCAATTAGTCTTTGTTTCTTGATACCTTGGCTCTTGAAATATTTTGCAACACTTCTAGCACGTTTTTCTGATAACCTCTGATTGTAAGTAGGATTTCCCTCACTAGAAGCGTAACCACTTATATTAACTAAAGTCTTGTTATATTTCTTAAGAACTATTGATATAGATCGTAATACCGAGTAAAAATTAGAATTTATATCCGCACTACCTTGTTTAAATGTAATATGACCTGGCATTATCAATTGCAGATTTTTCTTGGTTCTAACAACCCGAACCCCACTGTTTCTCAATTGATTTCTTAATTCAGTTTCCTGTTTATCTAAATATGAACCCGCCACAGCTCCGCCGACTGCTCCAACACCAGCGCCTATAAGAGCTCCTTTTGCCTTACCTCCAGAGGCAACTGCTCCAATAACAGCACCGCCAGCAGCTCCAAGAAAAGTAGATATACCAGTATTAGAAAATTTCTTTTCACCTGTATAAGGATCCGTAGTAGTACACCCAGACAAGATAAAAACCATTAAGCCTAATAAAAATTTTCTCAACATGAAATAACTCCAAAAATCCCTACACTGCAGCAGCAGATAAAACTAACTAAAATAACAGGATAATACTCTCATAATAGCTTTAACATGTCTAGTAGTTTGCTTATACTTATTAGTTATTGGGTATTAACGAAGATCATCTTCACTAACATCACTAACATACATGTCATCCATTGTCTTAGAGTTCGTTAGCATCATATTAGTGAGTTTAGATTGATGATTTTGCATTTCGACTAAAGACATTGGAGTTAAAGTAGATAACGGTGGGGTTCGAACACTCTGATGATTTGATTTTTTTGTACCATTAAGTGTTTGTACATTCAATACGTTAGGTAACGGAACATTAGTGGAGTTGTTTGACTGCATTAGCAAGTTTTCATCTAATATTGTAGACAAATTTGGAACATGGATCTTAAGAGAGGGGTGTTTAAATTGCATTTGCTCTTGATATGATTTCTGCCTAATATGTCGTTTTTTCTTGTGTTTTTTGCTCATAGGGTTTAGCTTTTGTACAACACCATCCTTAGTTGGTTTTTGATCGTCTAAAGAGTGACTTCTAAGAAGTGGATTAATACTACTGCTTAACAAGCTTTTCTTCTTTCTTTTAAGCATCATAGACTGTTCAAGATCATTTTCTTCTAAATCAGAAGCAGAAGTAATGGACGCCTTATATAGCTGAAGTTTCAACCTTTGATTGTCTTGTTGTAATTCTTCTATTTGACTGTGGTATTGGTTATTGCTATGTTTATGAGAATTTCTTATTTTTACTCTTCTTTTGTTGTCCTCAGTTTGTATTGACTTAAGAGCTCTTGAGAGCCTACCATTACTAAGATCTTTATTTAACCTTTGTAATCTTTCCAATTCTTTGTTAGCGTTAGAAAGATCCATTTTCCTTTTTTGTAGTTTATTTTGTAAACTATTTTTCTGTTTCTGCATTTTTAACATTTTAGATCGAATACTTTCAAGCTCCTCGCTCTGCTGCTTTAACTGAATATTACTTTGCATATCTTTTTCTCTCAATTTCTTTATATGCTGAGAAACCTTCTGCATTTTTCTTGATGAGTGCATTTCAGTCATTTCAAGAGCTAGAGACAGTTCATGTATCTCTTTATTTGTATTACTAAGCTTTAAATCATACGTATTAGTTAGATTATCCATTTTTTCTTGCATACTTCTTTTCGTCTGTAAAACAAGTTCTTTCTGCTTACGTAATTGTTCTTGGATATTTTGTTGTTGTTGTAAAGCATAATTTTGAGTATTGAGTAACTTCTCTTTAAATTGACTTTGTTTTTGACTGGCATTATCATTAAGTGATTGTATCTGCTTCTCAAGTTGGAATTTTTGTTGTAATGCGGTTTCATTTTGTTTGCGGAGTTGCTCTTGAAGAAGAGTCTGTTGTTGT
>PIVX01000521.1 GCA_003353785.1 Gammaproteobacteria bacterium | reverse complement strand
AGAAGGTTCAGGACCTGGGAAGGAGTCAAAGTTCACATGGCGAAGAACCATGAAGGAGTTATTGTAAGCACTTTGGTATTTCCTGTAACTTGACATTTATCTGTATAATTTCAGTACACTTACAGTTTCAGTACACTTACAGTACTGTCTGACTGTACTGTATATATATGGTATTGCATTGGTTCATGTACAATTTCAGTACACTTACAGTTTCAGTACACTTACAGTACTGTAGTGTATATATATGGTATTGCATTGGTTCATGTACAATTTCAGTACATTTACAATACTGTACTGTATACATATGGTATTGCATTGGTATTTACTTACATGTTTTAATGTACTCTATATAACATGAGACTATGCAAGAAAGAAGGTAGGGGTGTTTTGTCCCCGTACTTTGCGTGTAATCTGTGACGTCACATTGGTGAGGGCCAATCCTATGCTTAATATGCTAATTAGGTGTTCCGCGTTCAGAGGTCGAGGGTTGGCCGTACGAGGTCGATTGGGATCGGGTAAAGACCTAATAATGTTTTCGTCGATCCATATTTTACATTTCCGTGAGAAACTGTGCTCAAACTTAAAGACAATAGACATTTTTGGCCAATTAAAAACTCGAAAAAGGAGGGTGTTTTGTCCCTGTGTTATAAGATAAAGATGCACTTTCAGCCGACGTTCCATGTTCAGAGG
>PIVX01000520.1 GCA_003353785.1 Gammaproteobacteria bacterium | reverse complement strand
CAAAGAATAGGCGGGCACTCATCATTAATAAAAGCAATAATAATTTTCTTGCCAAAACTAGATATTTCACTAGTAGTAAGCAAGCTTCTTTCAGTGGATGATTGAGTAGTACCACTTTGTTGTGAAGTGTCTTGCTGAATTTGCCCTTGTCTTGATTGTTGAGATTGACCAGATGACTCAGAGCCAACATTAATAGTAGTTTTATGGATACGCATTGAAACATATTCAGCAGCATCAGCCTCAGCATTGATAAAAATAGCAAGTGAGCTTTGTAAGAATGTTTTCCAATCATTAGGGTAGGTGGTTTGAAGTTTCTCGATTGTTTGAAAGACACCTAATATTTTCATGCCATACCCGGCACCTAATGTTAATGCTTGAGATACAAAACCAAGATAACCAAGTGCAGGTAATTCATCTAACACCATTAACCTATCTTTTTTACTATGCTGTTTACGGTCATCTTTAATGGCTCTAAACACATAAGTAGTAATAAACTGAGTTAATTTATTTGGTTTACCGTCATCACTTAAATCAGTACAAATAAAAAAATCAGTATTATCATTATAGAAATTTTTATGCTCAATATTAGATTTTGACAAAGCCTTCCTATTATAAGGACACTTAGCAAACGATAAACAATTTCTAGCAGTATTTAACACACCAGATAACTCATTACCAGCAGTGCTTAATA
>PIVX01000098.1 GCA_003353785.1 Gammaproteobacteria bacterium | reverse complement strand
CAATCTACTTTTAAATCTGTGATAGAACCGCGATGAATTGCAATTTTGGATAAAAGTTGGGCTGCTAACTCTGGCTCAATTTTGGGTTGGTGTTTCTGGTTTGGTGGAGGTGTTTTGATATTTTTGTTCGCTTCGGCTTTTCCAGTTGCTTTTTTGTCTGTTTTCACGCCTTTCATAAAACCACGAATGTCTGTTTGTCGTTGATTCGAAGCCATTATGTTGAGTGGTATTAAATAATGAAAACTTAGTTTAAAAACAGCGAATTTTTTAAAAAAACTTACACTTCAAGTTTGTGCATGGTTACTTTGCATAAGATGGATAATTCACAGTTGTTTGTATTGATTGTAAACCTAATATTTACAGTAACCTCATCATTTGATTGTAGAAAAACGCTAAATGCTACGGTACAATCAATACCGGTGAGTGGTACATATGATTTATGTGATTTTGTGGTTGGAACCGATACCAAAGATGGTTGGTATGCGGCCTATGATAACCGGTCGGTTGGCAATGCGGAAATGCATGGTGGTGATGCCGTGAATTATACATTTTATTTTAATATAGCAGCCAACATAGCGAAAGCAACTCCAGATCCAGAATGTGATAATTAGAGTTAATAAATATATGTAATATATATAGTTTTTTATAGGTACACAAATATAGAAACGGTTTTATATATACGTCCATTACAATAATATGGGAACGATAATAAAGGTATTATGATATATCGTACCACTATTGTACTATATATATTACAATATTATTATGTGCCTCCATTACATAAATGATAGGACAACTGCACAATGTACCACCATTACAATATATAAATTGCAGATATATGATATACATAATTTTTGCAGCGTGGCGAATAAATGAAAACAAAAAAACATTTTTGATGTGACCTAGATTCCAAAACATTTTTGAAGTGACCTTGCATCAAACTCTAACATCTATTTCTAACAGGCTGAAGCGTCAAAATGGCACAGTCAATCACAGACAGTGAATCGAAATTGATTGAAAGTCAGTATAATTGGACTGAAATCAAATCAATTGCGAAATCAAAAGGAATATCAACATCAAGAAAAAAAAAAGCAAACCTAATCTCAGAAATATATACAGCGCACGGACGTGATATTTTTAGTAATGTTAATTGGGATAATTTTGAATCATCAGATGATGATGATGACGATGAGAATGCGAATATTAATAGTGATAACACGCAGACCCCAGAATCAGAATTACAAATACCACTCCACTCAATTTCATTAAGAATATTTTCCAGAACAATAAACGATGAAATAACATATGCAACATTTCGTAGAATATTAGAACGAGTATCTAATGATGTAGCGAATGATATAAATAAAATATTAGTAAAATATTTAAAAGCAGGCGGTGCAGCAATTGCTGCAAGCACAACAACGACAGAATTTACAGTTTGTGAAAAAGCAGTAACGTCTGAAAAAGCGTATGTTTTTTTTTCCGTGTCTCGCTTGAAAAATATACAACATTGTTTTGAATAGAAAAATATCACAATTACCACCAGAAAATGATCCAACATATAATAAAAAACGAGCTGCATTGGTTCGTAATCAAAGAATGTCAATATCAGACAGGGTATGTATGCTTTACAAGCATATTTCGACAAATCCAATTACCCTTCAATAGGCAGTTAATTTTTTAGCTATGATCAATGGAGGAGGTGTCATTATAATCCATGACACTGAAATGGAAGCAAAGGGAAAAAAAAGAGAGGTGAATGTATTATATTTAGGAACTTGGGCAATGTTTGGAAATAAAACAAATAAAAAAAATGCAAATGATATGTTGGGTGTGTTAAACACACACGTTGTTGAAGCGCAAGCAGAGTCTATCAATAAAGCAAGCAAAACAGTATCAATTGTATCTGATATTAAAGAGGAATTGAAAGAAGTTGAACGGAAATATGAAAGAAACGAAATATCAGAACAGGAATACCATAAAACAAAATCGAATTTATTGGATCAACAAATGTTGAGGATTGATGGGAAGGAATCAAATGAACATAAAGAAAGTGATGAAGACATATCAATGATGGACGACTGTGACTGACCCAAACTAGCTGAAACTTGGAATTTTTGCATGAGTTGGACTTCTTTTTTACTTTTCAGATCATTTCTGATCATTTCAGAAAGTTTTATTTAAACAATAAACAAATTCAATGTTAATTACAACGCGGTCCGTCCATAGCTCTCTCCGTTTATGTACAATGCGGTCCATTCATAGCTCTCTCCGTTTAACGTACAACGCGGTCCGTCATAGCTCTCTCCGTTTATGTACAATGCGGTCACTGCCGAATAACTCTCCTTCGCCTTGCAATCTATCCCATTGACTGCCGAATAACTCTCCTTCGCCTTGCAATCTATCCCATTGACTGCCGAATAACTCTCCTTCGCCTTGCAATCTATCCCATTGACTGCCGAATAACTCTCCTTCGCCTTGCAATCCATCCCATTGACTGCTGAATCACTCTCCTTCGCCTTGCAATCCATCCCATTGACTGCTGAATCACTCTCCTTCGCCTTGCAATATATCCCATTGACTGCCGATGCTTTTATTTGATTGAATAGAATTGCAATAAACACGAGATTGATCAATCTCAATTTGTTTGCTTTACCAACTGCCATTATGTTAAATTAAAATCACACAAGATGAAAAACTTCTTAAATAAACATTTTTGAGATTTTGCGAAAATTACAAAATGGAGCAAAATTTGCATCAAAAATGGATATTAATCGTAGATGGTGCATGGTAAACAAAAATCGAAATATATGGAAAGTTGCAGAATAATGATGCCAACAACGGACCATTGGGAG
>PIVX01000519.1 GCA_003353785.1 Gammaproteobacteria bacterium | reverse complement strand
GTGATATTTGAAGTGTTCCTTGATTTTTGTTCTATATATTTCTGGGATGTTTTTTATTTCCCATGATTGGTTTGGTCGATTATATATGTCAGTGCCAATGATTGTGTTGTCGATGAGTTTTTGGATACTTGATGGTGCTGGTTGCAGTTTGGTTGTTTTTTTAGTTTGTTTGTTATAGTAATTTTGTATTTTTTGAGCTTGCTGTGTGGTGTAGTTTATTGTTGTAGGTTCACTGTAGTTGTGACTAATTATTTTACATTTGTCTGGATTAAAACGATATTGCCATTTTTTACTATGTTGTTCACATATTTGGATTAATTTGGGTAGATTTTGTGGGTTATCGGTAGTTAGTATTATATCATCGCAATATGCGATTGCAGAGATATTATCATCTTGTAGTTGTGTTCCAAGATTACTGTCATTTAATTCAGTGATTAGATCATTGATATATGTTCCATATAGTATAGGTGCAAGTACGCTTCCTTGTAAGACTCCTTTTTTTATATCAAAGGTATGTGTTAAATGTCGATTTGTTTTTATTCCTGTTTTTGTTTGGGAAAAAGTTGCTTGTATGATTTGACAGAGGGAGTCTGGTAAGTTGAATTGGTGTTTAAGTTTGTATAATATTTTGTCTCTGGGTACCATATCATATGCTTTTCTTACATCGAGTGATGCAAGGTAGATTGGTTTTT
>PIVX01000518.1 GCA_003353785.1 Gammaproteobacteria bacterium | reverse complement strand
TAACTAAAATTGTTCAAACCTTTTTTGATCGAAAGCTAATAACGTTGTGAGTCAAATGCGAACAAAATATGATTTTAATTATCGTTCGATTATTGATAAATATCGATTAAATATCGATAATTTTCGATATTTTTGAAACGTTAACGATAAACGTTGATTCTTTTTTCAATAGAAAGCTAATAACGTTCCGAGTCTAACGCGATCAAAAATTGATTTAAATTATTGTTGATTATCGATAAAAATCGATTAAATATCGATAATTTTAGATATTATTGAAACGTTAACGATAAACGTTGAATCTTTTTTGATCGAAACCTAATAATGTGCTGAGTCAAACGCGATCATAAAATTAAATAAATTATTGTTCGATTATCGATAAAAATCGATAATTCTAGATATTTTCGAAACGTTAACGAATATCGTTCAATCTTTTTTCGATCGATAGCTAATGAGGTTCCGACTCAAACGCGATCAAAATTTGATTTAAATTATTGTTCGATTATCGATAAAAATCGATTAAAAACCGATAATTTTAGATATTTTCGAAACGTTTACGAAAATCGTTGCAACAGGGGTGGTAATCGTTTCTATTTCTATTTATAATATTTATATATGGCAGAGTTAGAATGCAACAGGGGTGGTAATCGTTTATATTTATATTTATAATATTTATATATGGCAGCGTTAGAATG
>PIVX01000517.1 GCA_003353785.1 Gammaproteobacteria bacterium | reverse complement strand
AAGCTAATACCATCACGAATTTTATGCGATCAAAATAAAAATTTAAAAATTCATAATTAATGCTAATTGGCTAATCAAATATGCAAATTTCGATTTTTCGAATAATTGTCGACAGACTTTGAAACCTACATCGATCGAGAGCTCATAATGTGCCGAATTTTATGCGATCAAAATAAAAATTAAAAAGTTCATAATTATTGCTAATTATGTTAATTAAATATGCGAATATCGATTTTTCGAATAATTGTCGGCAGACTTTGAAACATACATCGATCGAAAGCTAATACCATCACGAATCTTATGCGATCAAAATAAAAATTCATAATTTATGCTAATTGTGCTAATCAAATATGCGAATTTTGATTTTTCGTTAAATTGTCAATAGACCTTCATACCTACATCCATCGAGAGCTAATAATGTGCCGAATTTTATGCGATCAAAATAAAAATTGAAACGGAACGGGTTCGATAGAGACAATCTATGAATTATAAATAAAACAAATAAAAATATATTATAACTAAAAGTTGAGATAATAAAATATCGATATAAATTGTTCAAAACTTTATATTTATGAGTCAACTTGAAACGGAACGGGTTCGTTAGGGACAATCTTTATATTTATGAAATATAAATAAAACAAATATAAAATTATCGGGCTAAATGGTTCCGCGAAGCGGAACGGGTTAACTAGT
>PIVX01000516.1 GCA_003353785.1 Gammaproteobacteria bacterium | reverse complement strand
ATGTTTGTGCTATTTAGATGTTGATCATTACAAATCTGAAAGAGCGGAGATCATATCTGCTTTTAAAGTTGACGTAGATTTTCAAGCAAACGACCGAGTCAAGCAAATCTCTGTAGATTTCTATCACTTTCTAAGGCTACTTTGCCATTGACTATATGTGTGAGACTGAAGAATGTTTTTGTTAACTAAGTTTTTTGCTTACTTCACTTTTACACTGCTTTCTAAACTTATATTACTTCCTCGCACAATAAATATATTAGCAAGTCTCTACATTTGGGGGGTCAAGTGTTCAACCTATCTGCGATACAGAGTTGATCCATAACACGAAAGACGAGGTACATGCATGCATATAACTATATTGTTTAAGTTAGGATTTTCGCTAAATTTTTGAACGAGTGGAGACTGACCAGCGAGAGCAGAATTATTCAGTCCTGACTTTGACGTTTAAAATTAAATTAGAAGGACACATAAAATAAAACATGATCATAAAAATAAAACACCGGTAACGAAATCACAAATACAAATAAAAAAACAGATTGTAAAAAAACAGATTGAAAACCACTCTAAAACCTGGTCAAAACCAACCAAACCAAAACTTGACAAACCAGGAAAAATAACAATTTGTGATGCATAATAGCGCTGATAATGAATATAAAATGTATAGATTGGGAGTCGCGACCCATTCTGCACTTTG
>PIVX01000097.1 GCA_003353785.1 Gammaproteobacteria bacterium | reverse complement strand
TAAAAAAAATATATACAAAAAAATAGACTAAAATCCCAGTATAACCAACCTAAAGGGCTTTTTAGTCCTTTAGACTGGCTTACTGGTAAAGATAGTCTTATTTAACCACAATCTACAACCAAAAAGCTCTAGGTCTTCACCTTTTAAATGGTAAAGATAGTCTTATTTAACCACAATCTACAACATAAAAATAATAAAGTGTACTACATTGGAAGGTAAAGATAGTCTTATTTAACCACAATCTACAACGCATTTTGTTCTATGTCTTGTATCTCCTTTCGGTAAAGATAGTCTTATTTAACCACAATCTACAACCGTATTTCACGTTCACGTTCCATTTCTGCAAGGTAAAGATAGTCTTATTTAACCACAATCTACAACAGGCGTGCCTTGAAACTCGCGTTTTTTCGGGTAAAGATAGTCTTATTTAACCACAATCTACAACAGTACAACATCAAGTAGTAGTAATGTAATGGGTAAAGATAGTCTTATTTAACCACAATCTACAACACACTATAACGCCTCTGTTCAAAAACAACGGGTAAAGATAGTCTTATTTAACCACAATCTACAACATATGAATATGACGGGCATCAAAAGAAAATGGTAAAGATAGTCTTATTTAACCACAATCTACAACTATGTAGGCTGTTTTTTCTCCCGAATCCAAGGTAAAGATAGTCTTATTTAACCACAATCTACAACTGCGTTATACCTAATAGACTATGGCTCGGAGGTAAAGATAGTCTTATTTAACCACAATCTACAACCACGTGTGGTTGTGCTGTTATGGTAGTCAATGGTAAAGATAGTCTTATTTAACCACAATCTACAACTTCCTAGTGTGGAGTAGGGTAGGGGGGGACTGGTAAAGATAGTCTTATTTAACCACAATCTACAACATTTTATCTAAAACGCTTTCTAGTTTACTTGGTAAAGATAGTCTTATTTAACCACAATCTACAACTATGCTTATAGGAGTGTTCGTGTCAGGCTTGGTAAAGATAGTCTTATTTAACCACAATCTACAACTCGCTGCCTTTCTTTTTCTGCGTCATACTCGGTAAAGATAGTCTTATTTAACCACAATCTACAACATGAGACCTACACTACTAGCGACAATTTCGGGTAAAGATAGTCTTATTTAACCACAATCTACAACTACCTTCTAGTTTTTTATCTAAATTTATGAGGTAAAGATAGTCTTATTTAACCACAATCTACAACAAGACTTATTAGTAGGTTGTTAAAAGCTAGGGTAAAGATAGTCTTATTTAACCACAATCTACAACAAAATACGCAACCGCCGTAGCTGACATACTGGTAAAGATAGTCTTATTTAACCACAATCTACAACAATACTAGCTTGTATACCTCTTTGGCACAGGGTAAAGATAGTCTTATTTAACCACAATCTACAACAATGAGATTGCGGAGGTTAATAATGAAATGGGTAAAGATAGTCTTATTTAACCACAATCTACAACACTTCGACGACTTCGATATCACCTCTTTTGGTAAAGATAGTCTTATTTAACCACAATCTACAACCTGTTGGGTACGACAATGAAGTAGCAAGGTGGTAAAGATAGTCTTATTTAACCACAATCTACAACTCTTAGTTCTCTTATCTTTTCGTGTTTCTCGGTAAAGATAGTCTTATTTAACCACAATCTACAACCAAAGAAGCCAGACGACTAGGAAAGCTAAAAGGTAAAGATAGTCTTATTTAACCACAATCTACAACCTTAACCAAATCTACATAGAAATGTATATGGGTAAAGATAGTCTTATTTAACCACAATCTACAACCGCTCATGCTTGATGTTGTACTGGATGTTGGGTAAAGATAGTCTTATTTAACCACAATCTACAACCTTATGAGTACAACAACCTACATGTTCTACGGTAAAGATAGTCTTATTTAACCACAATCTACAACACATGTTCCAAATGAGTACATAAAGATATAGGTAAAGATAGTCTTATTTAACCACAATCTACAACCTTAAGACCTTCTATAATGTCTCCATTTTCGGTAAAGATAGTCTTATTTAACCACAATCTACAACACCTAGCTTTGCCATCTCCTCTTTTTCCTCTGGTAAAGATAGTCTTATTTAACCACAATCTACAACAGTATAGTGTTGTTTAGCACCACGAGTCAGGTAAAGATAGTCTTATTTAACCACAATCTACAACGCTAGGTCTGTTTTTCATACCTAACGAAAAGGTAAAGATAGTCTTATTTAACCACAATCTACAACCAAAAGATTTAAATAAAAATACTCCTCATTGGTAAAGATAGTCTTATTTAACCACAATCTACAACTAGGGAGGATATTACATTGCAAGAGGTAGGGTAAAGATAGTCTTATTTAACCACAATCTACAACTGTATCTTGTATAAGGTGCTTATATCCCGAGGTAAAGATAGTCTTATTTAACCACAATCTACAACGTTCTGCATAGATTATACGGCGTATATGTAGGTAAAGATAGTCTTATTTAACCACAATCTACAACCTAATAATAGCTTATATTCCTTGTAATCTGGTAAAGATAGTCTTATTTAACCACAATCTACAACAAGGCTCCGCGTCTCGTTCGTCGTGTTTTGGTAAAGATAGTCTTATTTAACCACAATCTACAACCACTCTTGCCAGCAGAACCAATTATTTATAGGTAAAGATAGTCTTATTTAACCACAATCTACAACATACCAAATATGATAGGCTATAATATTTATGGTAAAGATAGTCTTATTTAACCACAATCTACAACAAGTTCCTGAGGTGATTTTTTACTTAGATTGTTAGTACACTTCTATCCCCAACTGAAGATAAATATACACGCCGAGAAGCTATG
>PIVX01000515.1 GCA_003353785.1 Gammaproteobacteria bacterium | reverse complement strand
TGAAAACAGATATCATTTTTGAATTTCCCGACCCATTTTACCTATAAGGGTACAACTTTTAGGGTTCTAGAATGTACCAACAAGCCAGACTAGGAAGGGTCTGGACGCACGCACCGCACGCACCGCACACACGCACAGCCGCACAGGAACGTGAAATAATAAAGAGGGAGATAAGTTTTTTGGCCATAACTTTTTAACCAGTTGACCGATCTTGATAAAATTTTGGATGTTAGTACATATGGATAAGATACGTTAAGCTGCAAAATATTAAGTAAATTGGAACAATAGAAAAAAAGTTATAGGGTAGACAATTTTGAAATTGTGCATTAACCCTCCTGGAAATATTAAAGGGGTTGACGCTGCCGCGTCAAGCCCGATGAATCAAATTTGATACCAATTTTGCTCAAATCGTATGTAACACATGCTTATTCTTTCAAAATAACTTCAAATCCGTGAAAAATGAGGTTATTTGGCGATTTTTTGGCGAATTATGCAAAATCGGAAAAATCGGAAAATAATTACAAAATCGGAAATCGGAAGCAATTTCGGAAATTTCCGCGGAAAAATCGGAAATTTCCGAAATTTCCGGTCCCTATGTACATATGTACAAAATTTCGTGAAAAGCACTTAAAAATTGCATTTGTGTAAAGGAAAATCATTGTTAATGATAGACCAAAGTTTTCCAAAAAAAATGT
>PIVX01000514.1 GCA_003353785.1 Gammaproteobacteria bacterium | reverse complement strand
TTAATCGATAATCGATATCGATTTGGGTTAATTAAGCTATATTTGCCATTATTACCATTATAAAGTGATAATTAAGTGATCATAATAGGTTATCAAGGTCGGGGAATTCATTGCGCGAATCCCTTTTGATCACCGATCACCCAATCAATCGATAATCGATTATCGTTTAATCGAAAATTTTCGTTATAGCTATATAACTTTGAAATCGTGATCTTTATAGGTTATAAGGGTCGGGGAATTCAATGCGCGTATCCGTTTTGATCACCGATCACCCCATCAATCGATAATCGATTATCGATTAATCGAAAATTTTGATTATGGCTATATAACTTTTAAATGGGGATCTTTATAGGTTATCAGAGTCGGGGAATTCAATGCGCGTATCCGTTTTGATCACCGATCACCCAATCAATCGATAATCGATTATCGATTAATCGAAAACTTTAATTATAGCTATATAACTTTGAAATCGTGATCTTTATAGGTTATCAAGGTCGGGGAATTCAATGCGCGTATCCATTTTGATCACCGATCACCCCATCAATCGATAATCGATAATGATTAATCGAAAATTTTAATTATGGCTGTATAACTTTGAAATCGTGATCTTTATAGGTTATCAGGGTCGGGGAATTCAATGCGCGTATCCGTTTTGATCACCGATCACCCCATCAATCGATAATCGATTATCGATTA
>PIVX01000513.1 GCA_003353785.1 Gammaproteobacteria bacterium | reverse complement strand
ATCTGTGTTCATTTTTGCTGTATCTTTATCCGTTGACGAGTTATGGGCGATAGAAGTATGTATGAGCCATTGTCACTATAGGTATGCTTGCAAAGCTTTTTGTGCAGTTGTTCCTGACTGTTTGCAAGCATGAGAATTGTTTGTATGCTGTTTGCAAGCATGAGAATTGTTTATATGCTGTTTGCAAGCATGAGAATTGATTGCATGCTGTTTGCAAGCATGAGAACTGTTTGTATGCTGTTTGCAAGCATGAGAATATTGAATTAAAATTCATGGAAATGGGGCACAAAATCAGGTTTTCGCGATAATTGTTTGTATGCTGTTTGCAAGCATGAGAATTGTTTGTATGCTGTTTGCAAGCATGAGAATTGTTTGTATGCTGTGTGCAAGCATGATAATTGTTTGTATGCTGTTTTCAAGCATGATAATTGTTTGTATGCTGTTTGCAAGCATGATAATTGTTTGTATGCTGTTTTCAAGCATGAGAAATTTTTGTATGCTGTTTGCAAACATGAGAATTGTTTGTATGCTGTTTGCAAGCATGCGAATTGTTTGTATGCTGTTTGCAAACATGAGAATTGTTTGTATGCTGTTTTCAAGCATGATAATTGTTTGTATGCTGTTTGCAAGCATGAGAATTGTTTGTATGCTGTTTGCAAGCATGATAATTGTTTGTATGCTGTTTGCAAGCATGAGAA
>PIVX01000512.1 GCA_003353785.1 Gammaproteobacteria bacterium | reverse complement strand
TGATTCGCGACATTGTTAGCTCTCGATCGATGTAGGTTTCAATGTCTGTCGACAATTATTCGAAAAATCGAAATTTGCATATTTGATTAGCATAATTAGCATTAATTATGAATTTTTAAATTTTTATTTTGCTCGCATAATATTCGCGACATTGTTAGCTTTCGTTTTATGTATATACCGTTATATGATATAAAGAATTCGAAAAATCGATATTTGCATATTTAATTAGCATAATTAGCATTAATTATGAAATTTTAAATTTTTATTTTGATCGCATAAAATTCGGCACATTATTAGCTTTTGATCGACGCAGGTATGAATGTCTGTCGTCAATTTTTTGAAATATCGAAATTTAAATAATTTAATTATCATAATTAGTAAAAGAATTTTTAATTTGTTTCTTCAAAATATAACAGAGCACAATGTCAGCTAACTTTTTGTCGCTGACAGTCGATAGGTTACTGCTGACTTTATATGACTTTTAATTAGAAATATATTAGAAACAAAAATTAAAAATATTTAATTTTAATTTATTTTTATTTTAACATTTAATTTTTTAATTTTTTTTTGGCCTATGTAGATATTCGGACCATAAGCTATCGATCGGTATATAGATCTTCGAAAACCGTCGGGCCGTTTTTTCTGGAAATGACCCGGACATACATAGATACATACAAACTCGTCTCGCATTTATAAGTAG
>PIVX01000511.1 GCA_003353785.1 Gammaproteobacteria bacterium | reverse complement strand
TCAAAGAAATAAACAATTCCAAGCTTTCTTTATATAATTTTTTATTTTTTACCAGGTGTTTTTCAACACCACCAATCAACAAATAATTATTTATTTATTTCATTGACCAATCACCTGCAAACATGTACAATTATGATAATTAATTTTCACAAATAAAATGTGCAGTATTTGTTCTTTGTTTTCTTCACCAAAACCATCAAACAATCAAAACCATATTAACAAATTTATTTTCTTCTTTTATCTTTGATTTAAATCGTATTTAAAAACAATTAGCAGCAGAATGTCGGCCATGGCCAAAACAGCAGCACCCGCAGCAGGCAGAAAATATAACAGAAAAAGAAAAGAGACATTTAACATTTATATTTTTAAGGTTTTGAAACAGGTGCATCCAGACATTGGAATGAGTAAAAGAGCCATGAATGTGATGAATGGATTTGTGCATGACACATTTGATCGGATCGCAGCCGAAGCCTCCAATATTGTCAAATATAATAAAAAAGCCACAATGGACGCAAGAGCAGTTCAATGTGCCTGCAAATTGGTATTACCAGGCGAGCTCTCAAAACATGCTGAAACTGAGGCAAGCAAAGCAGTCAACAAATATGCACAATAAATTATATATTTCTTAATCAATCAGATCTGACAATTATTTAATTAATTCTTTATTTTTTACCAGGTGTTTTTCAACACCACCAATAAA
>PIVX01000510.1 GCA_003353785.1 Gammaproteobacteria bacterium | reverse complement strand
TGAGTTGTAATGTGATTTGTCAGCGGGTAAAGTGACTAATGCATTGAATTCGAGTATAATTTTTGCGTCGGAGGGATTAATACCAAATAATCGTTTAGAATATTTCCGGATGTTCGGTATTTCGAGTGATGTAAATTTGGTATCAACGAGATCTGGAGTAAAAGGTACAATACGGTTAGTATGTACGTATAATATTTTATTACTTTGTGGGAATTGCACTTTTGCGATGAATTTGTATGTATTGAGCAATTTGCAGGTACGTAGTACACCATGTGCTGATTTAAATAATTTCTGAGGATGATGTATTACGGTTTGAATAGGTGAATCGTGAAATCGTGAGTGTGGATGATAAGTGGGTTCGAGTATAATAGGCGTGGATTCAACTGGAAATACGCCAGGACCAAATAATGGAGGATCAGGATGAGTCGATAATTGGTTTTGTAATGGCAAGAATGGTTCGAAAATATGTTCAGATGGTTTTGAACGAGCGATAATTGAATGCTGAGTGGATTGTGATGAGTGTGTTGGAGAATTAACAGTGTTATCATCACTTTCTGAATAATGTAACGAGTATGGATTATTTGTCTGGCAAGGGATGCTGATCTTTCTGTGATGATTTATGTTTGTGATAAAGTGATGTAAGACGTGTATTTTTGTCTTGCAATGATTTAATGCGTCTGTCATACATTTTTTTATTGGA
>PIVX01000509.1 GCA_003353785.1 Gammaproteobacteria bacterium | reverse complement strand
TTCTCTGTTTGTTCCGGCGGTCATCGGGCTATCTTGTCCCAATACCTGTGGATGGGCGTCCCCATGTGTTTCACGAACATTTGCAGTGGCTCCTCTTCTCCTCCTCCTTGGTTCCGTATTAATCCATTCATTAGTCCAATGGGAAGATTCACTTCCATAACTTCGATCTACACTTCTCATCGCCGATTCTGCTATCAAACTAGCTTCCCCTGCAGAAGGTTGCACGTCTTCAAACAATCGGTCTTCTTCCTCCTGTTCCAATGGTGACAAAACGTTTTCTTCCTGTGGCAATCTCCTCAAAGTCAAATGTAACTGTTCTATTCCTGTTTCAGTTCTGGAAGAGGCGACCTCTCTTTCAGACTGTCTAGTCGTTGTAGGTAGTCCTCTATCTTCATACCCCTGATCATCACATTGTATCAAGGGGTCCAATCCATTATCATTTCCTTCGTCGGTATCTACAACCATTTCAACATCCTCTTCTTCCCCACTTGCCCCATCGATTACTACCTGAACTGACCGACCATCTTGTAATGGTGACCGTTCAGGTGTTTCCATGTAATAAGCATGAAGACTAGCCATTTCCTCTTGATGAGTTGTTAACAAATTTTCGATCTGTTGACCAAGCTGAATGATTTGAGCTTCTTGGTGGTTAATCAATTCATAAGCCCGGTTTCTTTCCTTCACCACATTATCGTAATTCGT
>PIVX01000508.1 GCA_003353785.1 Gammaproteobacteria bacterium | reverse complement strand
GTCATACCAGCGCTGTCAACTGCATTTGCAAACGACCCAGCAATGGATACCGCCGCTGTTGTATCAGAAACCATTCGATTAATTTGCGAATTCGATGTTCCTATGCTTTGTTTTGATGACTGAATAATAATTATAAATAATAAATAATTTACATAATTAATTTAAAATTAAATATCACTTATTTCAGTTATATCCTTAATTTGTTTTGCTTCGTTTCATTGTTGCGGTGAGAGCTGCTGTAAAAGTTTCAGCTTTTTTCTTTAATCAGATTATTTTGTGCCATTTTCAACAACTAAAACAATTTTTACTTTAATTCGTATTTTGATTCATGGCTTTAAAGCCAGAACCTGTACATGTTGGTTATTTTACGTTGATATTTGATCCACAATCTGACATAAAAGAAATAATTTGGGACAAACACTCCGCGATATTAGATAGAAGCGATACTTAATTAAATGTTATCTTTTAACATTTTATTTATAACCTATTTTCCTTCCGGAAAATTGATCTGTTACGGGTTATAGTCAGATATGTATAAATGCATTTTTGGATGTAAACACTATGTAAACACATTTTTGAGGTAAATGGCCTATGTTAAATCAGAATTTTAGCCAGTTATCATGACGGTAAATTGAAGGTAAGTAAATGAGAAAATTTCATTTACCTAGCTATTTACCTTACTGATGGTAAATGATATGTAAATA
>PIVX01000507.1 GCA_003353785.1 Gammaproteobacteria bacterium | reverse complement strand
ATATCAACAATATATATTATATAATCTCAATGTGTCGCTTTTTCTTTAATTTAAATTTGCAAATGTCAGAATATAATTAAATATTTTACATCGTTAATTAATATTACGTCTCGGTCTCTATACAATATATGCTGACAATACAATATAAGATTTACAATCTTCTCAAACATTTGACACCAAAAAACGACATTTAAGATGCTTAATTCTAGCTAGCTAGCTCTGCTCTGAAAACATTCATGTTAATTTTGACTCAAATGATATTTAATTATCAGATTGCAAAAAATCATTCCGAATACATCCTACAAGCAGTTCAATGGAATGAATGGTTGATATATCACATAGTTATTTAAATTAATTACAATCTGTTGCGCTTCCAAATGATCTGAATATATTAACACATTTTTCATTGCAATTAATATACTGAAAGTGATAGCTAATCAAAAAAGAACGTACGCAGTATTTATATGTTTAATTTCTAATTGTTTGCAATTGGTGGTGTTGAAAAACACCTGGTAAAAAATAAAAGATTAATATATGAAACATGAGTTTAGTTGAATCCATAGATGGTTCTTCCCTGTCTTTTTAATGCATACACAACATCCAAAGCAGTGACAGTCTTTCTTTTCGAATATTCGGTGTAAGTCACTGCGTCTTTGACAACATTTTCTAAGAATGTCTTAATTACAGATCGCGATTCATCATAAA
>PIVX01000506.1 GCA_003353785.1 Gammaproteobacteria bacterium | reverse complement strand
CAATATTGAATGTTTTATAACCATTCCCATTTCACTCCGCGACCCCGCGAATCGCCGAACCAAAATTGACATCTATTTTATGTTCGTCCATGTACCCAATACCCACAAAACAAATTACAGCCGAATCCGACCAATATTGAAGGTTCTATAACATTCATATTTCAGTCCGCGACCCCGCGAATATCCGGTTCCGGAATCGCCGGGCCGAAATTGACATGTATTTTGTGTTCGTCAATGTACCCAATACCCACAAAACAAATTACAGCCGAATCCGACCAATATTGAAGGTTCTATAACCATTACTATTTCAGTCCGCGACCCCGCGAATATCCGGTTCTGGAATCGCCGGGCCGAAATTGACATGTATTTTGTGTTCGTTAATGTACCCAATACCCACAAAACAAATTTCAACCGAATCCGAGCAATATTGAACGTTTTATAACTATTCCTATTTAACTTAGGGACCCAGCGAATCTCCCGTTCCGGAATCGCCGGACCGAAATTGACATGTATCTTGCGTTCGCCCACGTACCCAATACCCACAAAACAAATTTCACCCGAATCCGACCAATATTGAAGGTTCTACAACGATTCCCATTTCACTTCGCGACCCCGCGAATCTCCGGTTCCGGAATCGCCGGACCGAAATTGACATGTATTTTGTGTTCGTACATGTACCCAATACCCACAAAACAAATTTCAGCC
>PIVX01000505.1 GCA_003353785.1 Gammaproteobacteria bacterium | reverse complement strand
TGTCAACAACCACAGAACAGTTTCCGGTCGCCACTCAAGCATCAGGAGCTGCTTTACCTCCAAGTTCGGGGATGTCACAATCGCCAAATATGGAACATTAATTCAAACATGCAATACTGGAAGAAGCCGAGCGTCATCATCATCACCTCCGTGCCTCTCCTATGGTATTAGCCTTATTTATATTATTTAAGAGTTGTGTAAGGCCTTAGGCCGCATATAGGCGCCTTTTCATTCTTTTATTATTATTATGTACTGTAGGTGTGTCGGTGGCAACACTGACCCCAGTAACTTGTCGCTTTTAGCACAAGAGTTTTCATATATTAATGTTATTTATGTGTACAATTATTAGGTAGAAATGTAGTCACTTAATATAATTAATGAGCTTTAAGCCTGTATTTAGTTATTGTGTACATAACTTTGCGTTATTTCCAGTCATTGAGTAGGCGTCGAATATAGTCGCGCCTACCATGCGTCGGCAGCAAATATTGCGTCGAATGTATATAAATATTCATATATTTCTTCCCGCATCGTAAAACTAAGGTCACGTGATAGCCACGGACCACCCGCATTTCCTATGAAATGCGTGTGTAGTGTTTGCGAGAAGGCCTCTGGTTGTCGGACGAGAGCGCGGACCAGTTGTATGCAGTAGCTGTGTAGAAGAGTCTTTGTTCTCTACCGCCTTGCGAACCGGTCTCTTCTCTTAGGA
>PIVX01000504.1 GCA_003353785.1 Gammaproteobacteria bacterium | reverse complement strand
GGGGGGGGGGTGTAACGCGGCCATTTTCGTGAAATATGATGCGCGCCACTTGGTCAAAAGTTGTATAACTCCCAGAAGCCAAGGGCTAGAGACTTGAAACTTGGTGTGTGTATACTATGGGCATATACCTTGACAACCAATACCACCATACCCCAGGCGCCACTTGTTGACCCTATGAACCAGGGTCATTTCCATCGATGGTCCGGACCAAAAATATGACCCTCGGTAAAAGTGTGGCCATTTTGCCACATTTCAAGCTACAAACCCCTGGTTGGTCTCAAAACCTTCTCCGGGCTCCGGCAAATACCATCCAACAAACCTCATACCCCTACGACCCCTAGTTCCAGAGATATGACCTCTGGCGTTTTACCACTTTTTGGAACCTCTAAGTAATTAATTTTCGCAATTTCCGATCCCGTTTTTCTGCAGTTATTCGATCGTAACTACCTGTCTGGTTGAGTTTAGATAGCGATTTTGGTCTCGCTGGAATCCCCTCGATCTCTCGCATCCTTTGGTATATGATTTGACCGAAAACGACCCCTTAGTGGGGTTTGGAACCCTCGAATATGAACCCAACATTATGTCCAAAAGTCTGACACCCCAAATTTAGCAGAGATTTGCCAAAAAACAAGGGCCTAAATCAAAAAACTGTCTTTGCCATTTTTTCCGCCGTCTCAAGAGCTTTCGATTCGTCTATTAAACGACG
>PIVX01000503.1 GCA_003353785.1 Gammaproteobacteria bacterium | reverse complement strand
ATTCAGAAATGGAAGTTAATGCGCCTGTATTGGCCACGTTTACTTACCACGGACATTTGTATTCATTCAATAACTTTTATGATAGAAATAACATCGATATCGGAAATAAGAAGATTTCAGATTTAATAAATAAATTAATCTGTAATGTTAATCATCGAATTCAAACTGGAACTTATTGTCAAATATCAAGTGACTTTGCAAAACAATTAGTAATACATCATGCGGAGAAAAAAGCATTGGCATTTTTAATGGACAAAGGAGTGCATAATGTTATAATTAATGTCAATATGAGAATGTGTATTGATTGTCATCAATTATTCTGCAGTGTATCCAAACATAATATGACAAACACAATTAAATGCATAGATCCTCATTGTACACATATATTTAAACAAGGTAAATGTTCATGCAATATGTCTTGATTACTATAAATATGTTATTAGTAATCACCAAGATATTCAAAAAAAAGAATTGCAAAAAAAAAAAGACAGATTGATGGTTCAGGCAGGATTTTAACCCACATCGATGTGCATTGTATCTTCTGACTATTTTTTTAAACAACCCTAGCAGTCAAAGAATAGGTAGTTTTGTTTTAAGTTCTTTTTATTTTGTTTATAATGCCGAAGCAAAGTGGTTGGGTTTGGGATGACCGCAGTCATAGGCACACTCTCTGACAAATTGAGATACTGAACCAGATAGTTTCAGACA
>PIVX01000502.1 GCA_003353785.1 Gammaproteobacteria bacterium | reverse complement strand
TACAACCATGGAAGTTGAAGTATAAGTATCAGAATGATTTTATTAACAATCTTATAAAGTTTGCAATGTTTATTTTTAGTTTTTTTATTTGTTTATTTTATGTTTATTGCAACCAATTTAATAATTGCAATTTACTATCTATTATATCTATTATTATGTTATGACGAATTTGTTAATTTTTATTTTTTCTTTTTTTATCATGTATTTGCTTTCATTTGTTTGATTATATTATATTATTTGGTGTAGGAGACTCCCTCTAAATTATTGTAATTTAGAATTTTGTGGCGCTGTGATTAATATCTAGTCTCCCTGCATCATATAATAATAATTAAACAAACTTAAGCATTTTCAAAACAGCGACCAAGCTTTGAAAGTGTTGTTTTATTTTTTTATTTTGTTTTTTGTTTTTATAATTATTTTTTATAAATGTTATCTCAACAATATACATATACAAATAAAACAAATACTAAATGACATGCAAACACCATTTTTTTTATTATTTTTTTCTTTCTTACATTCTCTTTTCTTTATTTTATCGACAGCAATTATGGGAGGAAGAATATGTGAAAAAAAACATATTTTATTTATTTAGTTTTTTATTATTAATTTTTTGATTTGTTGCGACTGCAAAAATATATATTATTTGCAATTTTATTTGGTTTTTTGTTATCTGTTTTTATTGTGTTATATTTTGCAGGAGTTTCTGCAC
>PIVX01000012.1 GCA_003353785.1 Gammaproteobacteria bacterium | reverse complement strand
GATTTTCTGCAATTAGTTAAATCTTCTAACTGGTTAGCTGCATATTGTTTATTTCCTTTGATGGTAGTTGGTTTCTGTTCAATGGTATTTTCTTCTGCTGATGTTGCTATAATTTCTATTACGTATTCTATTGCAGATCAAAACAGTTTCAGACGTAAACTCACCCGAATGAACGAAAAGAAACTTAGAAGTACATTAACTTTATTAATATCTTCTATATTACTCATATTGTCCGTTATTTATTGGTTACAGTTTACGGTTTTGCAAGAATGGTTATTGCCATTAATTTATGTTGTTGCTGGGCAAATAGCTATATTAACACCAGTGCCAGTTTATGTTTTATTGCAATTAAAAAGTCAGGGTGATTTTCATCCTATCAAAGTTGGCAAGAGAAATACATTGTTATTATTTAATAGCATTTTGTTTTCTTGGTTCATGTTGCTTGTTTGTGCTTATTTATCCAAAATCACAGGTGAACAATTATGGTCACAAATATCTGTTCCTTTAGGAGCTATGATAGTGTTTCTTGCAATATATAGAATAAATAGTTATTTGAATTTAAAACAAGCCACGGTAAAAGTTACGTCTTGAAACAAAAAGAATTTACTATAAAATATAGAAAAAATAAAAAAAAAATTTCAACATGACGGCAATACTGCTGACTAATCAAATTCTACCAAGCAAAAAATTGACTTAAGAAAAAATTATTTTTGCACAGCTAAATATTATCAGTAGTTACAATTTTTTTATGTTAGTAGTAATAGAAATCAACTCATTAAAAATGATATTAAATAATTTGTAATAGGGAAATAGTCAATTACACCGTTCTGAAGAACTGAGCTTGAGTTCGGTTGTTTAGGGATTGGTTGACCAGCTTAAGTATTTAAAGTGATACGTTAGAAAAGTTATGACACCTTTTAATCGTAAGCGTCCATTAAAACACACTCATGAATGTTATATTTTGAACTGATAGAGCAATTATTCGCTGACATGGCTATATAATGTCTAAATCAAATACTTTTAATGGTTTGCCAAAACGTAATAATAAGGTAAATATGAAAATCTATCCATAATAATCAATTATGCAAATATATCATTTTTAATTAAAGATGGTGCCTTAGGAAGTTTTTTTCGTACATATGATTAAATCAGGTTTACGATAGCTGAGTGGATACAGAAATATTATTAAATTCGTTTAATTGTAGCAGAATGATTAAATAAATATTTAGTAACAACAGCGTACCCATGGTTGTTCATGACGGATGGTATCACAGCATATATTCTATCTTTGTAATTTAGCTGCAGTTAAAGTATTTTCCATCAGGATTGCTATTGTCATAGGGCCGATTCCTCCTGGAACAGGAGTAATGAAAGAAGCTATATTTTTGGCTGTATCAAAATCTAGATCTCCGTGAATTTTGCCAATTTCGTCTCTATTAATACCAACGTCAATAGCGACAACATTTGGTTTTAGCCAAGATGAGTCTATAATATTTCTTTTTCCTATCGCTGATATGAGTATGTCGGCATCTTTAATTTTATTTTTAAGATCTTTGGTAAATATATTACATATGGTAACAGTTGCTTGTAGATCCATAAGCATAATAGCAAGAGGCTTACCTACAATTATAGATGAACCAACTATAGTGACGTTTTTTCCTGCTAGATTTTCTAAGTTATAGTATTTAAGTAATCTAATAATTCCAAGAGGTGTGCATACATTTAATGCTGATATTTTGTAGCATAATTTACCCATTGATAATGGAGATAATCCATCTACATCTTTAAGGGGATCTATTTGTTCTAGAATTTTATGGTTAGGAATATGTTTTGGTAACGGAAGTTGAATTAGTATTCCTGTAATTGTAGGATCTTGATTTAAATTAAGTATGATTTCAATTAACTCTTGTTGGGATATTTTATTTGATAGTCTAATATTATGAGATAGAATACCTACTTTTTTACAAGCTTCTATTTTATTATTAATATATACTTCTGATGCTGGATTATTACCGACTAATATGGTTGAGAGTTTTGGTGATGAGTTAAATTTAGTTTTATATTCAGTTATAGATAGCTTAACATTATCTAACAATTGATTGGCTATTTTATTACCATCTAAGAGCTTCATTTGTATTTATATAGTTTTTTATACTTAACCATTGTAGTGGTATCATACACCAATAAATCCAATTGATTAAATCAAATGCATATCTATGAAGATTCCATGACATTTGTATTGACCTTAGTTTTGTTGATAAGTATCATACTTGTATTAATTTTGTGCGGGGTATAGCGCAGTCTGGTAGCGCGCCTGCTTTGGGAGCAGGATGTCGGGGGTTCGAATCCCTCTACCCCGACCATATTTTGTGAATTAATTAATAAGGAGTAATTTAATTTAGAGCGCTCGTAGCTCATTCGGATAGAGCATCGGCCTTCTAAGCCGAGGGTAGCAGGTTCGAGTCCTGCCGAGCGCACCAATTTTAATTGATTTGAGTAGTGGTGAGCGTAGCTCAGTTGGTAGAGTCCCGGATTGTGATTCCGGTTGTCGTGGGTTCGAGCCCCATCGTTCACCCCAGTTTTAGAATTTTGGGCCGTTAGCTCAGTTGGTAGAGCAGCTGACTCTTAATCAGCGGGTCGTAGGTTCGAAACCTACACGGCCCATTTTGGGTATGTGCGAAAGTGGCGGAATTGGTAGACGCGCTGGATTTAGGTTCCAGTGGGGTAACCCGTGAGAGTTCGAGTCTCTCCTTTCGTACCATTGTTTAATAAAGGTAGAGAAAATTATGGAATTTAATATAGAAAAACTAAGTGAACTTGAAAGAAAAATATTTGTTGAGATCCCGCAAGATAATATCAAAGCGGAAATACATTCTAAGTTACAAAAATTAGCAAAAAAAGTTAAATTAGATGGATTTCGTCCTGGGAAAATACCATTGGAAGTTGTTAAAGAACGTTATGGTAAAGGGGTACACGAAGAGGTAATTAATGATCTAATGAAAAGCTCTTTACAAAAAGCTATTCTAGAAGCTAAGGTAGATCTTGCAACAATGCCCACAATAGGTGAATTAAGTGATACCGATGGATTAAAATTTAGTGCGACTTTTGAAGTTAAACCAAAAATTAAATTCACAGATCTTTCTGAAATTAAATTTACTAAGTATGAAGCAGAAATAAAAGATGAAGATATAGATTTTGCTATTTTAGAATTCAGGAAACAACAAATTGATTGGCAAGAATCTGAAGAATCAGTAAAAGACGGGATGAAGGTAGAAGTTGATTTTGTAGGAAAGATAGGCAATGAAGAATTTGCTGGAGGGAGTGGTGAAGATGTTCCTTTTGTAATTGGTGCAGGTTCTATGTTGGAGGAATTTGAACAAGGAGTTATTGGACTACAAAAAAATGAGTCTAAAAATGTACAGGTTACTTTTCCTGATAGCTATCATGCAAAAGAGCTTGCTGGTAAAAAAGCAAATTTTACTATTACCTTGAAAAAAAGCTTCAATCCGGTTTTACCTGAAGTTGATTCTAAATTTATGGAAAAGTATGGAGAAAAGACTGGTTCTATGGAAAAATTTAGAGATAAAATACGTAACAATCTGAATGTCCAACTTCAACAGCATCAAAATATTTTATTTCAAGAAGAAGTGTTTCATAAATTTGCTGATGTACATGATATTGATTTACCAAAAGGAATGATTGATCAAGAGATGTCTAGGATTAATAAGGGTTATATTGAAAACTTAAAGCAACATGGGCGTGATGTAAAAGAATTAGAATTACCATCTGAACGTTTTGCGGATAAAGCTAAACAACAAGTTAAGTTAACACTATTGGTAACTGAGTTTGTTATCCAGAATAAGTTAACAGTAGATGAGCAAAAAGTATCTGAAAAAATTGCTTTAATAGCATCTACATATGCAGATCCTGAATCTGTAGCTAAATGGTTTTATTCAGATAAAGGGCAATTAGACAAAATTAAATCACAAGTTTTAGAAGGACAAGTTGTTGATAATATTGCAAATCAAAGTAAGGTAGAAATTGAAAATCTAAGCTATAATGAAATAATGAAAAAATGATTTTTTATTAGTAGATTTTAAGATGATAAAAGGTATTTTATGGGATTAAATGAATTAAAAAATATGGGGTTATCTGAGCATAAGAATGTTGGAGGGTTAATTCCTATGGTTATAGAGCAGAGTGCTCGGGGAGAACGCTCTTATGACATTTATTCAAGATTATTAAAAGAGAGAGTTATTTTTTTAATCGGTGAAGTAGAAGATTATATGGCTAATCTTGTTCTTGCCCAGATGTTGTTTTTAGAATCAGAAAACCCAGATAAAGATATATCTTTATATATAAACTCTCCTGGAGGAGTTGTGACTGCTGGTCTAGCAATATATGATACAATGCAATTTATAAAACCAGATGTATCTACTTTATGTATAGGTCAAGCTGCTAGCGCAGCGGCTCTATTGCTAGCATCTGGTGCAAAAGGGAAACGTTTTTGCTTACCAAATGCTAGGGTCATGATCCACCAACCGTTAGGTGGGTACAGAGGGCAAGCTTCGGATATAGCTATTCACGCAAAAGAAACAATGATAATTAGAGAGCAATTAAATAATATTTTAGCGGAACATACAGGTAAAACTACTGAACAGATCATGATTGATACTGATAGAGATAATTTCATGGGAGCAGAAGAAGCATTAGAGTATGGTATTGTTGATACAATTTTTAGTGATAGAGATAATATTTAATTATTTATAATAGAGAAATTTTTATGATGGGAAATGACAATTTAGGTAATGGAAAAATTTTGTATTGTTCATTTTGTGGTAAATCACAAAATGAAGTTAAAAAATTGATTGCTGGTCCTTCTGTTTTTGTGTGTGATGAGTGTGTTGGATTATGTAATGATATAATTTCAGAAGAAGTACAAGATAGTATTATTATTGATTCGGAGTTAAAGCTACCAACACCAAGTACGATATTTTCTTTTTTAGAAGAGTATGTAATAGGACAGAAAGCTGCGAAGAAAGTATTATCAGTAGCCGTATATAATCATTATAAGAGATTAAAGTATTCTGTTACTGATGATGAAGTCGAATTAAGTAAGAGCAATATTTTATTGATAGGTCCTACTGGCTCAGGTAAAACTTTGCTTGCAGAAACTTTAGCTAGAATGTTGAATGTTCCGTTTACTATTGCTGATGCCACTACTCTCACAGAAGCTGGGTATGTTGGGGAAGATGTTGAGAACATTATTCAAAAACTTCTGCAAAAATGTGAATATGATGTTGATAGAGCTCAGACAGGGATAGTTTATATTGATGAGATAGATAAAATATCTAAAAAATCTGAAAATCCTTCTATTACTAGAGATGTTTCTGGTGAAGGTGTTCAGCAGGCATTACTAAAATTAATTGAAGGCACTATTGCAGCGGTTCCTCCTCAGGGAGGCAGAAAACATCCTCAACAAGAATTTTTACAAGTTGATACCTCAAATATTTTATTTATCTGTGGTGGTGCATTTGATGGTCTGGATAAAATTATAAATGAGCGTACCGATAAAACTAGCATAGGCTTTTCCGCTACTGTAAATAGTGATAGAAGTATAAAAAATAAATCGACAATATTACAAAATGTAGAGCCTGAAGATTTAGTAAAGTTTGGTTTGATACCAGAATTTGTTGGTAGATTGCCAGTTACTGCTAATTTAGAAGAATTAGATAGAGAGTCTCTTATAAATATTCTAATTGAACCTAAAAATGCTCTTACCAAACAATATCAGAAGATGTTTGATTTAGAAGATGTTAGGTTGGAATTTAGATATGAAGCATTAGAATTTATTGCTCAAAAGGCGATGCAGAGAAGGACAGGGGCAAGAGGTTTGAGATCTATACTAGAACAAGTTTTACTTGACATTATGTATGAACTTCCCGATAAAAGTAACATTCAGAAAATTGTTATTGATGAAAGTACTGCAAGGGGAGATTCTGATCCAATAGTTATATATAATCCTGATAAAAGGAAACAATTAGCATCTGACTAATTAAAGTTTATTGATATGATAGAAAAAAAAGAAAATAAAAGTTTAGAAATAGTTGAAGATAAGATAGAAAGAGTATGCCCTGTGCTACCTCTTCGAGATGTTGTAGTATATCCTAATATGATAGTTCCTCTATTTGTTGGGAGAGATAGATCTGTTAACGCTATAGAAAAAGCAATGCTTGATGATAAAAGAGTATTGTTAGTAGCACAAAAAAATGCAGCTGATGATGAACCTGATGATGATGCCTTATATAGAATTGGTACAATATCAAGAGTATTACAGATCTTAAAGTTACCAGATGGTACAGTGAAACTTCTTGTTGAAGGTAAAGAGAGGGCTAGAGTACAGCAATTTATTCATGAGAAACTTTACATGAGTGCCTCAATAAAATACATTAAAGAAGAAACAGATAAAAATACTGAAACCGACATAATGGTTAGATCTTTAATTTCACAGTTTGAACAGTATATTAAGATAAATAATAAAATTCCTTCTGAAATAATTAATTCACTAAATACCATTGAGGAACCTTCGCGTCTTGCAGATACTATTGCCGCGCATTTAACGCTTAAAATTGAAGAAAAACAAGAATTGTTACAATTATTTTCTGTTAATTCTCGGTTAGAAAGATTAATGGTATTCCTAGAAGCTGAAATTGATCTTATGCAGGTTGAGAAAAAAATTCGAGGACGTGTTAAACGTCAGATGGAAACTAGTCAAAGAGAATATTATTTAAATGAGCAGATGAAGGCTATTCAGAAGGAGTTGGGAGAAATATCTAATGAACCTAATGATATAGATGAGCTTGAACAAAAAATTGAAAAATCTGGCATGCCGAAAGAAACAAAAGAAAAAGTATTTGCTGAATTCAATAAACTTAAATTAATGTCTCCAATGTCTGCAGAAGCATCAGTTATGAGGAATTATATTGATTGGATGGTTAAAGTTCCGTGGAAAAAGCGTAATAGAATCCATATTGATTTGAAACAAGCACGAAAAGTACTAGATGCTCAACATTATGGTTTAGAAAAAATAAAGGAAAGAATTACGGAATACTTAGCTGTTCAGCAAAGAGTTAAAAAGATAAAAGGGCAAATACTTTGTTTAGTAGGTCCCCCTGGTGTTGGAAAAACTTCTCTTGGTAGTTCCATAGCAGAAGCAACAGGCAGAGCATTTATTAGGATAGCATTAGGAGGAGTTAGGGATGAAGCTGAAATTAGAGGTCATCGTAGAACGTATGTGGGCTCTATGCCGGGGAATATTATCCAAAAATTATCAAAAATTGGTGTCAAGAATCCGCTACTTATGCTAGATGAAGTTGACAAAATGGCAATGGATTTTAGAGGAGATCCTGCTGCTGCACTTTTGGAGGTTTTAGATCCTGAGCAAAATCACACTTTTAATGATCATTATTTAGAGGTTGATTATGATTTATCTGAAGTCATGTTTATTGCAACAGCTAATTCATTAGAAATTCCTCCAGCACTTGTAGATAGGATGGAAATTATCAGAATACCAGGATATACAGAAGATGAGAAGATTCATATTGCTAATAATCATTTGATTAAAAAACAGTTGAAAGAGCATGGATTGAAAAATAGAGAACTTAAGATATCAGAAAAATCTATTAAGGAAATAATTAGACATTACACTCGAGAAGCTGGAGTAAGAAACTTGGAGCGCTCTATTGCAAAGTTATGTAGAAAAGTTGTTAAAAAAATAATATCTGAAAAAATTGACGGTAAAGCAATTCATATAACACAACGTAATATAAATCAATATCTTGGTGTACATAAGTATTCTCACGGTTTAACAGAAGGTTTAGATAGAGTTGGGCAAGTTAATGGTTTAGCTTGGACTGAAGTTGGAGGAGAATTGCTTACTATTGAGGCAGCAGCTATGCCAGGCAAAGGCAAAGCTACTTATACAGGTCAGTTAGGTGATATTATGCAGGAGTCAATTCAAGCAGCAATGTCTGTTGTTAGGACAAGATCTGATAATTTAGGTATAAAGCAGGATTTCTATGAAGAGCTTGACATTCATGTACATGTTCCTGAGGGAGCTACTCCTAAAGATGGTCCAAGTGCTGGTATTGGTATGTGTATAGCTTTGATTTCTGTTCTTACTAATATTCCAGTGCGTGGGAATGTTGCAATGACTGGTGAAATAACTTTGAGGGGAGAAATTCTTGGAATAGGTGGTTTGAAAGAAAAATTAATTGCTGCTCTTCGTGCAGGGATCAAAAAGGTTATTATTTCTGAAGAAAATAGAAAAGATCTTGCTGAAATTCCAGAAAATATAAAAAAAGGACTAAAAATTATCCCTATAAAATGGATTGATGAAGCATTAGGAATTGCTTTAACAGAGCAACCTACACCCTTAAAGAGTAAAAAACAGTCGGGTTTATTAGGGGTTGCAAATCAGGGTAGAAAAACTAAATCTAAGTCAGGAAAAATTGCTCATTAATTTTTAATGCAGTATTGCTCTCTTTTTGGACACATATTGGTTTATATATATAATGATTACTTGACCAAGCATGTGGCTGTTGGTATAAATACACGTTTAATATATATATAAAAGAGAGCAAAATGAATAAAGCCGATCTTATTGAATCAATTATTAATGAATCTGGACTTAGTAAAGTTGATGTTTCTAAAAGCTTAGAAGCCTTACTTATGACTATTACTAAGACTTTAGTGTCAGGAGATCAAATTGTGATCCCTGGTTTTGGAACTTTTTCTGTATCCGATAGAGCTGCTAGAACTGGCAGAAATCCAAGGACTGGAGAAAGTATTGAAATAGCAGCAAGCAGAGTACCAAAATTTAAAGCTGGCAAGAACTTAAAAGAGGCTGTAGCTACATAAGGATTGGGTGCTTAGCTCAGTTGGTAGAGCATCGCCCTTACAAGGCGAGGGTCGGGGGTTCGAACCCCTCAGCACCCACCAATGGAATATATTGGAGTGGTAGTTCAGTTGGTTAGAATACCGGCCTGTCACGCCGGGGGTCGCGGGTTCGAATCCCGTCCACTCCGCCATTTTTAATGAGAATTACTAAAATTTAAGGAGGTAAATTGTGTTACAGAAAATTCAACAGCATCTTTCTGGATGGGTTCTCTGGGTTTTAGTAATAATTATTAGTTTAGGATTTATGCTTTGGGGGGTTGAAAATTATTTTCAAGGAAATGTTAATCCTAGAGATAAATCAATTGGCACTGTCAATGGATTAAATATATTTACAAGTGATGTAGAAAGAGCTTTTAATGTAATTGCATATCAGCTAGCAGAACAGAATGATAACGTATTACCAGAATATCTTAGACCTATAATTGAAAAACAAGCTGTTAATACCGTAGTATTTAGTAAAGTAATTGAAACTTTAGCTAAAAAATTGGGGTTTGCTTATGGGCAGGAGGAAGTGGAGCGTTATCTTCCTAATTTTGATGTATTCAAGGAAAATGGGAAATTTTCAGAAGAAAAATTTTATAAAACCATCTATTCCCAAGGATATGTATCAGCGCAAGATTTTATAGATAGACTCAGAAATGATTTAATTTCAAACCAAATCAGAACAGGTATTTTTGGAACTGAGGTTGCGACTAGTTCTGAGTTTGAATTTTGGGCTAAATTATCGGGACAAAAGAGAGACTTTAAATACGCTGTAGTTCCTGCAAATTTATTTATTGAAGAATCTAAAATAGATAATAAGAAAATAGAAGAACAGTATAATAAACATTTAGAACATTTTAAAGTCGATGAGAAATTGAAATTAGAATATGTAGAACTGTTGGCCGATGAAGTAAGCGATAGTATTAAAATTATTCAAGAAGACATTGAAGAGTATTATGAAGATAATAAAAAGCAGTTTTTTACACCAAAAAAATGGTTAGTTTCACATATATTTTTAAAAAAGGAAACAGACAATGATGTTAAGAATTTAGCAAGTGAAATCATAGAGTTAAGTAATAAAGGTAAATCTTTTAATGAGCTTGCAAAAAAATATTCTGATGATAAATTGACTGCAGATACAGGAGGAAAATTGCATTGGTTTAGAGCGGGTAGTATAAATAAAAAATTTGAAGAAGCTATTAAAAATATAGATACTGTAGGGAAACTTAGTGAGATCATAGAGACTGAAGATGGTATTGAAATATTTAAATTGTTGGATGTTAAAGATTCCAATTATAAACCTTTAGAGGAAGTATCTGAAACTATTAAAGGGAAGTTGATTGAACAAAAATTGAAGAAAGCTTTTCAGGAGCTATCTGAAGATCTAGCAGATATCTCATATTCTAATCCAGATTCCTTGAAAGAAGTTTCAGAAAAATTAAATCTAGAAATTAAAGAAACTGTAGCTTTTTCTAAAAAGGAACCTGGAACGGGAATATCTAATATTAGCAAAGTCATAGACGCTGCTTATCATAAAGACGTACATGAAGATAATAATAATAGTTTACCTATTAGACTGGCTGATGATCGCATAGTTGTGATTAGAATAAAGGAAAAAATACCGGCAAGGACTAGAAGTTTAAACGAAGTTAAAAATGAACTAGAATCAGCACTTAAGCTCAGGATGTCTATAGAAAAAGTACAAACACTAGTAAAAAATATTACTGAGAATTTACAAAATGAAAACTCTACAAAGAAAATATTTAAGAAGCATAAGTTAAAATGGAAGTCTGTTAAAGATGCAGCTAGATCTGTTAAAGATGATATTCCTAAAAATATTATTAAATTAGCTTTTTCTATAGAAAATAATTCTAAAGAGATAAAGCTTTATCCAAATGGTCCAATTTCTCAGGAAGAATTTGGAATTGTTGATGTTCAAAAAATCATTTACCCTGATCTTAGTAAAATGGATGATGATATTAAAAAATCTATTAGGGATAATATAACTGGTTATTATGCTAACATTATGTACAGATTATATGTTGAAAATTTGAAGCAGCAAAGTGAAATAAATTTAAAAGATCAAAAATCATAATAGCACAGCTAGTTAGCGATGATCTTTCAATCTGATAACCTCATAAGGGCAGGATTAATATTATTGATAGTGTTTATCAATGTACGATTGAGAAGTTATTGTCTTTTATCAATAAGCATCCTCTACAATTACCCACAAATATATTAAAAAAAACGATTATCTATTTGCTTGGTGAGATCACCTTATTTTTAATTCTTTTAGAAATATAGGCTTACGATAAATTGATGAATTATCCTCAGGACGCTCTTTCCTAGATGTACTAGTGTTTTTATTTTTTTGCTTATTTTTATAATTTTTAATCATCTTTTTGGAAACATCAGATTTATAGCATATTGGTGAATAACCCCTTGGTTTGCTGTAAGCACTTCGTTTGCCACATTTACTACTATTTTTAGCACTTTTGTAAGGACATGGACAATTTCCAGGATATGATAATATAGACTCCCTTATTGAGGGGATATTTATTACCAAGAAAAAACTTAACGATATTTATATTTTTCATTCCTTAAAATTCATTATTATTCAGAATGGTTATTCTCTTATAAAGGTATGAAAATTTTAACTAATATAAACCAGATAGGTTCTGATAGCCTCAATTGCTAGATTCAAGTAGATGTAATATTAAGTCAAAACCACTCCAAATATTATGATAACTGTATCTCCCATTCTTCTTTTGGTACACGTTCTATAACGTGAAACATTATGCTCTGGATCTAAATTTCTATATTTATTTTCAACATATGAGTATGCTTGTTTTTTAAAAGAATCTAAATTTTCATTTTTGTGAAAAAAATCCTCAATAGTTTCTCTTGAAAAAATCAATATAATCGTTTTAGAGCTTTTATTTTTACGTTCAGGATCATTATTTAGCTTCCAAGATACATATCTTCTATATTCCCGACATTTAATTCTTGGTTCTCCCATACATCTTTTACTCTCTGGGAATATCGTTTTACAACTATCTAATATTTTATTGCCAAAAGCAATAATTTCAGTATCTTTCATAATTAATATCCTTATTAAAAAACTACTTAATACTATATTAGTATATTTCCCCTTATATAGACTGTGAAATAACCGCAATTGATGGTTAACTATTTTGTAACCCATTAACATTTGTTCTAGAATGTCATATTTTCAAATATCCTATAAAAAATAATCATTTAAGGTATAAAAAATCTTTTAGTTTTGCAACAGGCAATATTTTATATTTCGGATTTAAAATTACAGCATAAAAAGTAGATCACTATTTTATTTTAATATATAAAAATTTCTTTTAATGTAGCAAGGGCTACGTTATTATACTGAATTACGAATGATAGAGGACAAAATGAAAATATTATTAACTAAAATAATTTTTTTATGTTATTTCTTATATAATTGTAGTTTTGCGGCCATTCTAACTGTGAATGCCAGAGATTTTGACAAAAATTATTATGAGGTTGAAGTAGTAGATACTAAGAGTAATAAATCCAAAAAATGGTATTTAGATGGACACCAAGAAATAAATTATCATGCAATATCCTTAGATCCCATAAAATACTGCTTAGAAAATGCTTTTTATATAGAGCCAGGTAGATTTAAAGATTATAAGATATTCATAAAATCTAGAAAAGAGAAACTACATCATCCTATCCCATTTATTATTGCAGAGAGATTTTATAGAAAAACATTGCTACAACAGAATAATAGCTATATTTATCCAGAAAAACTAAGAAATTTAGGAAAAATAATACAACGTTTTACTACTCATAAAGATACTAAAAAAGGGGGTAATGTATTTGAAACAACTATAGATAGTTTAGTAAATAATGCAGGGGGAGACAGTTTGATTGATAGAGCATCTTTAAGTTTTCCTAATACTCCTATCTCATTGACGATTTATTTAGATGATAATAATGAGATAAAAATAAATACACTAGCTATTTACTAGTTATAATTTTAATTGAGATATTTCAACAATATGAATTTATGAATAAAAATAAAATTGTTATGAATTATGATGCATGTATAAAAAAAGAGTTGATTGTGGAAAAATACACATGTTGAATGAGTAACAGGGTCATAAACCACTGCTTGCTAGCGCAAAAAAATCAATAAGATATAACTGGTAAAAATTATGACTCTATTGCATGGCAATAGGCTTGTTTAAGACGGATCTGTTTGTCAGCTGTATCCTAGGGAGTTGGAAGCTTAGTCATTCATGATGGTGAGCAGTCACAACATAATAATATTTTTCATTGTGAAGTAAAATTTGATAGGTTCTACTATAAATAAAGCAAAAATTTCTACCTAAGATGTCTAGCTCCATGATTTCGGCTTCACCTCATGTTCTTAAGGGGGGCTGTGTATATATTAAACAACATATTGTTTAATATAAGGGAGTAGCATCTTAGACAAAGCTTTGGAAAAAAGAAAAGGGAGCATGGCCAATCTTAGTAAAGGAGAGATGATATTTTTAGTGAATTACAAATTCTACCAGAATTTACTATGCTATTAATATATTGATTTTAAATTCATTACTATGCCGCTATCACATTTACAAAAGAGTGAAATTAATAAGGCAGTGGCTAACACGCAAGTATTTATCAAGTCTATGCTAAGTCGGCTACGGGCTGATTCTTATTCTCATACCATAGCAGCACAAGATGAGACATTAGCAAAAATAAGGATAAAAAATGAAATGAATATTAGTGATCCATCAGGTGCAGTACTGGCAGGACTTGGTCCAATAAGTGATGATGATGAGCTTGCAGAGTTGCTATGGGATGTACAGAGTAAATTACAGGAATATGATAATGAAATAGACAATTTAAAAAATGATCCAAAAAAAACGAGTATAAAAACAGTATGCAATATGTTAAATGATATTGACGCATGCACTGTAGAATTTAATATGTTTCTTCTAAAAATAGAAATGGATACACTGCATGTGGAAAAAGATAAAATAGACTGGTTTAATTTATCTATTCCAGAAGTAGTACAACAGATATTTAATGTAAATAATATAGATTTTGGATTATTATTAAAAAGTGATGATTTTGAATTATTGCTTGAAGCTAATGGGGGAGAATATCTTAAAGAAATTAAAAGATACATGAAAAAAACACATTTGACAGACAATGACATAGCTAAAGACCGTTTTAATGCTGTAAATAATAAATTCATGCGTGTGCGGGAGAGAATAACTACACATGGTAATTTTCGAAAAGGGCATATAACGGAGCAACTCACCAAAAACTTAGGGAAAGGCCGTGTAATAACTAATATACAAGCCTTAATTAATATTCTGGATCAGCAATGTAACCATCAGTTAAAATTTTTTAACAAAGATAATTCAGAAATAAAAAAAGAGTTTCTTCAAAATGTGGTACAGTTGGTTAAAAAACACGATTCTCTTTTGAGTAAAGATGATAAAACTCTAATCTGGGAAAAGGTAGGTAAGTCAAAAGTAGTTGGATATCATCGTGCTGGAATAAATGCTAATTCTTCTTATTTTGGCCTATCTGGAAAAAAAACAGAGGCAATGAAATTTTGTGAGAGTTTATCAAAAGGTGTCACAGATGTTAGCTATCGAGGCACTTCATACGAGAAAATGCAGTTAGATGTTATAGAACAAAGTGTTTCACATACATTTACGAAATGATATGGTTTTGTTTTCTGACAGAATCTAACTCCAGGTGTCTTGAATGAAATGGCCTCAAACCAATTAAGATAAAGGCTTCGTACTGAGAAAATGATATGATGATCGTTCAAACAATAATAATTGGAGACCATTATTGATATTAAAACTATAACCAACTGTAATTAAATTACCACTTTTTTTAGTTAGTCTTTTACTGATTTTGTATATCTCCTTGAAAAATTTTTCTTTAAACAGTTTTCTTAGCTATAAGCTTCTTCTGGTCAATAATTTTTGGTCTCTCATCTATTGAGAACTTGTTTTTGTTATCAGATATTACTAAGCAAGTAATAGTTGAAGCTGTTCTTTAGGTTTCAATAATTGTAAAACTATATAAACCTAGAAAAGAAAGAGAAAATTCTATTTTTAATTTTTATAGCATTGCTTATTACAATTCTATAAATTCCTGATTTAGTACTAGTGCCTATTTGAGATTTGTTTTTACAAGATTTCTTTTGTGATGACAAGTATACAGGCTCAGCCATATCATTTACCATATTGAAATAAGATATCGCTGTTATTTGATTACACATGAGTCTTAATATATATTCTTTGTCATAAGCTCGTTTGCATTCAGTTTTTAAGTCTTTTAAAAACTGTCGATCGCATTGTTTTTGTGATGTCCCGCATTCAGAATAACATTTATCATGCCTAAGGCATGCTGCTGAAAAATCTCTATTTCCCAACTTGTAAAGTATATCTAATTTTTTTATAAAGTTAACATCGGATGGGCCACAATGGTTTTGTGACCAACTATTCATAAAACAAAAGACAGATATAACTAAAATTAATGATTCTTTTTTCATTATTATAAAATTTCCAATATTATAATAAATGTATAGACTTATAAGGAGGAGGAGAATGTAATACATATACTATAAGAATAGTAGGATAGAATACTTATCTAGCGAAGTATTTTGGTTGCTGGGTATAATTGTTACACTGAACTAATGAAAATTGATATAAATTAGTAAGTTAAAGCCACTATTTTTTGATAAATTTCAATAGTTAGTTTTTTTAGGCAAATAAACAAAAAACCAAGCAAGACAATCATTAATTAAACTAAATGCGCGCTTTATAAGCGCGCATTCTAATGGACCCCACGGCTATTCATTTTGATGTGCTGTGCCTGTTAAAAACATATTACAAAAGAAAGCATCTTAAAACTATATAAATAAGAACCCAAGCATATGCCTAGGCAATTATTCTTAGATATTTAGTGTTTAACCAATTGATTTTGTAAAAATTTACGGCTAAATGAAGATATATTGAGTGTATTTATCCTAGATATTACTGATAACCTTTCTTATAAATCATAGTATTACATAAAAATGGTTAGAATAATAAGAAGATTGTATGCAAAATGTCGCTTAAATGATAAAATTTTCAAGCTTTTGTCGTAAGAGAAGTACATTTTATTTTTATTATTGGGCAGGGAAGTGATTCAGGATAACACGATCAAAAACATTAAGTTTACAGAAAAGGAAATTCAAGTAATTGCTTGTTTTACATCCAACATTAGTAAATCAAAGTTAATAGGTAAAATATTAGGCAGTTCTTCAAAAACAATTGATACCCATATAACTAATATTAAAAGAAAAATCAATATTAACGATAAAGAGGAAATTGCTTTTTTTGTCCGAAAATCTAAACAATTTACTGAGCTAAAAAACTATTTTAATATACAATACATAGATCATTACTATCGGGAAACGGCTCAGAAAATAGAATATCATTTAGGTTTATTGAATATAGTATGTAACTTAAGAGCATCTCCTGAGTTAAGTAAAGGTATAGTGACTGATACTATTAGTAAATCAATTGAATTAACTGGAATCAATATTAATACAATTGATAATATACAATCATTTGTAGAAAACTATGATAGTTTAGAGGTTCGGCAGTTTTGTTTATTTATTGTTCAAAATATAGAAGAGATAATACATTTACAAACATATACAAAAAAAATTCAGCAAAATATTATTTATGTATATTTAGGTAAAGAACTCAAACAAATATCACTTTCAAAAAAAGAAAATATCTTACATTTTGACAAAAATAACAAAAAGAAATTTTACAAATTTTTTATTAGTTATTTAGTTAAAAATTATCAAATTATTGCTAAGTTAAGTGAAGAACTGGATTTTTTATCATCAATAGAGGATATAGAAAAAAATATTAATTTTAATGTTGGAGATATCTCAATAGATGCTCCTGCTAAGAATACAACTTCTAAACAATTAACTTGGTTTACTCTTTATGAATGGAAAATATCTATAATTACTTTAGTATGTATAGGGATAATTTCTATGGTTTGGTATGATAATATATCAACAAAAAATAAAACTCCTATTAGTGTAGGTACAAGTAGTTTAAAAGGCAGAAATTTTTCAGATATACTAACTTATAATTTACCATTGAGGAATACTGAATTTACAGGACGTAAAAATACTTTTAAGAAAATAAAAAATAATCTAAATAAAACAAATATAGGAGTAGTAACCCTAACCATAGTAGGGGCAGGTGGTATAGGAAAAACTCAATTAGCAAAAGAGTATGCATATAGGGCTATAGAAGGAAAAGAATATGATGCGGTTCTATGGATTAATGCACAGACATCTAACAGCATTAATGATTCATATGATGAGCTTGCTAGGATATTGAAGCTTAGTGTCACAGACTTAAACTCAGAAGCAGTAAAAAAACTTGTCCATAATGAACTATTAGATAAACATAAGGTAAACAGAATACTATTTATTTTAGACAATATATCTAAAGAAAATGAAATTAGAAAATATTTAATTGAATTAGGCAAGCAATGGCCTATTGATGCAAAAACACATGTATTAATAACATCTAGAAGCCAACATTGGACAAAATCTTTTTTAATATTAGATATTTTTACTCCACCAGAAGCTTATTCATTTGTAATGCAACATTTGTCTCACGAAAAGAGGGAAGATATTATTAAATTAGTAGAACTCTTGCACTATTATCCGTTAGCTTTAGGACAAGCGGCTAAATATATCAAACAACATACCAATATTGCAGATTATATTTCATTATATACTAGCAAACAACAGCAATATTTAAATAAACTTAATGTTAGCGGATATAAAGAAACATTGTGGAATACGATGTCTATTTCTCTATTAGAACTAAGCAATAATGCTAAAGAGATCCTTTATATCTCATCATATCTTGAAACTGATAATATACAGCTAGAATTTTTTAGCAAATTATCTTTGGGTAAAAGAGTGGCTGCTATTAAAGAGTTACGTGATCATTCATTTATTATTATGACAAATCACAGAACCTCATTTAAGATGCATGTTTTATTACAAGAAGTTATTAGGATAATGATTAAAAATAACTCTATATGGCTTGATAGGGCAATTATGTTAGCGGGTGAAGGTGCGGTAGCTTTTGATGTAAATAATAAACTAACTTGGAACAAAGTGAGAAAGTGGTTACCTCATATTACTTCTTTATATAAATATATGGAAAAGAGAGTAGATACGGCTGAGTTACTACATAAATATGGTATTATTGCTCAACATTTTGGTTTATACGATTTAACACATGAGTTATTTTTAGATTCTTTATACATAAAAGAATTCATATATAAAAACTCCAGTCATATTCAATTAATAGAACCATTGAATAAACTAGGAGAGGTGGAACTAAAATTAGCCAATTATGATAAAGCTAAGGAAATTTACTATAGAGTTTTAAATATAAAGGAAAATTACTATAAATCTCCTAGTCACATTGAATTATCTGATACTTTAAACGATATGGGGCTGATAGAATTAAGACTTGGTAATTATGATGAAGCAAAGCAATTTTATCAAAGAGCTATGAAGATCAAAGAAGTTCATTATAAAGATGTTAACCATATTGAATTAGCTAATACTTTATGGAGTTTAGGAGTTATGGAGTCACGCTTTGGCTATTATGACAAGGCAAAACTATTGTTCCAGAAAGTTTTGAACATAAAAAAATCTTATTATCAAAACTCTGAAAATAAAAAATTATTTAATGTTTTAAATAGTATAGGATTATCGGAACTTTATTCAGGCCATTATGTTAAGGCTAAAAATATTTTTGAAAATATATTAAATGAGAAAAATTATCAAGAAACCAATGATATTTTGATAGTTTATCCTTTACAGAATTTGGCTCTGACAGAATGGAGTCTTGGAAACTTTGATAAAGCAAAAAAAATGTTTCAGAGAGTGTTGAAAATTAAGCAAGAGCATTATAGAGATCCTAAACATATTTTAACAGCTTCCACTTTACAAGGCTTAGGTCTTGTGGAGTTTAGTTCTGGAAATTATACAGAGGCTAAAGAACTGTTAGAGTTAGATTTAAGTATTATTAAATCTCATTATAAATCTTCTGGTCATATTGCTTTAGCAATTTCTTTATATACGTTGGGGTTAACGGAAGAAGCATTGAATAACTATGATGTAGCATTAGATTATATAAATAAATCTTATGAAATTTTAAATAAATTTTATCGAGATAGATTACATATAGTTATGTTTGCTGAATATACTCCAGCATTAATTTGGCCTAAGTTAAGTAAGAAAAATAAAGTTATCTCTATTGATTATTACAGAAAAAGCTTAGAGATTACAAAAAATATTTTTGGAGATAAACATTACTTTACTGCTCGTTATTATTATTTGCTCGGTCAAGCCTATGAAATTAATGGGCAAAGGAAAAAGGCACTTGAACAATACGGACAAGCATTTATTATCGCTGAGGAAGCAATAACTAAAATCGGAGAAGATGTTGTTATTAGTAAGTATCAAAAAAATATTGTAATAATTAAAGCCAAATTAAACAGTTTAAAGGTATAATTTATCAATTTTATTATTGGATAAGTCTTGCTTATACTCTGGGAAATAACACTGTTCCACAATATAGCAATCGTTGTGTTCAGTTTTAATATTTTTAAATCGTGGATTAGGTATCTGTATAGGATTTTTACCAGAACTGTTTATTTTTGTTTGAATAAGAGTTTCTTGCTGGCTTATCCATATTAGTTGTTTTTCATAATTAGATGTAGGAGCTATTTGCTTTTTCTTTATTCTATAAAGGCCAACGCAATGCATATACAGTTCTTTCAAGGCATTTTGCTCTGCTTGTATGATATCCTTACTAGCTGCACTACCAAAAGCCCAACCATATTCGGTTTTAGCATAAAGTATTATTAATACTATATCTTTTATGTTTAATAATGATGGAATTATTTTATAATATTCTAAAAATATTATCTCTTTTTGTATTGCTGAATAAAAATTAGAGTTGTATTTATATGGCAAATTAAAAGTTGAAATTTTAATATTATCATTACAGGCCCATCTATAGAGAGCATACCTTTCTATCATCTCATTAAAAGCATTTAATTTAGCGTATTTACTAGCTTTATTCTGGTTGAAAATAAATGGATATGCAGCAAACCCAGTAGAAGAATTGACATCGCTATTTTTAAATGCCTCTCTTTCGACAAATTCAGAAATGGTTTTTATTTTAGCAATTTCTAAAATTTTGGATATTCCACATGTCCCGGTAGTAGAAATAGCCTTTTTAGTGACATCAAAATTAATATCACGGCTGCAAATAAAGTAATCACCAAGTTTTAATATTTGGTATGGCAATGGAGGTATTTTTTTATTTAAATAATTAAATAAAAATTTATAGCGTAAATTTAATTGCATAATGAGTATCCAACGTTATAAATAGTACAAATAAATATTTTTTATGCTCACTTAGTTTACATAATATATATTATATTTCACATAAAGAATACAAAGGTATTATAATGAGGACGAATTAATTTTAGCAATAACAAAGAGGAAATAAAAATGAAAAAAATATATATGTTGTTAGTAGTGTTCATAGCATTACCTCTATCAGTATTTGCATCCAATACGGATACGGTTGTAAAAAATGGTGTAGAATCTATAGCAGCTCAAGATGGGTGCGGTATAGAGGTTGGTGGTTAAACTAATAATTTCTAATAAAATACCCCTGAATATATAAATAAGGGGTATTTTATTAGCTGCGTACAGTACAAATGAAGTAGGTGATTTCTTTATGGTTTAGTTGTGATTAATTTCAGGTTACTATTTAACCTTAAATTTTATTAGGTCTAAATTCGGTAAAGCTTGCTGAAATTTTTGTGTTGGTAATATCTATAGATAAATCGCATTTATCTCCACTTCCTAGCAGTCTAAATCTGAATTTACTATGCTTAATGTCTGTAATTTCTTGCTCATCATATGTGGCAATTGTAGTTATTTTTGAGATTATATCGTTCGATAAGGTTTCTTTAAAATCAGAAATTTTCCGAAAATATTTTACTAGTATAGGGAATTGAATTTTTTCAATAGTATTATCCTCTAATGTAACATTAACATGCTTTATATCTTTATATTTTACTGATAGCAACTCTTTAATATTTGAATGAAAAGTATCATACATTTCATCTGACATGACTGGGACATTTAGGAAAGAATGAGTTAATATCGAGCCTTGTTTTGTATGTAAAGAAACAGTAATTTTTGGAATAATTCTATCGGTTCCATTAAAAACACTTATCATGCTTTCATTAGCAAAACAATTCATATTGGAAAGAGCTAGCAAAACAATCCAATAGTTTAATTTCCTTATATTAAAATATTTCATTCAAAATACTAATTCTATAAATAACAATAGTAAGAGAGTAGCAATTATCTCAAAGAATAGAATTTTAGTCTACTAAAGAGGGGATTTTCACATCGATATTTACGTCTTTGCTATAATCAATATTTGGCATATTAAAGCCAAATAGCCCATAGAAGTCATCTTTATAACCTTTAATATCGGTTAGCTCAGCTAAATTTTCACTGGAAACTTTATTCCATATTTGTTGTACTTCTTCTTGAACATCAGAACGCATTTCTAAATCATCAATTCTGATCCTGCCTGATTTATCTAAAGCTAGTTTTTCTTGGCTATATAATTGAGCAAATAAACGATAAATCTGTTCAATACAGCCTTCATGAATATCATGTTTTTTCATCACTTTATATAGTATAGAAATATATAAAGGCACAACAGGAATAGCTGAGCTAGATTGGGTTACAAGTCCTTTATTAATGGAAATATATGCATTACCTTTAAGTGGAGAGAGTTTTTCATTTAAATTTTTGGCTGTAGTTTCCAGATGTTCTTTAGCTTTACCAATAGTACCATGTCTATATATGGGATATGTTAATTCTGGCCCAATATAAGAATAGGCCACGGTCTTGCAACCATCTGCTAATACATTAGCTGCTAATAAAGCATCGATCCAGAATTGCCAATCTTCTCCACCCATAACTTCTATAGTTTCATTTATTTCTTTATCATTAGCTGGTTCAATTTCTATTTTGCTTATTATCCCATCCATTACATTTACAGTTTTATTAGTATATGTTTTACCAATTGGTTTGAGAGTTGAATTAAATAATTGTTCGTTTTTGGGGTGTTGTCTTCTAGGAGACGCTAAACTATACACTACTAGATCTATTTTTCCTTCTAAATCTTTTTTTATAATATCTATTGTTTGTTGCTTAATAGAGTCTGAGAAGGCATCTCCGTTAAGGCTTTTGGCAAGTAATCCATATTTTTGTGCTTCTTGTTCAAATGATGAACTATTATACCATCCAGCTGTAGCTGTTCTTTTACCATTAGATTCTTTTTCAAAGAATATTCCCAAAGTATTAGCTTTGGCTCCAAAGCCAGTTACAATTCTGCTAGCCAGGCCGTATCCGGTTGAAGCTCCTATGATCAGGGCATTTTTAGGGCCTTGCGATATGGCAGGCTGTGCTTTTACGTAATTAATTTGACTAATTACATTGCTTTGACATCCTTCAGGATGGGCTGTGGTACAAATAAAACCACGAACTTTAGGATTTACTATCATAAATGTTCCTACTTTAAAGCTATTATTATATGATCTCAAAATAAACTATGATGTGTCAACTAAATTTAAATATTTAAAGCAGCAAATTTATAAAATTGCTTGTTAGTTCGCTGCTAAATAAGTAGAAATTTGATTTGTTTTAGGCAGATAATTTTAATGGTAAATATTCTTTATTAACAATAGATTAAAGTTATATGTTAAATTAAAATATTAGAGATTTATTAATTTGAATAGAATGTATATAGATGAATTAAAAACTATAGCTCAAATAATAGATTTTGGGAACAAAAAGTTTTCTAAAGCAGATCTGTTTTTTTACCATGGTACGGATAATGCTTATGATGAAGCTTGCTTGTTAGTAGCGTATATATTGAATGTTGATTTATTAACAGGTTGTTTGTCAATGGAGCAGGTTTTAACGCTACAACAGCGCAAGGAAATAATAGATATTTTTCAGTATAGAATTGATAAAAAAATACCAGTCCCATATATAACAAATACAGCCTATTTTGCTGGTCGAAAATTTTACATAGACGAAAGAGCTATGATCCCAACTTCACCATTTGCTGAAATTATTATTAATAATTTTTCTCCATGGATAAGTACTCGACCAAAGAATATACTTGATCTTTGCACAGGCAGTTGTGCGCTGGCTATTTCTATAGCTTATCAATTTTCAGATTGTCTAATTGACGCTATTGATATATCGGAAGATGCTTTGAGTGTTGCTAAAAAAAATGTAGAATTACATTCTCTACAAAAAAAAGTAGAGCTAAGAAAATCTGATTTATTTAGTAATATTGACAAAAAATATGATTTGATCGTCTCGAATCCTCCTTACGTAGGATATCAGGAGTATAAAAGATTGGCTAAAGAATTTTATTATGAGCCTAAGTTAGCATTTGTTGCAGAAAAAAATGGTTTAAGCATAGTTGAGAGAATTTTGAAAAAATCCTCAAAATTTCTTAATGACAATGGTGTTATATTCATTGAAGTAGGGAGTTATGCTAAAAATTTAGAAAAAAAATTTTCTTATATACCATTTACTTGGGTTGAACTGTATAATGGTGGTGAAGGTATACTCATAATGACTAAGAAAGAACTAGAGGATTATTTTTAACATGAGTTTTGAGCAAAATAAGATAGATATTGCTGTTATTGGGGCAACAGGTGTTGTTGGGGAAACAATTATTGAATTATTAGCTAAGAGTAAAATACCGATAAATGAATTGTATCTTTTGTCTAGTGCAAAATCTATTGGTAGAACTGTATCATTTAGTAATCGTCAAATTTATGTTGAAGATTTAGCAGAGTTTGATTTTTCTAAAGTAGCATTAGCTTTGTTTGCTGCTGGCAGTGAAGTAGCTAAAAAATACTGTAAGAAAGCAATAGAAAAAGGATGTTATGTTATTGATAACTCATCTGCATATAGAGATGATCCTAAAATACCATTAATAGTTCCTGAAGTTAACTCTCATAAGTTAGAACAAATTAAGGTTCCGTCACTAATTGCTAATCCAAATTGCTCTACAATTCAAATGTGTGTTGCTTTGGAACCAATATATCGTTTGTATGGTATTACTAGAGTGACTGTAAGCACTTATCAATCTGTATCAGGAACCGGTAGAAAAGCAATTTCTGAACTGGTTTCTCAAACAACATCTTTGTTGAATGGTAAAATAGAAGCTCCAAAAGTGTACGATAAACCAATAGCTTTTAATGCAATTCCTCATATCGATGATTTTTTAGATAATGAATATACTAAAGAAGAAATGAAGATGTTTAATGAAACTCAGAAAATTTTTAGTGATCAAGAAATTTTAGTTAATGCAACAGCTGTTAGAGTTCCGACTATATTTGGTCATTCTGAAAGTATAAATGTAGAAACTAAGTCTCCTGTTGATTTGGAACAGTTAAAAAAAGAATATAGTAAGGCAAAAGGAGTTAAGTTATTTAAAAACACAAATTACCCAACTGCAATGACTGATGCTGTTGGTAAATTAGATGTTTTTATTGGTCGGATTCGTAAAGATATAACTCATCAAAATGCTATTAATCTTTGGGTGGTTGCGGATAACGTTAGAAAAGGTGGAGCATGGAATACGATTCAGATTGCTGAATTGTTAGTTAGCAAAATATTATAAAAAATAGGGTGTATGGTGTCCCGGAGAGGATTCGAACCTCTGACCTATCCCTTAGGAGGGGATCGCGCTATCCAGCTGTGCCACCGGGACTAGGGTGTTATTATACACTAGATATCTTAAAGTAGTTATTCATATCTATTTGACATCTTTAGGCGTGTGATTCCTGAATTTTACTTCAGACTGCGATACAACCGTTCGTTTGTAGAAGTTTCTGATTCATAGAAAGTCGCTAATGCATCTTTAACATGGCATATCCTGACACTAAAATATTTTTTGCTGTATTTAAACCAGATATTACCAGTACTATTGCATCTATAACTTTTCTTAATACGCTATTATTTTCCTCTTTAAGGTATATCAATGTTTTAAATATCTATTGATATATAGTAGAACAAAATAAATAGCAGATATATATTTAGCTGACTTTAAAGATATAGAAATTAATTATTATGGAAGTATTTTCTTTTTTAGTATTAATTATATTTAAAAATAACATCTTTGCAGCTGCAAAACATTAGCAATATCTTTTTATGATCTTAGCAAGAAAGACTGAATGAACATATCATATTAGCTAAAGATAACGGTGTATTGGCAATTTATGTAAGTAAGGATTTACAAGCTCGTGATTATATTACAGCTTTATATCTTGATTTTAGAAGCTAAGAGCCAAATTAAATATTACAGCATTTAATGAAAAAGTACTAAATATTGTTCAGAAATGGTTGAATTAAAGTATTATAAGTTTGTTTATAGATCAAGTAGTGCAATATTAGTATTTAACAATATATTGATGTACATTATTACTATTAAAATATAAATTTTTCTTGCAATTGGTTTCTAGAAAAATTGATAATAAATGTTCAATCATATAAATATTAGGAGAAGCCATGAAAAATTTAAGAAAAAATGTTTTTATAGTATTACTAGGGGTATTTACCTTAAATGGATATGCTAAAAAACTAAATATAACTGTTAAAAATAATTCTAACGGTAATTTACACAGTAGAATTAACTTTAGGGATTGCTCAGCTACTACTTTAGGGAAATGGAAAGATATTAAATCCAAAGCTGAGATGTCTTTGGCATTTGAGACTACCCAAGCAAAAACAAAACTTTCTTCTTATGATAATTACTTTAATCTAATGATGGGAAAATCTAGTGCTCATTTTCATAGAGATTATACTTATACTCCTAGTAATGTATGCGTGTTTTTATATTTTATGGACAGTGAAAATCAAGTCCAGGAGAAAGAAATAAATGTATCAAGGAGTAAAACCGAGTTACTAATAGTTATTGATCAAAAATATAATGTTAAAACTAGAACATCATAAAATTTCATAGAACTTCATATAATAAAATTAGGCAGTTTTTTAAATAACATTTAACTTTGTGTTATTTAAGAACTGCCTATATATGATTTAGTACTAGGTTCGAGAAGTAAGGAAAACACTCATAGCTATTGCAGAAGACAGGCAAAAGATGGCAAAGCTCATGGGGGAGTATCAGGATAAAATGTTAAAGAATGATTAGAGTAATTATCAACTTCATCAAAAGGCAAAGCCGAAAGTAAACTCTACGGTTGGTCTTGTTTGAACTGCTTCATGAGTTTTTTTCTTGAAGAAGACTGGCTCTGAATCATGTCGAATACCGGCGGATAACCTTACGTTAAATCCAGCGGTCCAAAACCATTGATATCCAGCTAATAATCCACTTTCATAATAATCTTTGCAAACCATATCAGTGTAATCAATCAAATCACGATTATCTACTAACCGATATTTATGCAAAACGATATAAGGGCTTAGATACCAGCTAGAATATTCTAGTATATCAAAATTGTTAAAGAGAAAATTTGTTCGTACTCCGATTGAATAACCTCCATCTCCGGATGCAAGATGAGGGCACTTAGAAGCTGAGTTATCTCTCCAACCGTGATATTTATAAATAACTCCGACAGTAATATTTCGAGCTACTCTATAGTCTAATTTCAGATCTAAAGTTTTAAAGAATAATCCTTCTATCGATTGTTGTATATTAATAATATTTTCTCTAGCATAAACGCTATTAAAAGATATCAGAGTAAAAGATATCAGAAGTATAAAAAATTTATTTGAATTCATATCTTTAAAATTAAATCCTTATTGGGCGATTTTACTTTATAATTTTTTATATTGCAAATTTAAGCAATAATATTATGCAAATTGTTAGTTGATACTAATTTGGGGATATTTTAGTTTTTTTAACTAACTTTTTATAACGCAAGTTAGGAAATGTTTTATTCTGTAATAAAGAACGACAGCTTGTATTAGTGTTAACAAAATGTTATATCTATTAACTGATGAATTTGATAAATTCAATATTGTAGTTTTAGGATATAACATCTTAAATGGATATATAATTGTTAAGCTACAATCTAAGCAAGCTTAATTTATGCAACAAAAGTTTAAAATTTATACAGATGGTGCTTGTAGCGGAAACCCTGGACCAGGAGGATGGGGGGTATTAATATTAAATGCACAAGAAAGAATAGAATTATCTGGTAGAGAAGATGTTACAACAAATAATCGGATGGAATTGACGGCAGCTATTGAGGGGTTAAAGAATATTCCGATTGGTAGTAGTGTTGTCTTAGTTACTGATTCAGAATATGTTAAAAATGGAATAACAACATGGATACATAATTGGAAAGAAAATGGATGGCGTACATCAGATAAAAAATCAGTAAAAAATAAAGATCTATGGGAGATTCTTGATAATTTATCTATAAAGTATAAGATTTCTTGGGAGTGGGTTAGAGGACATTCTGGACATCCTGAAAATGAAATCGCAGATAGTTTAGCTAGAAGCGCAATTGAGAAGTTATGAGACAGATATCACTAGACACAGAATCAACTGGATTAAAGCATGCGGAAGGACATAGACTAACTGAGATAGGTTGTGTTGAGTTGATTAATAGGAAACTCACTGGCAATGAATTTCAATGTTATATAAATCCTGAGCGCCCACTTGACCCAATAAGTATTGAGATAACTGGGTTAACTAATGAATTTTTAAAAGACAAGCCTTTATTTGCTGATGTAGTAGATCAATTTATAGATTTTATAGGGAATGGAGCTGAACTTATAATCCATAATGCTCCGTTTGATGTAGGATTTTTAGGAGCTGAGTTTGCTAGAGTTAATAAATGTTTTGATAAACTAGTTTTAAGTAAATGTAAGGTTATTGATACTTTAAAAATTGCTCGAGATAAATTTCCAGGCCAGCGAAATTCTCTTGATGCTTTGTGTTCTCGTTTTGATATTAGTAATTTTAACAGGGAAAAGCATGGGGCGTTATTAGATGCACAAATTCTAGTAGAAGTATATCTTATACTAACAGGGGGGCAGTCTGGATTATTTGCTGATAAGGTTGATGGTTTTCAAGGAAATACGGTTCCCCAACAACCAGCTCAAAGTCACTACAAAATTGCTGGTAGTGTTTTAGAACCTAGTGATGAAGAAAAAAAGTCACATCAGGAATTTCTATCTTTCATTGAAGAAAGTAATAAGATTAAATCCTTGTGGGAGTCTTTAGAAGAGTAGTTACTAATTTTGTAATTATTTAGCTTTTCTTAAAATTACTCTAAGCCAGATCAGAGAAAGCACTAATAGGATTATTAGGGTAGATAGAATAATAACTGCCAACATTACAATACTTGTATAATTACTTGCACTAAAAGCGTCCCTAGTCATTCTTTCAGTCATTAGTTTTTGATATTCTAGTATTTTTATTAGTATTTCTTGTTTTTGGTTTTCATATTTTTTATTAAAAATTAATTCTCGTGCTATATTAAGTTTTTTATTATTGTCTTTATTTAAATATTGCCCAGGTACTATTATATTAGTTTGCTTAAATGGATCTTGAGCTGGCATTGCTAATTGCATACTTACAGTTTCTATTTTTGAAATTTGATCAGATAATCTTTTTGCTTCTATCAAAGCATCTACTTCAGCAGAAGAAGCATTTAAGATTTTCAAACGCTCAATAACATTTTCCCTAGTTTTTTTTACGTTAATTTCATCAAGATACTGTTTATAATCTGATTTATCTAAAGTTACGACATATCTTCTTGCTTGTTTAGATAAAAACTCAATGCTCTTTATTAATTTATTGCCAAGATCAATAAATTCTGCTTCTCTTGAAAGAATAAATCTTTCTTCAGAAAAGGCCTGCATTAATAGATCTACACTTACAATGAGTACTACGGCAATAATTAAGAGTAGAGACCAAGAAAAATTATTATATTTTTGTGGATCGTGGATTATTTTTGATCGTAATGTCATATAAATTCCAATTTTTTAGGACAAATACTGATTATGTTAATTTTTTACTTCATCTTAAAGATGATTTTAGTTCAGATCCATAATGAAATTTTTATTTAACTAATTTTTTTTTTAATCTAGTTCAATAAATAAGCAATGAGCTTATAAACACCCAAATTTTTTATTTTATTGTTAATTTAAGTCAGCTTAACTCTAAAAAAGACTTTTATTTATACATATATGAACCATTATAGAAGCAATATATCCTAATAAAATTGCCCAGCTCCAACGAAGATGAGCCATAAATGTATAGACTCCTCTGGCTTGTCCCATGAGGGCAACTCCTGCTGCTGAACCTACTGATAGTAACGATCCTCCTACACCTGCTGTTAGAGTTACCAGGAGCCATTGCCCATCTGACATAGATGGGTGCATGGTTAATACTGCAAACATTACTGGAATATTATCAATAATTGCTGATATGAAACCTATAGTAATATTTGCAATAGTAGCTTCGTGTCCATAAGGCATATGTTGTCCCCAATCTTCATACATAATACTTGAAATAAATTCTAGATATCCAAGTACTGCTAATCCTCCTACACTCAACATAACACCGTAAAAGAAGAATAAAGTGTCCCACTCAGCTTTGCTTACTTTATTGAAAATATTAAAAGCTTTGAATTTTCCCATTTCAATTTCACTACTATATTTTTTAATTTCAAATTGTTTTATAAAATAAGATGCTACCATTAGGTAACCGAGACCTGTTAACATTCCAATTGTTGCTGGTAGATGTAAATAATTTTCAAATGTTACCGCAGTTATAATAGTGAGCAAAAACAAGAAAATTGTTCTTTTTGCTCCTTTTTTCATACTCATAGCTTTAGTTGATGCTGGAGGTTTTGCTTTGGGAACGGCAAATGTCATTATTATGGCCGGTACTATGAAATTAACAGCAGCTGGTAGAAATAACACAAAAAATTCTTCAAAAGGAATGATTCCTTTTTGCCAAACCATTAAAGTAGTTATATCCCCAAAAGGGCTAAATGCCCCACCAGCATTAGCGGCCACTACTATGTTAATACACGCTAGTACAACAAACTTGGGAGACTTTGCTCCGACTGCCGTTGCTACTGCACACATTAATAATGCTGTTGTTAAATTATCTGCTACTGGAGATATAAAAAAAGCAAGCGTACCAGTTACCCAAAAACATTGTCTATAAGAAAATCCTTTTTTAACTAACCATGATCGTAGCATTGCAAATACATTCCGTTCTTCCATAGTATTGACATATGTCATAGCTACAAGTAAGAATAATAGAAGTTCAGAAAATTCTAGAAAAATTGGTTTTACCGCTTCAGAAGCAGCGTGTGTTAATCCTTCTGATTTGCATAAAAGCGCTATTATTATCCAGATGATTCCAGCTGATAGAATAACGGGCTTAGATTTTCTAAAATGAGTTTTTTCTTCTGCAATAACTAAAGCGTATGCAAGAAAAAAAATTGCTAAAGTTATATATCCATAAATAGTATGAGTTGCATGTAGATTAAGCGAACTGGCAAATAGGATAGGACAAAAAATGACAGATGTAGCTAAAATTATAATTCCAGAAATTTTTTTAATCATAGTAGACCCTCATGGATAGTTAATAAAACGTTATTAGTGTTCAAGTATAATACTTAAATAGTTAATAGCAACTAAAACTTTATTTGTATTTTATATATGACTACAAAGGAAATGACTTAATAATGTACATATATAAAAAAAACATATCTATTTCAAATAGTGATTTCGCCTTTTATAAATTAATTATATAATAAAGTATAAAAATTATAGCTTAAGTAACAGATGAGTCAATATTCTACTAAACATTTAAAAAACTATATAGCTCCAGAATATTATATATCAAGTACGCATTTGCATTTTGATATTTACGAAAATTATACAACTGTGAAAGCTCAGTATGATGTATATCGTAATCAAAGTAGTTCAACAGATAAATTTATTTTTCTTGATGGTGATAACCTAGAGTTAAAGTCTATTCATCTAGATGGAAGTTTATTGGGTGAAGATAAATATAAATGCAGTGATAGTGGGTTAGTTATTCACGAAGTTCCAGAAAAATTTATTTTAGATATTGAAACTAAAATTATACCAGCTGAGAATAAGGCTTTAGCAGGGCTTTATAAATCGCAATCTATATTAGTTACTCAATGTGAGCCTCACGGGTTTAGACGAATAACTTATTCTTTAGATAGGCCAGATGTTTCTTCGATTTATACAACTTCAATAACAGCAGATATTAGTTCCTACCCAATATTACTCTCTAATGGGGACAAAGCATTTGAATTAAATATTGATGATAATAGGAAATTAGTAGTTTGGCATGATCCCCATCCAAAACCATCATATCTATTTGCTTTAGTAGCGGGAGATTTATCGCGTGTTTCTAACAGTTATACGACAAGGTCAAATAGAAATATAAATTTAGAGTTATATGTAACTCCTGGTTCTGAAGATCAATGTGAATTTGCTTTAGAAGCTGTAAAAAAAGCAATGCACTGGGATGAGCAAAAATATTCTAGAGAATATGATTTAGATACATTTATGATTGTAGCTACAGAAGACTTTAATAATGGAGCAATGGAAAATAAAGGATTAAATATATTTAATATTTCATGTATTAACACGCATAAAAATTTGTCTACGGATTCAGAATTTTTAAGAGTAGCCTCTGTAGTAGGACATGAATATTTTCATAACTGGAGTGGTAATCGAGTAACTTGTCGTGATTGGTTTCAATTAAGTTTAAAAGAAGGATTGACTGTTTATAGGGAAAGTCAATTTATGGAAGATACTTTTCCATTATCACTTAATAGATTAGAATCTATTAATAAACTTATAGCCTATCAGTTTACTGAAGACGCAAGTCCTCTTGCTCATCCAGTACAGCCTGATTCTTATATAGAAGTTAATAATTTTTATACTTCTACAATATATGAAAAAGGTGCAGAAGTTATTAGAATGATACAAACAATAATTGGAGATCAAAACTATTTTAAAGGGATCTCAGATTATTTTGCAAAATTTGATGGGGGTTGTGCAACTATAGATGATTTTGTTTCTTGTTTAGAACAAGCTTCAGGATATGAACTTTCGCAATTTAAAAACTGGTATAAACAACAAGGCACCCCTACAATTAAGATCAATACATCCTATAGTAATAATAATAGTTCTTTTTCAATTAATATTACTCAGCAGATCCCCCATAATGATCAAAATGCTGAATTATATCCTTTAGTTATTCCTGTGGAAGTGGCTTTCTTTAGTAAAACTGGGAATAAGCTTGAAGTATCTTTTAGTGAACAAAAGTCTTTTAAACATCTATTAATTTTGAAAGATATTTCAAAAGAATATCATTTCACTCATGTGGATAATGAACCTACCGTTTCATTTTTGCGAGGGTTATCTGCCCCAGTTAAACTTAAATATGATTATTCAATAGATGATTTACATACTTTAATAATCAATGAGGAAGATGAATATAATAGGTGGGATGCAGTTAATCGATTGCATAAACTAGAACTAGTAAATGTATTGGACTCAATTAATAGGGGTGATAAACCAACAGTAAGCGAAAGATATCTTAATATTTTTGAAGAATTATTAAGTAAAGTTAATGATCAAAATCAATATAGTATTACAGGATACTTACTACAACTCCCTAAGGTTAAAGTTTTTCTCCAAGATTTTACTGAGATCAATATTTCAAATATTTTAAACAGTTATGAAATTATTAAGCAAACGGTTTATCATACCCATAAGGAAGGGGTTGATAATTTATTTGCTAAATTACAATCTATAAACCTTGATGAAGATACTCTTAAAGCTAAAAGGATTTTACAAAATTCTTTACTTGACTATATTACATCAGATCGAACTGAAAAAGAGGCACAATTTTTAGTTGATATCTTAAAATCCACTAAAAATATTACTGAGCAGTTATCAGCTTTGTTTTGTTTAAATAAAATATCTTCTGAACAAACAGAAAGTCAGTTGAATTATTTTTATGATAAATGGAAAGGGCAGCCATTAACTTATGAAAAGTGGTTACGCTTAGTTTCAGGATCGTGCTCTAGCCAAATATATAATAAAATTATGAAAATCAAACAAGAAGATCCAAAATTCTCTTATACTAATCCAAATCATGTTAGAGCGTTATTTGGATTTTTTAGTATGGAAAATTTACTGTATTTTCATTCACCAGACGGTCAAGGATATAAGTTACTATTAAGTGAAATATTGGAGATTGATAAGTTCAATCCTCATTTATCTTCAAGGTTGATTACTGTTTTTGCTAATTGGAGAAAATTTGTGGATAGTAATAAAAACATGATGCATCAAGGTTTACAAGATATTATGTCTGCAGAGAAAATTTCTAAAAATTTATTTGAAATGACTGAAAAGATATTAAGCTAATATATTCTTTTTAGCAGCTAGTATATAATTCATTGATACATCTGTTGTTATAAAACTTTTATGAGTAAAAGGATTATAATTTAATCCTTTAATACAGATTATTGGTGATTTTTGTTTACTTAATATTTTATTAATTTCAGATGGCTTGATAAATTTTTTATATTCATGAGTACCTTTAGGAACAATATTTAATATGTATTCAGCAGCAATTATTCCTAGTAAATATGATTTGACCGTCCTATTTAATGTAGAAATAATTATTATTCCATTTGGTTTTAATAATCGATAGCAATTACTTAATATAATTTCAGGGTTGTTAGAATGCTCTAGTAATTCCATGCATGCGATCATATCAAAGTATTCATTAAATTCTTCACTTATTAATTCTATATTAGTTTTCCTATAGTCAATTACTAATTTTTGTTTACTAGCATGTTGTTTGGCACATTTAATTAGAGAATCAGCAATATCTATACCGATCACATTAGAATTTTCTTTTGCTAATTCTTCAGCAAGTATTCCTCCTCCACATCCTACATCCAATATATTTTTACCCTGAAGATCAATGTGGCTTTTTATATATTGGATTCTTGGCAAATTTAAAGAGTGGAGAGCTTTAAGGGGACCTTCTTTATCCCACCACTGGTTATTTAGATCTTCAAATATTGTTTGATCATTCATATTTTCTAGTTAATAGTTTAAATGGTTTAAAGAAGGAGTGTATTTCTGGATTATTGATAAAGCTAATATTATAAGGATGTTCGACACATAATTTGTTCATCGTGGGTATTTTCATGGATAAGATCTCTTTTGCTATTTTCCCAAAGAGAATAAGTTCAACATTTTTATTGTGTTGATAAATTTGACAAATAATATGTTCAATAAAAGGACGCCAATGTTTTGCATCCATTTTTACTGATTTTCCTGAAAGTACTAATGATGCATTTAAGAGTAAGAAACCATTATCTAAGAGATAACTAAAAAGCTCTGGCAATGTAGTAATTAATTGATCTTTATTAATTTTACTAATCGCTTCTTGGCTTGTATTTGATTTGAGTAGTTTACCTGAAGTAATTAATAACATCTTAATAAAATTTCTTAGTGATGTTGCACGATTAATTTCTTTTGTTAAGCCTGATTCTGACCATAGCATTGTAACTTTGGCGTCCCAAAAAGAATATCCATTAGCAGAATCTGTTCTTGGGTAGGGAGATTCTCCTAATAAAATATAATTTACTTTGTTAAGAGGAATAGTAAAAGCATTAAGTATTTGATTTTTATTAGGAATTATCTTGTCCTGGTTGGCAATATAGTTTAAATATTCTTGATCCATTCTAGATATTGCGGAACTAACAATATTTACCCAACTAGGATGTATTTTGGACATATTTAACTGCATGTATGCACCAAGCCATTTAATTTTAGCTAGAATACTATACTTTATTCTATTAAAATTTAAAAATAAATAATTATATTTGTTTTACCAGTTAAATGTTAAAAGAAAACAGCCCTAAACTACAGATAATAGATGAAATTAACAATAGAATACGCGAAAATGTTCCTCAAGATATTGCTGATTTAATTTGTAAATTTGTTAATAGATTTCTATCTACAGTGTCCTATGATGATTTAGTAGAACATAAACTATCAGATCTATATGGAGCAATACTATGTTTTTGGAATTATATCTATAAACGTAAGTCTGAAGAAATAAAAATTCGTATATACAATCCGGACTTTGAAAAGTTTGGTTGGGAATCTAAACATACTATAGTTGAAATTTTGCATGATGATATGCCGTTTTTAGTGGATTCTATAATGATGGCAATTAACAATATGGGGATTTATTCACAGTTAATTATTCATTCTGGAGATATGAAATTTATTCGGGATAAAGAGCATAAAATAATTGATATCCTGGATTTTTCTGAGAAAGAGAATGGGAAGAAGACGTTTGAAGAAGTTCCTATTTTTATTGAAGTTAATAGACAAACCGATCAAGAAAAAATAGACAAATTAAAGGATAAGATTTTAAGAACGATCCATGATGTTTCTTTAGCTGTTGAAGATTGGCAATTAATGCAAAAACAAATCAAGAGTTCAATTAATGAATTAAAGGAATTCAGTGACAAGTTAGATCATGATGAAATAGATGAAAGTGTGGATTTTTTGGAATGGTTAGTAGACAATAATTTTACAATTTTAGGAATTAAAAACTATAGATTTACTCAATCTAATGATAAGAGTGTAAGTAGTATAGCTGATACAGGGCTTGGAATACTAAGACAGTCAAGTAATGAAATAGGATTAGATGTTTTACAAGATCTTCCTGAAGCTGGAAAAAAATTAATGTTGTCTAAACAACCTTTGGTGATCTCTAAAACTAGTACAATTTCTAATATTCATAGGCCTACTTATAATGATTATGTTGGTATAAAAATTTTTAATAAAAATGGAAAAGTTATTGGACAAAAAAAGATAGTAGGGCTATTTGCATCTATAGTTTATAGTTCTAACCCAAAAAATATTCCATTAATCAGGAATAAAATGAAGAAAATTTTTATCAAATCCGAAAGAAAGCCTGATAGTCATGCTGGTAGAGTATTAAGAAACATTTTGGATAATTTACCAAGAGATGATTTATTCCAAGCATCGGTAGATGAATTATTAAGTTTAGCAAAAGGTATTTCATATATACAAGAAAGGAAAAAAATAAAATTTTTTGCAAGATTTGATCCTTGTGGTAAATTTATTTCATGTTTTGTATTTGTCCCTCGAGAAAATTTTAATACAGATCTTAGAAGGAAGTTTCAGAATATTTTAAATGACTATTTTAATGCTGAAGATATTCAATATTCAACGTATTTCTCTGATTCTGTATTAGCTAGAATTAATTTTATTATTAGAGTTAGTGAATGTGAAAATTTAGAAATAGATATTAAAGAAATAGAGAATAAATTAATTGAGGTCAGCAAAATATGGACAGATTCTTTCTACGTCTGTTTATTAGAACATTTTGGTGAAGAGAGGGGAAATAATTTATATAATATTTATAGAAATGCCTTCCCATTAAGTTATCAAGAAGAACATTCCTATATTGAGGCAGTATATGATGTTGCTCTTATGGATGATTTATCTTCAGAAAAATCATTTGAGCTAAAACTCTATAAAGCTGTTGATGATCTTTCTGGAATGATCAAACTTAAAATATTTAACTTGAATAATAATATTCCTCTATCAGATGTTGTACCAATTCTTGAAAATATGGGACTAAAAGTTATTTATGAACAACCTCATGAGCTTGTCAGAAGTGATGGAAGTACTATTTGGCTAAGTGATTTTGGTTTAATTAAAGAAAGGGGTAGTGAAGTTAATCTATTAGAAACAAAAGAAATTTTTCAAGAGTGTTTTCATTATATCTGGTGTAATGAATGTGAAAATGATAAATTTAATAGTTTAATATTAGATCCAGTATTAAATTGGCGTGAAATAAGCATTTTAAGAGCATACTCTAAATACTTACAACAAATACGTTTTACTTTTAGTCAGCAATATATAGAAGCAGTATTATTATCTCATCCTAAAACTATAGATAAAATTATTGAATTATTTCATATTAGATTTGATCCATCTATTTCAAGGAATATAGATAAAGAGCAGGATCTATATAGATCTATAATTATTGCTCTAGATAAAGTTACTAATCTCGACGAAGATCGAATCTTGAGACGTTATTTAGAGCTTATTATGGCAACAATAAGAACTAATTTTTATCAACTAACAGCTGATCAAAAGCATAAGAAATGGGTTTCCTTTAAAATTGATAGTATAAAATTACCGGAGCTACCATTACCTTATCCAATGTATGAAATATTTGTATACTCTCCTAGATTTGAAGGTATTCATTTAAGAAGCTTCAAAGTAGCTAGAGGAGGTATACGCTGGTCAGATAGAAAAGAAGATTTTCGTACTGAGATTTTAGGATTGATGAAGGCTCAAGTGGTAAAGAATGCTGTTATAGTTCCGTCAGGAGCTAAAGGCGGGTTTGTTCCAAAAAAATTACCGACCGATGGTAGTAGAGAGGAAATTTTTGCGGAAGGGTTAGAGTGCTATAAATGTTTTATCTCTGGACTACTTGATGTAACTGATAATATGATTGAAAATAAAGTCATCCCTCCTGATAATACTGTTAGATATGATAAGGATGATCCTTATTTTGTCGTAGCAGCAGATAAAGGAACCGCTACTTTTTCAGATATTGCTAATCAAATATCTTCTGAATATAAATTTTGGTTGGGCGACGCTTTTGCTTCAGGGGGAGCTGTTGGCTATGATCATAAAAAAATGGGTATTACCGCAAGAGGAGCATGGGAGTCTGTCAAAAGACACTTTAGAAGTTTGGATATTGACACACAAACAACTTCTTTTACAGTAGTTGGTATTGGAGATATGGCTGGCGATGTATTTGGAAACGGGATGTTATTATCTAAGAAAATCAAGTTGATTGTGGCTTTTAATCATTTACATATATTTATAGATCCTTCACCTGATCCAGAAAAAAGTTACCATGAACGCCAAAGACTATTTAATCATCCTGAAACATCTTGGTTAGATTATGATAAAAAACTTATATCTGAAGGAGGAGGAGTATATAGTAGGAAAGCTAAGTCAGTTGTTTTATCTAAGGAGGCTAAAAATATACTCGATATTCAAGATGATCAACTAAGTCCGAATGAGTTAATTAAGAAAATTTTATGTGCTCCTGTTGATTTATTATGGAATGGAGGTATAGGAACTTATGTAAAATCTTCGAAAGAAACAGATTTAGCTGTTGGAGATAAAAACAATGATAATACTAGAGTTAATGCAAATGAACTAAGATGTAAAGTGGTAGGAGAAGGAGGAAATTTGGGTTTCACCCAACTTGCTAGAATAGAATATAATTTTGCTGGTGGATTAATATATACAGACTTTATTGATAATTCTGCTGGAGTTGATTGTTCAGATCATGAAGTAAATATTAAAATTTTATTGAATGAAGTAGTCTCTAAAGGAGATATGACAATTAAACAACGTAATAAGTTGCTAAAATCTATGACTGTAGAAGTAGCGAGCTTAGTATTAAGCCATAACTATAAACAAACAGGAGCCTTAAGTTTAATATGGCAACATGCATATATTAATTTAGATTTACATATTAAATATATTGATGAATTAGAAAATGACAAAAAAATAAACAGAAATGTAGAATATCTACCTTCGACAGAAATTCTTAAGGAACGTAAGCAAGAAGGTAAAGGTCTAACCATGCCGGGTATAGCTATAATTTTTGCTTATACTAAAAATTTATTAAGTGAAGATATTTTACATTCTGATTTACCAGAGGATGACTTTTGTTTAAAAACATTACTTGATTTTTTTCCTACTCCAATAAAAAAAGATTATCAATCATATGTTTATCAACACCGATTAAAACGTGAAATAATATCGACTAAACTTAGTAATAATATGATTGATGAAGTTGGATTTACATTTGTACACAGATTAAAGAGTGAGACAGGTGCTAACTCTGCTGAAATAGTTAAAGCATATTTAGTTGCTAAAGAGATATTTGAATGTGATAAAGTTCGTGAACAAATATCACGTTTAGACAATATAATTATCCCTAGAATACAGAATGATATGTTTATGCAATTAATTCGTTTGATGCGTAGAGCTACAAGATGGATTTTAAGAAATCATCGTGGGAAATTTCAAATAACTAAATTAATTAAGATGTACCAAGCTAGAGCTCAGGAAGCAATTGTTTTATTAGTAGGCTCATTAAAAGGATATGATCTTCAACAATACAAGAAGAAATTAGCTGAATATAAAAAGATAAATTTACCAGAAGAAATGGCAAGTTATTTTTCAATGTCCAGAGCGTTACATGCTACTTTAGATTGTGTTGATGCTGCAATTAAATTCAATTTGCCAATTAAATCAGTAATAGATGTGTACTTTGAGTTAGGAAATACTATTGGGTTAAGTTGGCTCAGAAGTAAAATCATTTCATCTAGTGTTGAAAATAGCTGGGATGCTTTATCTAGAGAAGCATTAAGAGATGATATTGATTGGCAACAAAAAAGGCTGGTAGTTGCTATATTATCTAATTCTAAAGGAAATAAGTTAAGTGTTAACATAAAAATTTGGGAAAAAGAATATTCTTCACTAATTAATAGATGGGAACAAATCTTACATGATATTAAAGAACATCCTTCTACAAGCTTTACAGTTTTCTTTGTAGCAACACGAGAATTATTAGATTTAACTCAGGCCTCTAGTAAGTCGTTACCAGAATTATCAATTATAAAATAATAAATGTAAGCGATGTAAGACTTGCAATCAGCAAACATTCTTATAAATACACAATAGTTAAATAAACCTGAATATCTATTTGATATAATGTTGCTAGATATTTTAATATAAAGTTATCCAGTGGATGATAAAATACATATTGGTTTAGGAAAAGTTACACAATGTACTATTTGTGAATTTGTGAATTTGTGAATTTGTGAATTTGTGAATTTGTGAATTTGGTTACGGGTTTATTTTAGTTAATAGGCCTGATTATGGAGAAAAATTTATTTGGTATTACAAAAAAGAAAATGCAAGAGTAATGAGGGTAAGGGTAGGAGGAATAATCAGTGATAAAGACCTATAGAGTCCCGTTATCCTTAGTGAACTACTTATGTCTCGTAGCCTGGGTTTATTACCTCCTTAGAGAAGATATTACCTATATCTTTTTTGAACAACTTATAGCCAATAATATCTAAAGACTACACGACAACGATTTATGTTTAGCTCTTTGTCCGATATTTAAATTAGGTGCTTTTAAATTATATACCTTATTAATGTGAGCTTGAGAACTCATACTAATAAATAATTTTGAGACTTAAGTGGTCACTATGTTTAATATATGTTGCATGCATTTTAAGAATCTAAATAATCTTTAATTAATCTGATAATTTAAGATTATTTTCTTGCAAAATTTATTCACATGATTTAACTTATATTATAAATACATATTAAATATGATAATAACTATAAGGAATGCGAGGATGAATCGTAAATTATTAGCAAATATCTTTACAAATATTTTACCTTTGGGCGTTGCTCTATTAATTATGACAGGTTGTGAAAGTACTTCGGGTTTTTCCGAAAGCGAAATATCAAAAGCTAAAATGAAACAACATGGTTGTGTTGACGGTAAATGTACTGGTAAGAGCTGCAAAGATTGCACAAAAACAATTTATACAGCTAAAGACAGAATGCATGATGAGGTATACAAGTAATATCTAGTTTAGTGGTGCACAGAGTCAATTGACTGGCTCTATGCACCACTATTTTAATATGTTTTCTCTAATTTTTATTTATATTAAGGCTAGTTTTTTCTAGTTGTTCTTGCTTTATTTCTACTTTTTCTATTTGATCAAATCGCGTTACTATTTTTTTAGCTGAAGCACTAACATCATCAAGATCATTATTAGCCAATCTGATATGTTTTGACAAATTGTTCATCCGGTTTTGAAAACGGTGAAAATCTTTTGATAACATATTTAAATGATTCTGGATAAGATGAATTTCTTTTTGACGAGCTAAGTCTTTAATAACCGCATTAGAGGTATTAAGAATTGCCATCATAGTCGTAGGAGATACCATCCATACTTTAGCTTGAAATGAGAAATCTACTAGATCTGTATGATTAGTATGAATTTCTGAAAATATGGATTCTGCAGGAATAAACATTATTGCACAATCAGCTGTTTGATTAGGTATTATATATTTATTGGTAATATCTGAGATATGTTTTTTGATATCACGTTTAAATTGTTTATTGGCGATATCTTTTTGTATAGCTGTGCTGGTTTTATGTAGTAGTCTATAGCTTTCAAGAGGAAATTTCGAATCGATTACTAGTTTCCCAGTTGGATCTGGCAGATCTATTATGCAATCCGCACGTTTGCCATTCGATAAAGTGTGTTGTAATTTATAATGATTAGGGGGGAGAATATTTTTAACAATTTTAGTTAATTGCACTTCACCAAAGGCACCTCTTGCTTGTTTATCAGACAAAATATCTTGTAAGTTAACAATGTTGCTAGATAATTCACCAATTCTTTTTTGTGCCGCATCAATCAACACCAATCTTTTAGAAATATCAGTATACGCTTCGTGGCTTTTAGCTAAGCTACTAGAAAGAGAATTATCTAAGTTTTGACGGATATCTCTTAATTGTTGAAAGATCGTCGTAGTCAAGCTTTCCATGTGTTTATTGACATTATTATTTTGGACTATTAGGCTGCTTCTAATTTCATTAACGGATGATGCTAGTTGTTTATTGAAGCTAGTTGTTAATCTCTCAGAGTTTTCTAAATGTTCTTTAAATAAATTCTTAATTAAAAATTCTCTTAGCTGAGATATTTCTGATTTATATTGATTATTTGTTTCAGAATGTGTATTTGATAAATGTTTATTTAGTTGTTTTGTGTACCAATTTTTTAGAAATAGAGCATATACTACTATGAATAAAAAATTTATTCCAAGGATCGCCTCAATATACATTACTTAATATCTCTCTAGATTGTTAATTCATGATTTATTTTACCAAAAATAAGCTAATTATTAATATTATATTTTTATTTTATTTTTTATAATAACTAATTGATTATAAAGTAAATTTTTGACATTTTGGTAAAACTCTAATAATAAACCATCAAATTAAGCTAAAATAACAATTTTGGACTCAATATATTTACTGTCTAAATTTTGATATTGTGCTCATATTTTATATATATAATTCCTGAATCAATTTAAGCTGCTACTAGAGCAGCTAGTTTGCAGAAGTTTATGATTAATAGAAGTTTTTAATGATTTTAAAGCACTATCTATTGCTATATACATAAAATGAAGATCTCCTTCTATCTCTTTGTTATTTAGTTGGCATTGTCATTAAAATGTTTGAATAGTATGATTTATTTGAGATTTTGAAGAATTTTTAGAGCAGCCTCACATGTTCAATTTCTCTATCGTAGTAAGAATTTGAAGGATTATTTGTAATACCTGTTTCATTTTTGACAAAATTTGTTCAATAAGTTATATATCATTTATTGGAAATTTAAGTTCAAATAACTCTTTAAAAATACTTATAAGTGCATTTGCTATTACTATATATATACAGTTAAGTTACCTTCTTTAATTTTTCCAGCAAAATGGTAGTAGTTAACGGTTAATAGGCTTAAATTACTAATAGTTATAAAAGGTTCTTAAGAAATAACTTTATATTTTTTCATTAAGTTAATCTGATCTAAAGCTAGTGAAGATACTTAAACTGAATAAATATTGTTACACAAATGAATTTCTTAAATATTATGTGTTACTTATTAATTTTATAAAAACTTTACCTATATAATAAATTGATCTTAATGAATATTTAGCTTAAAAATTAGATATTAGATTAAGATGTTGATTTTACTTATTTTAATATTTTTTTGCACAATAAATGTTTAATTAAATTAAAGCTAAAAAAATAATTTATTTGCTATACTTTAAAGGTTGGAATTATTAGTTAGGGACAAGATGGCAAAGCCAGAAAATTCGAATCCAATATTATATGGTGTAGGCGTTTTGGCAATGATGTTATCTTTAAGTTTATTTGTATTTTCTCTATATATTATTCCTCATATTATATTTGATCTGCATTATGATGTACCTGAATTCATTATAATTGTTGCTCATTGGTATAGTATGGTGCAGGGGCTGTCAGGATTTCGTTTAGCTATGACAGTGCTTCTGCCATATTTATTATCGGCAGCTATATTAGGATTAATTGCAAAAAGATTGACTACTAGAGTGGAGGGAGAGAAAAACACCATAGATATATCAGATCAATCTATATTAGAATTAATGAAACCAGCTTTCTATGAAATAATTTTGATTTCAGCGGTATTAATTAGTTTATTTTTTGCTGTTTTCCCTATTATTGTAAAATTTGAATAAGATAAGAGAGAGTATATGTTTTCAAAATGGAAAATGAGGTCACTAAGAAAAAAAGCTAATGCCATGCATGCTAAACGCAAGCAGGATAATGTCAGTGATCAAGCAATTCAAAAAGAAATCAAGATCCATAAACAGTTAGTTAAAGTATATAAAAAACTACAATATTCAAAAAAACATCCTTATGTAGGTTTGTTGCTACAAGAAAGTTATAGAGTAGCATCATCAATTAATGATGCTGAATCTCAATATAATTTAAGCAAAATAATGTTTGATAAGGCAAATTTTTTGAAAGATTTACAATCCACATGTTATGAAGCTGATATTCACAAAAAATATATTGAAGATACATTTAAAGAAGCTTTTTCTTTTATGAGTGCAGCTGAAGAACAAAGATATGCTATGGCTATACGATTGCATGGGTTGGCTCTAATACATGGTTGGGGAATAGAAACTAATCAAGAAGAAGGATTTAAATATATAGTTAATAGTATTGATCAAGAAGGTTCTTGGAATAAAGCAACTCATATATTCGAAGAGCTCGGGCTTAATAAGCCTGAGTTTTTCAATTCAATAATGGCTATAAAAAATAGTAAAAAATAAATTATTCTAAAAATAAGTAAATCATGTTAGCATTCTACTTATGCTAGATTTACTTTTTTCAATATTTACCAAAAGCGGTTTAAATTCAACCATCTCGTACACAATAAGTTACATTGCTGTTGGGACAGTTATTATTAGTCTATCTTGGATTATATATATAATTATTAACAGATACTTAAAAAGTTTAATTAATAAACTACTTTTCAATTTTAACAGAAATATTTCTATTAAAATTGATAATAATAGATTGATTGAACGATTCTCTTATCTAGCTCCTGGATTATTAATTTATTGGTCTTCAAACATAATTAGAGTTGAAGACTTGTACTATTCTCTTCATGTTAGTATTTTTATTAAAAAAATAGCTATTATTTACATAGCAATTCAACTTTTAACGGTGATTAATTCTTTGCTAAATATTCTACAGGATGTTTACAATGAATTTGATATATCCCAAAAAAGACCAATTCGTAGTTATATTCAATTAATAAAACTTATTGTTTCAATTTTAATAATAATTGTAACAATATCTATTTTTATCAATAAATCCCCACTTGCAATTTTAACTGGGATAGGGGCTTTAACAGCAGTTATTTTGTTAGTTTTCAAAGATTCTATACTAGGTTTTGTTGCAAGTATCCAATTATCATTAAATGACATGGTTAGAATGGGTGATTGGATTGATATGCCTAATTTTGGTGCCAGTGGGGATGTTATCGATATATCTTTAAATACTGTAAAAGTAAAAAATTTCGATAAGACGGTAACGACAATTCCGACCTATGCTTTATTAACCTCCGGGGTTAAAAATTGGCGTGGTATGAGAGAGTCAGGTGGTAGAAGAATTAAAAGATCTATTTATCTTGACATGCATACTGTAAAGTTTTGCGATCAAGCCATGATCAATAAATACAAAAAAATATCTTTACTGAACCAATACTTAAAGCAAAAACTTACCGAAATTGAGGATGATAATAAAAATTTAACAGATGATTCTGCTATTAATCAAAGAAGATTAACCAATGTGGGAACATTTAGAAACTATTTAGTCGAATATTTAAACAACCATCATATGCTAAGACATGATTATACTTGTTTAGTTAGGCAATTACAGCCAACTGAAAATGGGCTTCCAATAGAAATATACGCTTTTACAAATGTGATTGAATGGAACAAGTATGAGAGTATACAAGCTGACATTTTTGACCATATTTTAGCTATTCTCGCAGAATTTGACCTAGCTGTTCTGCAAGCCTACACTAATATTACTACAATAGACTCTAATTAAAATCTTGTAATACTTTTTAGTTTAACAAGTTACATTTCTAGTTCCTAATATATATATTTACTTACATAAATATTCATAATTTTTTTACATCTTTAGTTGCGAAAATCTCCTACAGTCATTTATAAGGAAAAAAGAAAGCATGAACAAGGATGAAATTTATGTACTCAAAGAGAAATATAACAGGCGAGCTTATTACACTTACGGCGATTGGTTTAACTTTATTATCAGCTCTCATAACTTTTGGGGTTAAAGCTATTCAAAAAGTATATACTGAACATGAAGCTCAGAAAAAGGTAGAAATGGAACATAGGGATATTGCTATCCATAATCGGATTATGTATTCCGCTAGTATTAAAGGTAACAGAAGTAATTTACAGGATGTAGAATTACAGCCTCGTGAAAGATATGAAATACCAAATTTTATTGAAGATGAAATTGAGTATGGAACAGATCTTAGAATTGAATATATTGTGCATGTAGGGACAACTATTTTGAATGATGATGGTATTTACGAGAGAATTGATAAAGATGTCTACGGTGTCTGTAAAGCTTCATTTAGAGAGAGTATATTATTTACTATAAGTCAACGACCAACAAGCTCTCCTAAAGAATTCTCATTCATATGTGGAGCATCTGAATACAGCTAAAATTTATATTTTTTAATAAGTAAGGTGATGTTTTTCACCTTACTTGTTACGTACATTTATTAATTTGTGGCAGTTATATTTGCAGCATTTATACTAACTTTATCATTCAATAAGAAAGCAAGTTTTATTCCTGCTCCAACAACAAGAACAGTTAATAAATTAGCAATCTGCGAATAAATCATATCATCGGTATTATATTCAAAAAATGAACCTATAATTGTTATTGATGCCGCTACTATTAATGTTGCAATGATCGTGTATTCACTTATTCTTGATACATTAATTTTTGGAAGATCGTACCACATTCTGTAAAAAGCTATCATAGGAAATATTGCCATGCCAATCAATACTCCCCAAGAAGCATAAATTAAAGGCATAATATAAGATGCTATCCCGTCATTCCCTTGTATGTAATAAAAAATAGTTAATAGGGAGACTATTATAGCTGTAAATTGAGACAAATAGTGTTTCAGTTTTGAATGTTGCTGTTCTTTAGGAAATTTTTCTAGATGAGGCAAAAAACTATTTTGATCACACATTCCATACATTGTACTAATAAGTATTGTATCTGCTGTTGAAAATAAAGCAGCAGCAAAACCAATTGCTACTAATGGAAATATGATATAATTTAAGTTTCCACTATACTGATAAATAACATTAAAAAACTCTGGTAGTGAATTAAAAGAATATCCTTTAGCTCCAATAAAAACTATAGCCATCATTGGTCCCCAAAATATTACAGCTATTTTCCATAACCCTTTGAATAATCCTCGAGATGCTTCACCAATGGATTTTGATGCCCCCATTCTTTGCCAAGTAGAAATATCAATGAAACATAAAAATACATTTAAAGAGCAAACCCAGAACAAAAATACAATTAATGATAATCCTGATTCTGTATGTCCACTTATTTTTTGTACGAAACTTGTTTCGGTCGCAGAACCAATTGCTGGCACGGTAGCTGCAAAATATCCAAGAGCTAATGTCGCTAGAATTAATAATCCGACTTGCCATTTGTCGGTTTTCACAATTGTATTATACCCTCCCAAATAAACGTATGCTATGACCATGAACCCTAACACTAAAAAGGAGCCAGCTTGATAGATAATCATATCTGGGAAAAATATTGAAAGTATTACTGAGCCAAAATATAATTCTAAAAATAGACCAATGAAACAACCAGTTACCACGGTAAAAGTTATTATTCTAGCTATTTTTTTACTAGGAAAGACCTCATACCATAGATCAGAGATAGTTCGTATTTTATTAAAATCAAGGTTAAGTTTACGTACTATATATAATATGTAGAACTGGACTATTGTATAAGCTATTAGCGCAAGCCCCATCATCCAACCATAGACTTGATGTGCCGCTATAAAGAAAATAATATTGCTAGCAAGTGATATATTGGTTGCAGAATAAGTATTTGCATATGCCTCTCCTGAAAGTTGGCGATTAGCTAGGAGAAATCCATCAATGGTAAGTTTATGATTATTTCGTATTCCATGTAGCAGAAAAACTAATCCAGAAATTAATATTCCACTAATAGTCAAAAAAGCAATTACTGGGGTAATTTTTAACGCTGATTCCATGTTATTTCTCTCCTTTATACAATCTGAAAAAATATATTGAATACATACACACTTTAATACTTTAGACATTATAAAATCAAGTAGTTATCGGTAGTATTTTGCAGCAAAAATTGAACTATTTTAAGTCTAAGTTTTTTTTGATGTACAGAGAGAGTAATAAAAAAACTGAAAGTAAATATATTTAGCAGAGAATGTTTTTAATTAACTTAAACAGTGCTTTTAAAGCAAATAATTATTACATGTAAATATCTTGTTAATATTTTTAATATGGTTTTTAATTAAGTTAGCAGAATATTCTAAAATAATAATTAAATTGTTAATTTAGAGCTGTATTTTACAACAATATTTTTCTGCTCAACTAGCTGTTATATTTAATTATGATCTAGAAACAACTATAAAATATCTGTGTATATTAATGATTAAAATTAGTATTATTATAAATTGTTGATATTTTATATAGTTATAGGTTGATATTAAGGTATTACTATAACAATAAAGAATTAATAACATACAACCTAATTACAGTATATAGGTTGATTATAACTTTGTCTTATTGATAATATTTATTTGATATATTAATTTTTGATTCAGATATTATTCATAATCTTAAAAATATTTTTTCATTTAGTTAGATAATTTATTTATAAATTATTTTAAAAAACACATTCACTTAATTGACTTATTTGTATTTAATTATAATTTTTATAATATTGTGATTAGTTAAAATAAATACAAATATAAGTTAGTTTATATATTATAAAGTCTATCTATAAATAGCTAAAAACGAATTTATAATTAATTTACTGGCTCTCTTAAAAAATCATAGAAACTAGCTTAAAAAAATTATTTGAATACTAAATTTTAATTTGGCACATTCCTTGCTTTATTCCTATACGGCTTAGTCTTATGCGATAGGAAGATATTTGCTCGATATGGACTATAATTAATTTAACAGGCAATTTATAGGCATTACTATGAAATTTGGAAAATCACTTAGATATGGTGCAGCATTAGCTTGTATCTCATTATTTAATTTAGGCCTGCTACATGCAAATCCAAGTGGAGGAGTAGTCCAATCAGGAGCAGCATCAATCAATGTT
>PIVX01000501.1 GCA_003353785.1 Gammaproteobacteria bacterium | reverse complement strand
GAGTTTCTGCTTGAACCTTATAAGGAAGACTTGGACATAGCATATTGGTTAGATAAATTTGATATTTATTGCCTTAAGAACCATGTTGACCGAGGAGTCAATGAAGTTTTACGAGCTCATATTGCTATTCATAACTATGCTTTCCTAGCTCATTTTAGTCCACCTCGAGTATTCCATGACTTGAGAGAAAGATTACTAAAAGTTTTTGGTTTTCAAACCGCCATTCCTCCAGATCCTGAATCGGATGGTTGGGCGAGATCGTTAACCAGAATTAAGGAAATTGTTCGAGAAGCTATCCGAATTGAAGCTTTGGCTCAATCAGATAGACATATAGAAGAGAACCTTCTAGAAATAGAAAGAATACCTTCTAACAGAGGAAATGAAACTTATATGGTTCATTTCCATCCTCGAATAAATATATCTGCATGGTTTGATAATTTCGAACGATTCTTGAATAATTCGAGAGTCACTAATAGCATAGAGAAAGCTCGACTTCTCTATGATTATACTAAAAACAGTTTGCCTAACTTTTTGGCTGCTTTACCCTTGACGGTCACAACTAATTATGAACCCTTTAAGGTAATTCTAATGGAACGCTATATGCCTCTGTTAAGAGTTCACACCTATTGTGGTCCTTATAATGGAGTTTCTGATCTCGGAGAATGGCTAGACCGATTAGACTGTTATGCAACTGTATTGAACTGTTTTGA
>PIVX01000500.1 GCA_003353785.1 Gammaproteobacteria bacterium | reverse complement strand
TCGTTCACTGTAACTAGGAGACTGATCAACCGACGTTTTTCTACCTACGTGGTTCAAAGTGGATCCACCAACCAGCGGACATTCGTTCACTGTAACTAGGAGACTGATCAACCGACGTTTTTCTACCTACGTGGTTCAAAGTGGATCCACCAACCAGCGGACATTCGTTCACTGTAACTAGGAGACTATATGGTAACACTTCAGAAAAAGTGACTGAATAAAATTGTTTTCAAGTGTTACCATAGATGGTAAAAGTTCATTATATGGAAATGTTACCATATATGGTAAAAGTTCATTATATGGAAACGTTACCATATATGGTAACACATTATGACGATTTTGAAGTGTTACAATACATGGTAACATAATCATATATGGTAACAGTCACCTTAAATACTTACGTATAATATACGACATACATGGGCGAGAGGGTATGGGGGTTTTATCCCCCCCAAGTACCAAAACCCAAACCCCCGATCTGAAAAACGGGGGGTTAACCCTTTACCCCCCATCTGGTCGAATTTTAGCGAAAAATAGGCGTTTTTTTCGTAAAAATTGATGAAAATCGGTAACGTTTTTAACGAATTTTTCCCGAAAATCGGCAATTTTTTCCAAAAATTTCGAATTTCGCGCAAAAATTTTCGACCCCCTAAAAATTGATGAAAATCGGTAACGTTTTTAACGAATTTTTCCCGAAAATCGGCAATTTTTT
>PIVX01000499.1 GCA_003353785.1 Gammaproteobacteria bacterium | reverse complement strand
GGATCTTCTGGTCTTTTAGGCAAAATATGGTCCAAATCAGGGGAAATGACAGAAATAATCAAGGCAACAGCTTGCATTTTTCTTTTAGTGAAAGCTTGAACTTGGGGTTCGGTTGCTCCGGCGGCGACATGTTCTTCATCACTGACAATTTTCCACAACTCTCTTGACTGCAGAGTGGCGACGATTCTTCTCTCCCAATGAGACCAGTTTTTGTCAGTTAATATGGGAAGAGTTATCTTTCCTTCGGACAATTCAGCCATGACATTAAAGTTATCAAATAATAAGTGTCACTGAGGTCCAGACAAGATCAATGGAAGCGATAGATGGCGGCCATAACCCGTTGAGAGTATGAATTTTCAGTACCAAATTATAACAAAAAGTCTGAAGAATTTCGTACTTCTTGACAACAAAATTGATGAAAAAATTTATGATCTTTGGACCAAATAATAACCAAAGTGACAACAGAATAAAGGTTTAACTTTATTTAAAATAACAACTAATGTCCAACATATATTTATGGCAAGAGAAGAGAAACTTCCTAAGTCCTAATAAATTCAAGGCTGTTTCAACAAGTCCTTTTTTCAAAAAGGTGTCTCAACACGACATGTCACCCTGAATAAAGATAACTGCCTAACAAGACAGGCAACAACTAACATATGCACCATAAGTGCAAATAACCTAAACAAAAGTAAAATAACTGTGAGACTGTTATAA
>PIVX01000498.1 GCA_003353785.1 Gammaproteobacteria bacterium | reverse complement strand
TTTCCCCTGGTCCATTGTTTTTCCATCAACACGAAGTGTTGAAAAGGAAAGGTGGCAGGGCCATGTAAAATGCCGATAGTATCTACAAAACAACTTTCAGCTCAATCCGACCATTATTAAGGGTTTTATAGTCGTTTTCGTTTAACTTCAGGACCTCTCGAATCACCATATCGGAATCGTCGGACCGTTAAGTTAACATTAAGTTGAGTTTGTATATGTGTCGGGTATACACGAAACAAATTTCAGCTAAATCCGATCAATACTGAAGGTTTTATAACCATTCCCATTTAACTTAGGGACCCCGCGAATCTCCGGTTCCACAATCGCCGAACCGAAATTGACATGTATTTTGTGTTCGTCCATGTACCCAATACCCACAAAACAAATTTCAGCCCAATCCGACCAATATTGAAGGTTCTATAACGATTCCCATTTAACTTCGGGACCCCGCGAATCTCCGGTTCCGAAATCGCCGGACCGAAATTGACATGTATTTTGCGTTCGTCCACGTACCCAATACCCACAAAACAAATTTCACCCGAATCCGACCTATATTCAAGCGTCTATAACGATTCCCAATTAACTTCGGGACCCCGCGAATCTCCGGTTCCGGAATCGCCGGACCGAAACTGACATGTATTTTGTGTTCGTCCATCTACCCAATACCCACAAAACAAATTTCACCCGAATCCGACCAATATTCAAGGTTCTATAA
>PIVX01000497.1 GCA_003353785.1 Gammaproteobacteria bacterium | reverse complement strand
AATCAGGAAAGTTGTGTGAAATACATAATATATCTGTCCAAAAAGGCTCTGTATGCGCAATCTTGTTAGCAAAGCTTTCATGGTTATCTTTTGTTATTTCGTAAAAATCACCTGAATGTGAGCAGTGAAATATTCTAAAACATCTGCTTATTCTATCCAAAAATCCTTTTGCACCATCCATATTTGTAAATACTGCAGATGCTAATGCCGAAGGAGTAAACTCACTATATATTATTAAAGGAATTTGTTTATCAAAAAAAGCAGATAAACCATCAAATACAAATGGTTCATAGCCTTGAGTATCCACTTTTAAATATCCTGGGGCTATACCAAGAGCGGTATTCTCTAGGAAATTATCTAATCTTACTACTTTGGTGATTTTTGAAAAAGACGTGGGTAAAGAGAATAGTAGTCGATTGTCTTCTGAATGACCTACATTATAAATGATAGGCAAAAAACTATCAAATTGTCCTGCAGCACAATCAAAAAATTCTATAGTATCGTCAAGTTTGTTTAGTTCAAAATTATATTTTGTTAGATTGCTGGCTATTCCAGGCTCAAAAGAATAAATTTTTCTATCACATTTTAAATATTTTAGAATAATTGACATAAGAATGGATACCGTACCATAATTTGCTCCAACATCAGCTACATGGAAGGAATTTCCAAAGCTTTCTTGAAAGTGAGAAAGTATTTTAAGATTTAATAGACTATT
>PIVX01000040.1 GCA_003353785.1 Gammaproteobacteria bacterium | reverse complement strand
GATGTGAGGTAACTCAACAACAAGAAATAGGCGATACAACTTTGCAACAGCAAGAACCCGAAAAGCTATATATTGTAAATAATTGGTTCTGCTGGCAGGAATGCAAAAATTTAGGAGATGAAAGAGAGGAGCTGTTAAATGCAGGCATCTTATTTACATATGAAGATACAATAAAAATACACAACGCCCTTAGTAATGGTATTTTAACAATTTTGAGTTTAATAGGCGGAGTTGTATCGGCTGGTAGCTGTACTACTTTTATGGTATATGGCTTTAGATTTGGATTTGACAAGATGTTTTTTTCAAATGGAAAAGTTACAGCAGGTGATTATTGCCTGTGGACAGGAGTAGCATTTATATTGTTTTATATTGCCGAAAGCTACTATTTTAAATGCTTCGATGAAGGATGGTTGGAAACCGAGGAAGTAATTGATAGATTTACTAAAAAGCATTTAGAATATCGTAAAAAAAGGAAAAGGAAGGCGTAGGCTTTTGTATAAATGATTATACTTAAAAAAGAATGATGAAAAAATTGATATTGGTAGCTTTTTTGGATTTAAACTTTATATTGATAAAGATAAAGAGAATAAAAAGGGATATGAAAGATGAAAAATTTATTAATAAATTAAAGAAATAGTTTGTAATTAAGAAATAGTGTGTTATCTATGAGGTATGATTGAAAAGGTTTGATTATAAGAGATTAGTACCTGTTTGCAAATAGAAAGAAGATGAATAAATGAATGTCTAGAATGTTTGAACGGGGAAAGTCTCTTTTTTGAAGAGGAGGAAAAAATTTAAAATTTAAAATAATGATAATATGAAAAAAAGAAATAAGATAAAAATAATAGTAGAAATAATAATGATAATAGGAGTATTATTAGGAGGAGTGGAATTGATAAGAAAGATATTAGAGATGGTAAAGGTAATAACGACGAGTGATAGGCTAGTAGGAACAGTAGTAGGAGGAGTGGTATTCGGATTTATATTGGGGAGGAAAGTAGGAGAAGCATTAGAAAGAAGAATAAGAGAAGTATTTGATATGCCTGTAAAAAATGAGGAGGAAAATCTGTAAGAAATATTATATGGTGATAGAAAGTGATATAGTAGCAATAGTAGTGGGATTCGTAATGGCAATAGTAGTGGGAATGGGAGTAATGGAAGGAGTAAAAGTAGTAGTATTGTTAATAGGAATAGAAGAAGTAAAGGTATTAGTGCTGTCAGTGGTAGAGGTGATGATAGGAATAGTGATAGGAAAAATGGGAGCAATAAAAGTAGATGACTTTATAGAGGCAAAATTGTAATATTTAAAATGTTTGAAATAAATTTTAAATAGATAATAATATGAAAAAATGTGATATGAAAAGATTAGTAGAACTTTTGGTAGGAGGAATAGTAGGATTGGGAGTAATAGTAGGAATAAAATTGTTAATTTTAACAATTGGGATAGAAAAAGAAGCACTAAAGTTAATGGAGTTTGTAGTAATAGTAGGAGTAGAAGTAGGAGTAGGAATGGTAGTAGTACAGAAAATGAGAGATTTCATGGAACCAAAGTTATGATATTTGGAAATATGAAAAAGATGGTTGAGTTAAGTATGTTGCTTCTTTTAGTAAGTAATACAAAGGCAATGACGGAGTATGATATTTGGAAAGAGGAAGAGGAATCCGACATGTTTAAGGTGTCTGTTTTAGAAAATAGTGAAAAAGAGGTACCTGTAGGTTGTAGTATTATTGGAGAGGATAAGGTAAAAGTGAAAGAGATATGGGTCGGAGGGACACTTGTAGAAATATTTTGTTCATCTTTAGTGGGAGGCGTGATAGGTACTTTTTTTGAGTCGTGTTGGAAGAATGGAGGAGGAGGAGTAGTAGTCTTTGTGAGTATATTGCTAGGAGCTATAGGAGGAGTATTGTTCATAGAATCTTTTGAGGGGAAAAGGGAAAAAAGGAGAAGATATATAGGTTTAATTCTTGCAGGAGGATTAGCAGGAGGAATGGCGGTAAAAGGTTTTTTTGGTGGAGGCTTGGTTCCGATTTTTGTTTCGTGGGGAGTAGGATTATTAGGAGAAATTCTGGTAGAAAAATTTGGGAGCTATAAAGATTTAAATAAATAGAATTGTGAAAAAAATAATTTTAGTAGCCTTGTTGGGTTTGTCTTTTGTATCTGTAAGGTGTGAAGAAGTACAAAAGATAAAGTATGAGTTGACATTGAGAGAGAAGGTAATAGAAGCTATAGAGGTATTTGCCTTTACTTGTATGATTGTTGTGACTTCAATTTTGCTGTTGGTCTCGTTGAGTGTCATGTATCAGTTGACTATGGGTTTGTGTGGTTATTTTGGAAATAAAAATACAGCTAGGATAACATTTATTTTAGATTATCTGGGACGGTGGCTCTTATGTGGTATGTTAACAGATATTTTTCTCTTTGGAATAGTTGTGGTATCTAACTTTTTGATGCCTCAAGTGGAAAAGGAGATAAAGTGGCTTAAAAATTAGAATAGGTAGATTATAAAATATGTTGAATTAAATTTGGTTAAGTGTTAGTAATGTTGTATATTTAAGGATATGTATGATAAGATTATAACATTTATTTTAGCGGCAGTATCGCCTCTTATAAATCTTTTTACGGTGTGGTTTAGCTGGAAAAAGGTTATTGAAGTATTAGGTTGGTTTAAAAATATTTTTGTAGAGGGGATTTATTTTATCTTTGATAAGGTGGAGAGATTGTATTTTATGTTTATTTTTCTGAGTTTGTTGTACTACCTTTTTAGGATAGTGAGTATGACATTGGAAGATAAAAGAGAAGAGCAATGGGTAGATAGTGAATTGAATGACTTATATGTGCCTTTTAGTAGAATGTTATTGTATGTATTTATGCTGTTAGGAGCTTTGTTCCTTTATAGTTCAGGTGTAGACTTTACTGGTGAAGTTCCCCCTCGTAGTTCTTTTAATAGAGTTATACTTAGGCTTGGTAATAAAGTAGGTTCTGTTATGAATGAAGTTGCTGATAAATGGAGTGGTTCAGATAAAGTATCTTATGCTGATATGAAAGAGAAGTATAATATAACAGATGAAGATATGAAAGAGTTAAAGGAACAGGTTGTTTTAGTTAAAAAACATATGATAGAGTTTTTTCCTGTAATGATGCTTGGAGTTGTAAATATAAAGCCAGATAGTACGGGAAAACTTCGTAAAAAATTAGAAGATATTTTGTATAAAAAATATGTAGAGGGTTATGATTTTTGTATTCTTTTGGATTTTTATGTTTTTAATAAGATTTGGGGAAATTATAGAGTACCAAAAGAGGATGAAAATATTGTTAAAGAAAAAGGTATTCTTTCTTATTTAATTTGTTGTTGTGATAAGGAGAAGTATTGTAAGGAAGCAGCTCTCCATAGATGTTATTTTATGATAGATAATTTTATGGAAGATGAGAAAATACGGGAAGAATTTTATTATACTTGGTGGGAGTGGATTGGTTTTGAAAAAAAAATAAAAAAATAAATTATGATTGTTAAAATTGGAAAAAGAAATAGGGAAATAAGGTTTAGGATGAAATATTTGGCGATAGCTTTGTTTTTGTCTTTTGCCTTGGTAGGTATTGTTTATGTAAATATGGATATTGCTAATAAAGGGAAAGTTGATGACTTATTTTATTACTCTGATGCTGAGACAATAAAAATGTATAATTTGCAAAAGGATACTGTTAAGGAGTTAAAGAAACAGATACTTTTGGTTAAGAGTAATATAGATGTTTTGTTGTCTTCTGCGGTTGATGAAATTATAGAGAAACATAATTTGACGATAGATAAACAAAAAAAGGAAAAGTTACGAGAGTATTTATATGAAAAATGTGTAGAAAATTTTTGCTTGTATTTTATTATAGGAGGATATGTACATATTATAAAAAATGAGACTTATGAGATAGAAGAAGGAAATAAGAATCTTGTTGGTGGAGCGGTACAGCCTCTTTTTTCTTATCTGATACGGAAGCAACACGAAGGGTGTTGTAAAAAAATAAGTTATATTGTAATTAATGATATGAAAAGGGACTTTTCGGTTTATGGTGAAGTGCCTGAAGTACTTGGGATAAGTATGTTTGAGTATATTTTGAGTTATTTTAGAGGAAATGTTTAAGTAAAAGAATTATGAGTTATAGAGGATGGTATAAGATGGATTATTTTGTAATAGCATTTGTTGTGTTTTTGTCTTTAGCGTATGTTTTAAATATTGGTATTATAAATATTAGTAATAAAAGTGAAAATGGGTTAGATTATTCTAATGCTGAAATAATGGAAGAGTTTGATATAGCAGAGGAAGATGTAGAGAAATTGAGAAAGCAGGTGATTTTGGTTAGAGGACATTTAAAAGAACTGCTTTTTTCTGTAATTGGAGATATTGAAGTTGGTTATGATGTAAAAATAGATGAAAAGAAAGAAAAAAAGTTGTTGGCTTATTTATGTAAGACATGTGTAGAAACTTATAATCTTTATGATATTGTAGGAGATTATGAAGATATATTGGATAGTGATGAAAACCTTACTTTAGATAAATTAGTTAATAGTGATTATTATGCTAAGGAGGTAGCTTATGAAAGAATAAGAATTTTAAGGTATTGGATTTCAACTGATGTTAAAATTCTTAAAATTCTTAAAATAAGTATTTTGGAATATTTAATTAATTATGTTAAGAAAAGGTTTGGATAAAAGAAAATAATTTTGTATATTGGTAATATTAAAGTTTAATTAAAAAAGTAAAGTTATGGATAATAAAAAAAATAGTTATAGAAAGAATGGTTATAAAAATGAAAAAGGATGGTATAAGATGGATTATTTTATAATTCTACTTATTTTGGGTGTTTCTTTTGCATTTTATTCATATACTGATTATGGAGTGCCTAACATCCTATTAGGAGTTAGTGCAAGTATCACAGCAGGGATAGGAGCTTTTAAAGAGTTTTTTAAAACAGCTTCATATTTTGGTTTTGGTGGTAACAAAAAATAGCAAAATGAGTAAGTTATGGGAAATAGACATTCTAAGGTTGTAGATAAAGAAAAGGCTAGACAACAGAAAAAAGCTGAAATTGAGGAAGCGAAAATTGAGAGAGCTGAGAGAAAAAAGGAAGAGGCAGCTGAGAGAAAAAAGGAAGAGGCAGCTGAGAGGGAGGAGGAAAGAAAGGCTTTAATTAAATCTACATATGATTTAGAGAAAGCTAGGCTGGAAGCTAAAGAACCCTTTAAGGAAATAGACCGAAAATATCGGACTAAAGAGATTAAAAAGGGAGTGAAAGATAGTAGGTTAGACCAATCTGTAGCTCAAGAGCATAAGGTGTCTCAAAAGTATATGGACTTTGGCTTAGGAATGGTAAATACATCTACAGGCTTTTTGTTTAAAATGATACCCTCCCCCTTGGCTGTGGTTAAGGTGATGATGGACTCAATGAAGATGTTTTTTGTTGTCTTAGTGAGTGGCTTTGGTGCCTTGAAATATAGTGTAGAGAAATTTAGAGACTTTGCTAGATGGTTTTATGTATGAAAAATGAGAGAAATATAAAAGTTAGTGAAGGGTTAGTACCCGTGATGTTAGTCCGTCATGGTGAAATACCTTCCTGCTTTTAATAAAAAAAGATGGTAGTAATAATAGTTTAAGTTTAAAATAATATGAATAAAAAAATAAAGGTGTTGATGATGATGACAATGTTGGGTACATCTGTGAGATGTACTGATAGTAAAGTAGCGTTAGATAGTGTAGGTATGGTTGCTAGAGCTACTGCGTCATTTGGTAATCTGAGGACAGGACCTAAGTGGGTGTTAGGTGGCTGTGCTGTGGTTGGTGTGGTATATGGAGTATATGCAATGTATGACAGAGTGTCGGGTAAGAAATATCGTAGAGAGCTGGAAAAAGGGTTTAAGGAGTATGAAGTACGGGAGAAGAAGAAGCATGAAGAGTCTTTTAGAGGGCAGGTGCAACAGCATTTTAGTTTTCAACCTAAGAAGGTTGAAGAGCTAGGTTATGTGGATAAAGCTAATCTGTATGCAGATGGAGTGTGGTGTGGTATGAAGAGAAATGGCTGGAGAGTAGGAGGAGGTGTAGGAGTAGTAATAGGTTGCTATTTTGGATACCAGAGATACGGGCTTGAACCGATATATAACTTAGGGGCTAAAATATTATTTAGATTAGTGAGCTTGGTAAGTAGAGCACCTGTTAAAAATGCTGTGAGAAATGTAAATGATTTAGCTACGAAAGTGTAAAAAAGTGAAATGGAAAGTATAATAAATATAGTGGGTTTAAGTGCTTTAGGGTTTTTAGTATTAAGAGTATTTTTTAAATATATATTTAGTGCTTTTTCATTCTCAGTCGTAGTAGGAGGAGTGTTACTTTTTTTGTTTTGGGGTGTAGTGCCTGTAGGGATGCAGAAAATGGTGATGGATAGTGTGCCTGAAAAAGTAAGTAGACCTATAAGTAAAGTGTATGAAAAAAGTGTAAAATTGGCAGGGAAAACAGAGGAGCTAGTCTTTGGTAAAGAAAATACCTATTGGAAAAGAGCAATGGGGTATTTAGGTGTTAAAGTAGATGGTGGTGTTTCTTATGTTGGTAAGAGGTTAGTAGATGCGATATTTAGTCCTGGATTTCTTATCTTTGTAATTAGCTTTGTATATTTAAGGTATAAAGGGTTTTTAAACTTTTCTCCTGATAAGTTGTTGTCAGGTAGAATATAAATAGATAGTGTATGAATAGATTTTGTAAAAATATTGTCTTTAGTTTGATATTAGTAGGTAATATGGTAGGTGTTGATTGTAAGACAATAGAAGAAGTTAGACTTGAACAAGAAAGAAGAGATATTAAAGCGTCGGGTTTTGGACTGGGTAAGAAAATAGCCGTAGGCATAGGTATATGTATATTGTGTTATGTGTGGTACTCCTGGAAAGGTGATACCTGGGGCTTGAAAAAATATAGAGATACGCGTATAGTAAAGCATGAGGCATCTGCGGATTTTGTTAAAGAGTCGGGTAGCTGGATGTATAAAGGGTATCCTAAAAATGAAAGGTCTAGAGAAATGGATATGAGTGATATAGGAGTATCGAATGATACGAGTGGTATAGGTGTGCCAAATAATATGAGTGGTATAGGAGTTGCTATAAATTATGATGAGAGAAGTCTTCCTTATTTTAGTAATAGGAAGATACCAGATTATAGCTTGCTAAGTGTGGCGGGGGAGACAACAGAGAAAGTTAAAGCAGGTGATAATCGTAGTCCATTTAAGCATACCTTTGGAAACTTAGATGGCGATAATTACTTAGATATAGATGATGATAATCTAAGTGGTAATGAGGTGTTCGTAAGTGAGCTGATATTACAGCAAGATAATAAAGTGTCTGAAAAGTTAGAAGAACAGAGGTCTAGCTCTTTAGTAGTAAAAAGTGTCTTTGGAAAAGGTGTTTCTAAAGTACTTAAAAATAGTAGAAGGCTGTCTGTAAATGATAAAGAGCAAGCTAAATTTAAAGGTAAAAATAAGAGGAGTAAATATAAAAAGAGACGAGAGAAAATAAAAGCTGATAGTGATTTAAGACCTGTAGAGTGCCGAAACATGACTAAGGCGGAGTTTAGTAAGTATGTAGTAGGAGAGAAACGAAGAAGAAGGAAATTGAATAGTAGTAATACTAATAGTAATCAAGAGGTAGTAAAATTGGATACTGCAAAAGGAATTGCAGATGCAAAGGTTGTACATAGAGACCGGGTGATAGAGTATAACAAAAAGAAGAAGGTAATGAATCCTAATGCAAAGACAGAGAGATTCGGTGTAAATGCAAATGATGACCTGGATGGAGTGTCTAGAGGCGTTGGTAAGAAAAGTGATGAGGTGATTGTTCCTAATGTAAAAATAAGTGAAGAGGATAGATTTCTTCTTGAGAATTATGAGAAAGAGAAGTTGGCGAGAGGTAAAGTGAAGAGGATAGGTCCGTTTGACTTAAAGGCTGATGGGATATTTAATGGATAAAATATGTATTTAAAGAAAATGATGATGTTTTCTCTGATGAGCGTGGCTACATTGGGGACAAAAGTAGAATGTACTAGTGGAATAGTGTATGAGACCCTAAAAAATAATAGAGTGCTCCTTGGAGGTGTAGTGTGTTTTGGTATAGGCTATGGTACTAAAAAGATTAAAGACTGGTATTCTTATAAGAGGAAAATTGAGAGGTTTGAGAGATATATTGAGAGAGGTGAAAGTAAGATTAACTTGAAAAAAGGTTTTGAAGAAGAGATTGACTTGAAAGAGAAGTTTAAAAGAGAGCTGAGGATTTTATTTGGTGTAATAAAAGAGGAAGTAAAAGTGCCTAAAGGTGAGAGTAAAATAGTGTTCTATTCTAAGCTGGTAGCTAAAATGGTAGTAGTAGCTGGAATGGTGTATGGGATAGTGTGGCTTTATAGACTTGGTAAGGTAAATAGCTTGGATGGGCTGAGTGAAAATGTTATTGAGATATATGGAAAAAGTGGGATTGGTAGACAAGACTTACTTAAAATAGGTCGAAATATGTTAAGACCTAGTGATGTTAGATTAAGAAAATGTTAGTGATAAAGAGAAATGTATTTAAAGTTGGATTGTTTTTGATACTTAGTTGTAATAGTGTAAATGCTACAATGATGCCTGGGAGTATGCAGCGACAGGTAATAGTGAAGAGAAAGAGCTATCAGCCAAAGGAGATAAAAATAAGGGTGAATTATAGTCAAAAGCAGATAGATATAAATTTAGCTAATATTGAACGGGATATAGAGAGGGCTGATAGAGCAAATAGAGATAATATCTCTAACAGAATGAAAATGAGTAAAGAGATGAAGAGTTTGAGTTTGGATGATTTTATACTTAAAAATAGAAAATTTTATTCAGAATATGTTGAAATGTTAAATGAAAAATATAGGTTATATTTTGAAGAGGAACTTAGAAGAGTTGAAATGGGTGAAAAAGCTGTGCCGTTAAAATCTCTTTCTAGTAAAAATAAAGTATTAACAGATGAGGATAAAAATTTGGTTTTAGAGTTAGAAATATTGAATGTTGTAAAGAATTTAAATGTTGATAACATTTCTGTAATGGTTTCGGGAAATAACCTTACACAAGAACTAGCAGTTTTTAATGATGATATTACAAAACGACTAGTATTAGAATTACTTGTTATTTGTAGAAAAAAGGTACGAATTTTTTGTAAAAGATATGGCTTAGATGATAATATAGCTGAAATAGATTCGGAATTAGGAAAATATGCAATGTGTGTTTTTAGAGATTTAGATGTTAAAGTTGCTAAAATGAAGGAGAATGAAGACTCTTTTTCTCTCTTTGATAAGGATTGGATTAAAGAAAAAAAAAGAGAAGCTAAACAACGATTATTTAGTTTTAGAAGTAGAGCACTATTTTATGCTAATGGTAAAAGAGACTTAATTTATTATAAAAAATTAAAAGAGTTATTATCTACTGACCTTTCTCAAAGAATTCAAATGTATAGTATTAATCATCCTTCAGATAGGTATGTTGGAAAAGGTGAAGAAGCTGATAAGCATTTTGAAAGGGAATATGAAATATCTACCTGTTCTTTAAAGGGGGAGTTTGAAATTTGTAGAAAGAAAGTAGAAGAATTAACACCTTCTTGGATGGATTATGGTAAGAGTTTTATTCCGTCTAGGCTTAGTCTTGCTTTAGGGTTTTATAAGGCAGTTAGAGATTTGGATGAGGAGGATTTAGGAGTAGGACTAGTGGCAGGAACTATGGGGGGAGTAGGAGCTTTGGGAGTTGCGATGTCGGTTGAAGCAGCTACAACATCCGTGGGAGGAATAGCAGCGGTAGGAGGAGGAGTAGGGGTATCTGCTTTAATGGGAATAGGGGTGATAGGTACAACTATTATTGGAATAAAAACAAATAGAGCCTTAAAAAGAAGAGGTATTAGAACAATTTGTGAAATTGGAAAGGTTTTACAAATGCAAGGAATGAGTGGTGAAAACAAGGGTAATGATTCTAAATTTAAAAATGCTTTGCGATATATAACAAAATTTAAAATTTTACCCAGATTTAGTATATTATTTGTAGGTTTAATATTAGCATTGAATACTATGACTTTAGGATTAGATAAACTAGGTAGTAGCTTGTTTGATAACTTATGGGAGCCTGTAAGGAAATATATAGATAAGATAAACTTTTGGGGTAGCTTGTCCCTTTTTGGAGCTACAATAGGTATAAATATACCATTTATTGAAAGGTGGTGTATTAATACTTACAAATATGGTAAACTAGCAATGAAGGTTTATGTAGCGAAAAAAGTATTTGACTATACTTATAAAGCTAGTGTGATGGCTGGTATGGTAACAAGTTTTGTGGTTGTAGGACTTAAAAGTGTATTTTAGATAAAATGTTAAAAAAGTATTTCGTAGTTTGTTTGTTGTTTTTATCTGTAAAAGAAGTGAATTGCATGGATAGTAGTGATAAAAGTGAATTGACTTTTGATAACTTGGGTTTATTAGGAGAAAAAGTCAATAAAAGCAGGAGTAAAAGTGCTGGATATCAATTTGATTTAGTAAATAGAGTGCGTGAATTGGGGGATAGATTAAGTTTGGTGAGTAAGCGACAAAGTTTTATAGAAGAAGAAGTTGAAAGTGTCACAGAAGAGATGATGGAGTGGAATAGTTATATAAGTAAAAAGGCTATGCCTGAATTTCCAAAATATCTTAATAAAATAGAAGAATATTTAATAAAATTAGGTATAAAAGTATATGAATTGCATAAATGCAATCATAATGAAGTTGCTTGGGCTTATTGTTTTGTAGCTATCTGTGGTGTTATACATATATATAACAAATATATAAGAGAAGATATAGAAAGAGAAAAGTATGAAAGAGAGACATGGAGATACTATGGTATGTTTGCCTTAAAAGGTTTAGGGGTAGTAGGAACATCGGTGTTGGTAGGAGAGGTAGTAGTAGGGTTGTTAGGATTAAAACTGAAATGGATGTAGATATGAGAAGAGAGATTAAGGTAGGTGCATTGTTCCTGATGATGAGTAATTAGAAATAAAGTGGTGAGGTTATATAAACATGAGATAAAAGTTTTTAAAGAGGTAGGTAGAAGGGTAGTAGATATAGTTATATTTAGAAAAAGGAACTAGCTTAAATACTATTATCTTCCATCTAGGCGTAGCCAAAAAGCTGCGGCTAGATGGAAGGGAAATGAGAGATTGTCTTATAATTATTCATGTCTTTTTAGGTTGGGTGACCTAAAAATAAAACTAGAGAGGGAGTCTTTGTTTTGGGTATTTAAACTCTTTGTGTGTTGTTTCTATTTTATAAGTTTATCTCTTATAAAATCTGTTAAAATATTTCTCTGAGCTTCTTTTATCCCTTTCTTTCTTTTATAAGTGTTTCTAATGCTTTGACATTTTGGCTTTTATACCCTCTATTATGAGGTCGCGAATACTAGCTTGTATACCTCTTTGGCACAATTCATCTTGTATAAAGTCCTTCCAAATATCACGCCTAGCTTCCTGTATTCGCCTGTATCTAAACTCTTTAAATGTCTCTTTATATTTTCTTTGAGGTATTTTTACCTCAAGTATATTTTGTATAGCTTCTTGTATACATTCTATCTTAATTATATTTTTATTTTCTTTCATAGTATCTATTTATTTGTATTTTTCTAATCTTTTAACCTCTCTCTTTGTTCGTCCTTTAAGTCACTCAGTGCCTCTTTAAGCTCCTCTTTATAATTAGCTTGCATCTCCTTGAGCTTCTCTCTCATTTCCTCTTTGAGACCTTCTATAATGTCTCTATTTTCGCTTTTCAAGACTTTTAGCATATCTCTTTGGTCTCTTTTGAGTTCTCTAAGTTCTTTTTTTTGCTCTTTTTTAATATCATCTAGCGTGTATTCGTCTTTTTTATTAAAGTCTTGTACTTGTTGCTCTTGTTTCTTTAAGAGTTCTACTACCTTCTTATCCTGCTCTTGTTCTAAGTCGTGCACTTCCCAATCATGCTCTTGCACTAAGAAGCCTATATCCTCCTCGGTATTGTTCTTTTTGTGGTATAGCTTTTTCTCAAAAGCTGTCTTAAGGTCATCTTTAAGGTCTTGCAACTCCTCTTTGAAGTCGTCTTTGATGTCTTGTAGTTTTTGTTTTGTCATGGTTAATTTGTTTGTCATAATAGTTTTAATTTTAGGGTTTGTTTGTAAAAAAAAAGGGGAAATACTATGTTGTATAGTACTTCCCCAAAAGAGAGAACTTAAGTTCTAAAATGGTACTGCTGAAGTGCTAGGATTGGTATGTTCTTGATTTTCTTTTTTCTCAATCAGACCTACCCTGTTGGCTATAATCTCTGT
>PIVX01000496.1 GCA_003353785.1 Gammaproteobacteria bacterium | reverse complement strand
GGGCCATTTCGGCGCATAGTCAAAGAAAATTCACTCCTAGCGGCAGAGACTTGTACGCTGTAGCATATAGCCCAACACAGGAAATTGGCTGAGACAGGACCAGGCCGTTTCTCTTTTTGGCAAGCGTCAGACGACGTCATAGTCGAAAAGCGAAACGAGCAGAATTTCACAACAAAATGGCGACAAAACAGGCCGGCAGACAAAGGGACCACCCGGTTGAAAGCACGTGATATGGGCGGGATCAATTTTGATTGGCTGCCGAGTGAAAATCGACCAATAAGAAGTCAAAGAGGGCGCGATCGGTTTTAGACCAAAACAGCCCGACTCTCTCTCTGATTCACTCTCGTTTATTACTTTGTGCTGAGTTCTTGCTAAACGTGCTTTGTTCATAAACTGTTAGCGCACTATAAACGTATACCTAGGACTTAATTGTTTCTTTTATTCTCTAATTAGTTATCCCCCCTACTAGTTAAGGGCCTTTCTGAGCTAACTATTAGGGACTAATCATTCCTTTGCAGCAGTGGCTTAATTACTGATCGGCTAAGATTGGCCTTTTGTAATTTTGCTACTTTGAGTCCGGACCAACTTTTTGGTACAAAGTGTCTCGACAAAATTGGCGACAGCGGCAGGATCAGAATTTGCTTGGAAGACTTCAATTGATTTTCTGATTTTGGAGAAGCAGACAACCTTGGCTGTTGTGTTGTAGTGGATTTGTT
>PIVX01000495.1 GCA_003353785.1 Gammaproteobacteria bacterium | reverse complement strand
TTATTAAAAATTAGACCCGTGCTGGTTTTACTGGTTTTATGAAATATATTTTTATTAAATATTAGACCCGCGCTGGTTTTAATGAATTTTAGGAAAAATCTGAGTCAAACCGCAAAAAACCCATTCTAACTATAAATCCCAAAACAAAACAAACTATAATGATCACTTTAATCACTTTTTGCAAGTTTCACAAAGTGGCATTTTTCTAAAAATCGATAACCGATATCAATTGATCTCATGATCACTGACCAAATGAATATTGAAAAATATATTGTTCTACTATAGCCAGGTTAATTCCCTTGCAAGTTTTAACCAGATCGGCTCACTCAGTAAAATGTATAGCTGTTCCAGTAAATGGGTCGTTTCCCACATTTTGGAGTAGCATCTCATGATTCAGAGTCATTGTCAGCAGGGCAGACAGCGTACTGCTTTGCAAATCAATTGTGGCTCGGAGTACTGACTAAAGTTTACACCATTTTGGAACAACTGCACGATGGCTCAGTCGGTTGTCGTTGCTCGTAATAACCCAGAGGTCGCGGGTTCGAAACCCTCGGTCGTCAAATTTTTTATCTTATTTTCCAATTATCGTACGTTTGTTTGACATTGCGTCGCGTTGCGTGATTGAGATAGAAGACGCAAGAAGACGCCAGATTGAATAAAGGAAGGGGGACACGAACCTACCTACCTACCAAGCTCTGCAATGATAAAGGATTTTAAC
>PIVX01000494.1 GCA_003353785.1 Gammaproteobacteria bacterium | reverse complement strand
TGCTTATTTTGGCATTATTTTGTGGAGCATACATATACAATTAAACAGATTTTTACAGAAAATGGGGCTTGGTGGGTTTTTCAACAAAAACATGACTTACTAGAAGCTATTCCACTTGCTGTGGTCAAATTATTAAGCTGTAAAAATATTGTCCGTGGATTTTATTTATATAAATGCTCTAATAAAAAATGCACTCATATCAAACACGTCTTTTTTACCTGTAAATCTAAAGCATGTTCTTCATGTGGTAAAATGGCTACCGCTATCTGGATACACAAACAAAAAAATATTCTACCTAATACAAAATGGCAACACATTACTTTTACCATGCCTGATGTATTTTGGAATTTTTTCTGGACTACTAGACACTTGCTTAATATTATTGGCAAATTAGCTGCTGAATGCGTCCAATCCATTGCCAATTCTAAAGGAGCTATTCCAGGTATTTTTATTGCTATACATACTTTTGGACGGAACTTAAAGCGTAACGTTCATATACATCTATCAGTAACTCTACGTGGCTTATCTCTTGATGGCACTAAGCTGGTAAAATTATTCTTTAGACAAAAAAAACTAATGACGCAATGGAAATATAAAATAATTAAGTTATTTAGAGATGAATTCAATGCTGGAACATTAGTTATACCAGATACAATTAAAACATTGCTTAACCACACATTCACTTTTAATAATTTCCTCAATGAACAATATGATAGAT
>PIVX01000493.1 GCA_003353785.1 Gammaproteobacteria bacterium | reverse complement strand
CCGTTACTCCCAAAATGGTGGTAGATAAATTATATCCGTTGGGAATATTAACAGAAATTAGTGACAGAGATGATAATGTACTAAACGATGGCATGAACGCTTTTGATACCCTAGCCCTGAAGTTCTACAGCGATAACAATAGTATTCAACAGTCTTTGAGAAGTAAACTGGGTATCCATGATCCATCAAGCAGTGTAAATATAAAAGAACTTTTAGGGCCAGATAGAGATGAAGATCTAGAAATACTTGAGCTACTTGTTAATTACTTAAGTGATGAGCAATGTGATGGCTGTTTGAATTATGATGATGACACTGAAGAATTTAAAGAAAAAGATAATAATTTATATGCAAAGATAAAAGAAATTAAAGATTTAATGGCAGCACATGACTGCTATAGCTTTCAGGAACTGATTGAAGCTGCACAAAAGGATGAAATATTAGAAATAAAACTAGATGGGATAATTGAATATACTCTTGATAAGGATATGTTTTCTAGTACAGAGTATTTTGAATATTTAAAAAAGGACTTTGATGATGACTTAAAAGAGTATAGAAATGGACAAGAATATGTTGAAGTAATTCTTAATATGATTAGGAAAAATTTGCCACCTCCAAATTCAGATGATCAAATATTAAAAGATCAACAACCTGCGATAGAGGCGATTAAGGCTCTAATGGAAAATGAGGGAATAGATATTAATGGTAATCCTGATCCAAA
>PIVX01000096.1 GCA_003353785.1 Gammaproteobacteria bacterium | reverse complement strand
ACTGCATCAGATGATATACCATTATCATTTTCTAATTGAATTTTTGTTAATCCATTATTCATTCCAGCGGCAGCGGCTTCTTCTGGAGTTAGTGTTCCACTATCTATAGCTTGTCTAGGGTTAATAGCTCCAGACTTGGCTACTTGTTTAACCGTATTGTTGTCTAAGCCATTATCATTTACTAACTGGTCTTTGGTTAAGCCATTTTTAATACCAGCCTCTGCTGCTTCTTCTGGAGTTAGTATCCCACTATCTATAGCTTGCCTTGGAGTAATTGAATTTGATTGAGCTACTTGTTTAACTATATTGTTATCTAAACTATTATCATTTACTAACTGGTTTTTGTTTAACCCATTCTTAATTCCAGCCTCTGTTGCTTCTGCTGGAGTTAATATTCCACTATCTACCGCTTGTTTTGGAGTAATTGAATTTGATCCGGCTACTTGTTTAACTGTATTGTTATCTAAACCATTATCATTTACTAATTGGTTTTTACGTAACCCATTTTTAATACCAGCTTCTGCCGCTTCTGCTGGAGTTAGTATCCCACTATCTATAGCTTGCCTTGGAGTAATTGAATTTGATTCGGCTACTTGTTTAACTATATTGTTATCTAAACTATTATCATTTACTAACTGGTTTTTGTTTAACCCATTTTTAATTCCAGCCTCTGTTGCTTCTTCTGGAGTTAGTATCCCACTATCTATAGCTTGTCTTGGAGTAATTGAATTTGATTGAGCTACTTGCTTAACTATATTATCACCTAAACCATTGTCGTTTACTAACTGGTTTTTACGTAACCCATTTTTAATTCCAGCTTCTACCGCTTCTGCTGGAGTTAATATTCCACTATCTACCGCTTGCCTTGGAGTAATTGAACTTGATTCGGCTACTTGTTTAACTATATTGTTATCTAAACTATTATCATTTACTAATTGGTTTTTACGTAACCCATTTTTAATACCAGCTTCTGCCGCTTCTACTGGGGTTAGTATTCCACTATCTACCGCTTGTTTTGGAGTAATTGAATTTGATTCGGCTACTTGTTTAACTGTATTGTTATCTAAACCATTATCATTTACTAATTGGTTTTTGCTTAAACCATTTTTAATACCAGCTTCTACCGCTTCTTCTGGGGTTAGTATTCCACTATCTACCGCTTGTTTTGGAGTAATTGAATTTGATTCGGCTACTTGTTTAACCGTATTGTTGTCTAAGCCATTATCATTTATTAACTGGTCTTTGGTTAAGCCATTTTTAATACCAGCCTCTACTGCTTCTGTTTCTGTTAAATTACCATCTTGTCTTGCTTCTTTAGGAGTAACCAGCCCAAATGTTACTGACTCTTGATGAGTCATCGTGCCTTTAGATACATTAATTTTAGCTATATTTTTTCTAAACTTATCGTTCGTTTTTTTGTCTATAACATTTATATTAATATTGGCAATATTATTATCATCTAATTCTTGCTGGGTTACTTTTTTAGAACTATCATTACTACCAACATAATGGACAATCTCGCCATCCTTTGAAATTATTGCAATATCAGATATTAAATTAGTGGATTTATTAATATCTTTCATACCAATAGGAACATTAGCATCTATTATACTGCCGTCTGTTAATGCTTCCTTTGGTAAAATAGCTGCAACTCTACCTGCCACAGTATCTTCAAATATGATTATTGGAATATTCTCTCTAACAGCAGTTACAGCATCAATATCTCTAACAGGCAACTGAGTCATCTTTCTATTAATAGATGTTTGGAAGCTCTTACTTGTATGTGAATTGAAATTCCAGTTTAATTTCACACCTAAGTAACTAGTATGACTTATTGTCTTATCTATATTGCTTTCTACTTCTATAGAGAACCAGTGCGTTAATATATAGTTAGCTCTTATACGTATGCCTGTTACAGAGTTAATGTTTTTTGCATTGAAATAATAAAATGCTAAGAAACCTTCGTATTTAGCATATCTTGGCAAAGAACCACCTGCCTCAATATCAAAGCCATATAATCCAATTTCTGTTAGATTTTGTCTTGAATTTTTAAATGTTGTTGTATGATGATGTTGGCTATAGTTTATATTATATATATTCCGTGAACCCAAATCATGGCTTTTGCCAAATGGAACATATATATTACCCCTGCACTCTAGATTTTTTGATAAAGCCTCTATTCCAAAAGTCATCTGCTGGATTAAATTATTATTCTCTGTTCTCCTAGCATCATAAAAACCATAACCACCTAATATCCATTTGGGATTAATATATAACCTATGACCTGCTCCAAAATTACCTTCTAAGTGTTTTGCTGAATCTTTCATGCCAATCACACTTAGAAAAGTCATATATCTATCCATCTGCTGAAATATAGGTAAGACGAATCCCAAACGAGCTATATTACGTTTAGCTGACTTTTTTGGGCTATAACCTAACTTGCCTGTTAATTCTACTTTTGGCTTATAACTCAATATGGTTACAGGAGTTTGGTTCGCAGACAATACCATTGGAAATGTGAAAGATGATAGTAATATACTTATTTTAAATAGAATTTTATTCATATGCTCACGGAAATTTGCTGCTAACTCCTTCCGTGAAAATATTATTTTATTTAGTAATAGCTCATTATATCATAATGCATATATTTTGTACATATCAAAGTTCTATTCAAACATGCCATTAACTCAAATTCGGGTCTGACCGGGATACTTGCGTAGAATTGCATAACATTCATATTTTGAAAATCATGCAGCCTGAATAGCTTTTCTTCTTTTCTTTAACTAATTGTAAAAAGATGGCCTACTGATATTATAGATTTCATCAACTGTGCTTTTTTATCTGGCGAGAATTAGTCTACCGCCTAAACACCCTCTTGCTCTAGCAAATAATGTAGCGTTCATTAAAAAGCTTCTTCAGTTTTTTAAAGACGAAAGTAAAGATATTATTAATTATCACAAAGACCATAAATTCA
>PIVX01000492.1 GCA_003353785.1 Gammaproteobacteria bacterium | reverse complement strand
CGGTAGCCGTCGCTGATGCCACTGCAGAGGAGATCTTGTTCGACTTCATTGAGCTCCTGTATAGACTGAATCAAGCGCAACAAAAATGTTAAATAAATTAAATTAGAAGTGTTTCTTAAAGCACTTTTTCAAAATCACATCCAGCGCTGGTTCACAAACCGTTGCTGCATTGTCCATCTGGACATCTTCGATATCTGCTTGGAACTTCTTTAAGTCGAAGCGCGACAGGGCATCCGCAGTAAGGTTATCTTTACCTTTGATGTGGATGATGAACGGATGAAATCCGTTCTGGTTCGCGCAATCCGCGATGATTCTTATCAGCCACATAACGTCGTCCCTCTCGAAGCTACAGCTGCGCTTGGCGATGCTGTAGACGCAGGCTTCGTTGTCGCACCAAAAGGTCACAGCCTTGCCGGACCAATTCTTGCCCCAGATCAGGCAGGCTGTGGCAATCGCGCACATTTCCTTCCAAAATATATCTGGCTTCTTCGGATCTCTGAAGAACACTTTGTTGGGATGGTCGGTCCAGCGGAACCGGAACCAGTTCCCGTTCTTATTCCATCCTCCCATGCCTATACCGGTTGACGCGTCGGTGAGCACATGAATGTCACCTCTATCTCTTGCGCGCAAAATATCGACAAATTTGATGCCGCGCGCGCCCAATAGGATCTGGTTCCTCCACCAAATCAGGTCCTTGCGAAATTTGTAGACATCCACGTG
>PIVX01000491.1 GCA_003353785.1 Gammaproteobacteria bacterium | reverse complement strand
CTGTATGTGCGATGTCTCTTACAAAGCACGACCTTGCGTATGACTGTATGTATGACTATATTTGTCTTATACAACTGTCAACGACTATTACGGTATACGATGCTATGACACAACTCTATGGTACAGTATGATTGTTATGACACAGCTTACTTACTACTTGTTCCTCCACTTGTTGGCTTTGTCTTTTGTTTGCAATCCACCAACCACAACACAACAATAGTTTGGATGTTTGACAAGAGATGAACACTTCTTCTTTGTTGATGATCCTTGACAAACACTTCTCCTTCTTTCGACCAATGACTTCTTTGTTGACCAGACCTCCGACTGAAGAAAAGGCTGGAACGGTTCGGGTCGGCACCACTTGACCGAAGTCCAATGTCCAACAACAACAACGAAGGCGACGAATGCTTTATCCAATAGCAAAACAGTACAAACAAGGCGGTTCGACCGCTAGATCAACAAGCAAAACAAGACAATGAATCTACAATACAAAATCACATATATCAAATATCACAAAACATGCTTCTAATTCTATTCATTCCGGTCGCTCGCGACACTCCCAACAGCGAGGTGTCGCCATCCAAGCATGTCCAATTCTTGTGTCCATTGGTCCATTGATGTTGATTTGATCCATAGTCCTTGTGATGAGCATCGGTCCATAAGCTTGGTTCTTGCCGTCGCCGAGTGCCAAAGATCCATGATCGTTCCATTTCATTTGTC
>PIVX01000490.1 GCA_003353785.1 Gammaproteobacteria bacterium | reverse complement strand
GGGCTAGGACAGAATTTATCTGAGTAGCCATATCCGTCTACAGCTGGGTCAAATCTAAGTCTTAGAAATGACTGTTTCCAGTCGTCATTGGATAATGGAGAAATTTCCATCGAATGGATCTAATTGGTCAGTCATAGGTAAGACTGATCATGCTCTAGCTAATCTGTTGTTTGTAAGTTGTTCGAAAAGGTCTGTTTCGGGCAGATTAAGTCTAGAAGTTATGTCCGGTCGTATTGCTATTACTTGTCCCTTTCATATTCAAGATCAAAAGTTCTATCTTGAGACAAGTAATGACAGGATTCTTATATTCTTTGTCTACCTTTATGAGTCAGAAAAGATTCATAAGTTTCAGCGCTAATTTCTGAGTCTAGATCAGAGTCTGTGTCTAGGTTCTCAGAAGAGGAAAGAGAATCTCCTGATATAGAAGCATTATCTTCTTCCCTATGTTCGCTGATGACAAAGGGCAAGGGTATATGATCAGAAGCGTTATCTGTTGGTTCAGAGGTCACAGCTCCCTGAATTATTGCAGATGCTGCTGCTTGTTCATGATCATAATAATGAAGATATTGGGGATTATCTTCAATCATAAGATCGCCATAATCGTCATCATCAGCGCCAGAAAATGCTAATTGTGCTTGGCGGGCAGCATGCAATTCTTCTGCTGAGGGCGAATCTATTTGTATTGGTTCCTCGGTTTCAAGAGTATCTACTCCATTGATTATT
>PIVX01000489.1 GCA_003353785.1 Gammaproteobacteria bacterium | reverse complement strand
TTTATGATCAAGATCATAAAATAAAATCTAGATTCACTCCTTTCACTACTATTGGTATGAGCGCAAAATCCCGAATGAATAATGCAGCTTTTACGTTAAATCAGCATGGCGAATTATCTATTTTTAACCACGGTGGTGCGCTAGATAATCCATTTTTTTACCATAGTTCAATGAATAAATCTGCTTCTGTAGTATCAGCAGGAACATTAAAGATAAACGCTAAAGGAGAGTTAATAGAAATTAAAAATCATAGTGGGCATTATAGACCAACCAAAACACAAATAGATATTTTTATAAAGCATCTCCAGCAGCACAATATTAACACTGAACACTGTGATGTTACTGTAGATAAATTTTAAACACATCGAGCATGAAGATATAGCTATTGCTTTGATATTTTCACTATACTTATGAGCCTTTTTATAATATAGACAAAAAATATGAAGTTTCTTTAATCTCTTAGAATAATATTTTTGGAAGTGTCATCGTAAGTGTGTAAACACCTAGAAAGTCAGTATCAAATTTTTTTTACTAACTTATTTTGATAGTGTTTTGACTAAATTTTCCAATTCACGGTAGTAATCTTTTTCACCATATTTTAAGTTTTTTGTTAAACAGATTATTAACCGAAGGTATGCTTAATGATTCCTGTTTACTTTCAGCTATGATACTCTCGGCAATTGCGTCAATACTATCTGACATATTATCCACCATCTATAAACTT
>PIVX01000488.1 GCA_003353785.1 Gammaproteobacteria bacterium | reverse complement strand
AATATATACAAATAATAATATACAATATACAATATACAAATAACTTAACAGCTACTCCTAAGTCCTAACACACATAATATAATAGGCAAATATTTAATTATGCTCTGTTTGATGCACAGTGTTTGTTTATGCAGTATTTTAATGAAATAAAAGCAGGGGCAACGATTGGTTCGTTGAAATCTGTTAAAGGTAATATACACAAACGACGCAGACACAAACTATCTTTTTTAAAACAAACACTGCATAAACAAACACATCACTGCATAACACACAAAAGATCAAACACCAAAACAATCATCGATCAACAATTGCAATCATCACAATTACAATCATCAAACACAAATTCCTCACAATCACAAACAATTACAATCATCAACATTCATGTATCACAATCACAAACAAACCAATATAAATTTACAAACCTATATCACAATCACAATCACAAACTCTTAATATAGCAATCACAAACGCTTAATAGTACCAAACAAATCACTTTCTGTTGCTTACCATCACCTAACACTAATCTTATATTTGCAATCCACTCCGCTCAATTTGAGAATTTCGGACAAGAAATATCTGTGAGCCGAGCCGTGGATTTGTGTGAATTTTTTGTAAACGTACACCCTGTAAAAAAGCGGTGCAATAAATCATACATTTAATGAGGTACATACATACTCGATTGATGTTGTGATAATGACTTTGACATGTTGTGACTACGTACTAAGG